>CAZGOM010000038.1:0-38769 GCA_964527265.1 uncultured Phycisphaeraceae bacterium | reverse complement strand
ACACATCCCACCGCACCCACGCCGCATGCCCATCCACGAAGGATGAATTAAACCCTTCCGCTCCCGGCGCTTCCAGGCTCTGGCAAAGCGGATCATCCACATTCGCCGGCCCGCCATGGCGGTACGGCGCAAGAAAATACTGATACGACACATCAAACCGGCTGCTCGTCGCATCCACCATCCAGAACGTCGCACTCGGGACCTCCACCCGATCCGCCGTTATCCGCGGCCCGCGCCCGGCATTCCACCACTGCGCCCACACCCCCCACTCCCCATAATTGTCATAGCCGCGCAAATGCGCGTTGAACGCATAACTGTTGCTCCCATCCCCGTAATACGCCCCTCCCAAAACACGCACCGCATCCCAGTCCGATCCCACCAGCGGCTTGCCCACCGTAGCAGGGCATAAAAACACCCTGGGCGTGCCCGCCCCCATGTACGCCAGAAGCACACTTCTCGCATCTATCTCATACGCCGGATACACCCCGCGGTAATCATTGTTGTAAAGCCCCGTCAACAAACCAGTCTGCCGCAGCAGGCTCAGGCACTGCACCTTCTGCGCCTGCAGTTTCGCCTTCTGCAGTGAAGGCAGCAGCATCGCCAATAGCACCGCCACAATCGTGATCACAACAAGTAATTCAATGAGGCTGAAACCGCGAGCCCGCAACGTTGAAAAAGGAATGGTGGCCAAGATATGCCTCCTGCAAAGGAGTGAAACCTAAAGGAACTGGCCCCATCCTAGAGAAGCAACCACGCCAACAAAATGGAGAATATGGCGGCCCATGGACGTTTTGGCATGCAAATGCACTGTGCGCGTTAGCGCGCGGCGCCAGCAAGCGTTCGGGCGAAGCCCGAATCTCCCGCTAAACCAGCAAATACCAACACGCCTCCAACCGCATCCCACGCCATCAACTGGTTTGGCGTCCTCGCACAAACCGGCATCTCGTTGGACCTACATCGCGCCCTTCCCTATTCTCCCCCCCCTCTCGCTATCCTATTTCAATCCCCCGGAGGCCCCCATGTCCCAATTCCTCGACGACTGCTTCGACGCCATTCCCTGCATCCTCTGGGCCGAGGACACTTTTGGCATCAAGATCAAAGATGAAGATGCCGAGCAATTCCACACCGCCGGCGACCTCTTCAATTACATCCGTCTCCGCATTCAATCACGCCAAGACCCAGAGGCCATCTGCCCCACCGCCGCCGCGTTCTATCGACTCCGCCGCCTTCTTTTGCGATCAGGCCATCCCACACGCATCCACCCAGACACGCCCACGGCTTCCCTCCTGCCCCCAGGCGATCCCCGCAAACACTGGCCGGCCCTCGCCAATCAGCTAGGCTTCCAACTTCCCCACCTCTGCTTTTCCCATTCCACCCAGTTTGACATCCTCTTCGCCCTTTTCGTCCCCTCCATTTGCGTTTTCGCCCTTGGCTGTCAATCGGGCGGCATTCTCACAGCCTTCCTCCTGGCAGCACTGACTTTTTTCATCTCATTGGCCGCATGTGGATTTCTCATGCTCTGGCTCCAGCCCCGCCTGGGTCGTGCCATTCCACCGGAAGCCCAAACCATCGGAGACCTCGCCTACCTCGAAGCCTTCACCCAAATCGAAGCCAACCCGCCCAAATCCTGGTCCCGCCACCAAGCCTGGGTCGCCGTCCAATCAATACTCGCCTACAGCGCCGGCGTCTCTCCCCGTCAGATCAAAAAAGGCACCACCTTCAGCGATCTGAATGCTCAATCCTTATAACCTCCGGCCTTCCATACACACAACGCTGTATGCCTCATCTGGCATAGCCTTCCCTTGTCTATTTTTCCCTGTCCATTTCTTGTTTTTTATCTTGTTTTGATAGCTTTCCACGTACACCGCGCATATTATTATCCATCAATAAAATCCGCCATTTCTCCTTCTCGCCGGGGCATCCATGAACAAAGAAAATGACTTTGCTGACGTTTGGGAAGAAACGGAGGAATCAACCGACATCGGCGAACTCCATGATTGCCCGCTCACCCAGCAGGAGCAGGCAGATAACGATGCCTTCTGGGCAAATTTGGAGATCGCCGGAGAGCTTGAAAACACGCGGCTTTACGGCCCTCCGGTAAAGCGTAAGCAAAAAACCCAACGCTATGTCCATCGCCTATACAGGCGTCATTCAGAGCGCGTCGTCCGCGACATGCTGAAGGCGATCGTTCTGGCCGATGAGTATTACTGCGAGCATCTCCAGGAAGTGGATCTCGACAAGATCCCGCTTGAAGAGGCAGTGAAGCCTTTTGAAACTTTCGGCCTTCAACTTCGAATCCGACAGGTCTCTTTGTATCAGTACTTCGTCGATATTAGCCGGTCATATTCAAGGACTGGGGGAGGCGCTAGATATCTCTTCCAGCAACATGACGATGGATCCATTCATCTGATAGGGTGCCTACATCACTGGATAACTTGACACCCCTTCTTCCACTTATCCCTTATCCCTTTTTACTTATCCCTTTCCAACCGCCAACACCACTCCCACCACCAACATGTCCGCCGGCGTCACCCCAGCCAGCCGCAGCGCCTGCCCCATCGTCGCCGGCTTGAACTTCTGCAAGGTCAGCATCGCCTCTTTCCGCAATCCTGACACTGCCGCATAGTCCAGATCCACCGGGATCGCCTTCTCTTCACTAGCCTTCATCCGCTCCACATCCCGCTGCTCGCGCTCGATGTATCCCGAATACTGGCAATCCGTCAGCACACGCCACGCCAGGCGCGTCTCCAGGCACTCCAGCGATACTGAACCCGCAAATTCCTTGATCAAGTCCTCCGGTGTCGTCTCCGGCCGCTTCACCCAGTCCACCGCCCGCAACCCGCCCGAAAAATTCTTCTTCGCTATCGCCGCCTTCAGTTCCGCAATCAAAGCCCTCCGCGCCTCAAACCGCGACCACCGCAAATCGTCAATCAGCCCCAGTTCCCGCGCCAAAGGCGTCAGCCGCTCATCCGCATTGTCCGCCCTGAGCAGCAGCCGATGCTCCGCCCGGCTCGTAAACATCCGGTACGGCTCGCGCGGCGTCTTAGTCACCAAGTCATCAAACAACACCCCGATATACGCCTGGTCACGCCTCAGCCGCACCATCTCCTCACCCCTCGCAAAACGCACGGCATTAATCCCCGCGATCATTCCCTGCCCCGCAGCCTCCTCATACCCCGATGTCCCATTGATCTGCCCCGCCAGGAACAACCCCGCCACCTTTTTGGTCATCGCCGTCGCATCAATCTGGTGCGGCCACACCATGTCATATTCCACCGCATACCCATACCGCAGCACCTTCGCGTTCTCGCACCCCGGCAATCCCCGCACAATGAAATCCTGCACATCCGCCGGCAGCGACGTGCTGATCCCATTGCAATAGATCTCATTGGTCCCCAGGCTCTCCGGCTCCAGGTAAATGTGGTGGCTGTCCCGATCGGCAAACCGCACCACCTTGTCCTCGATGCTCGGGCAATACCGCGGGCCCGAAGTCTCAATCTGCCCGTTGTACATCGGCGCACGGTCCAGATTCGCCCGGATTTTGTCGTGGATCTCCGCATTCGTATGCGTCACATAGCACGGCACCTGCTGCAGCCTCGGAAATTTCCCGCCCTGCAACGCCTCCGGCGACATATCGCTGAACGGCACCGGCTCATCATCCCCCGGCTGCGTTGCCAAACTCTCAAATTGAATCGATTCCGCCGCCAGCCGCGGCGGCGTCCCCGTCTTCAAACGCCCAAGCTCAAACCCCATCCCCTTAAGCGCACCCGAAATCCCCACCGAAGCCGCTTCCCCCACCCGCCCGCCCTGTGTCTTGCTCTCCCCCGTGTGCATCAACCCCCGCATGAATGTCCCCGTCGTCAGCACCAGGGATGCGCATTTAAACGTCACCTGGCCTTCCAGGTAGACCCATTTCGCCTCATGCAGCCGATCCCGCGAAGGCTCTGGCCGCGTCACGATGGCCGGTGACGGCGCAACCACCGCGCCCACCACGCGCCCGCCCTCAGTCAAAACTTCATCCACCGTCCCCGCAAACACCACAATCTGATTCCGTGTTCCGATCAGCCGCTGCACCTCTCTCGCATACTGGTACTTGTCGCACTGCGCGCGCGGCCCCCACACCGCAGGCCCTTTGGATTGATTGAGCATCCGAAACTGAATCCCCGTCGCATCCGTCGCCAGCCCCATCAGGCCCCCCATGGCATCGATCTCCCGCACCATTTGCCCCTTGGCCAGCCCGCCAATCGCCGGGTTGCAACTCATCGTCCCGATCTTCGATGGATCCATGGTCACAAACGCGACCCGCGCCCCCATGTTCGCCCCAGCCCAGGCCGCCTCCGCCCCGGCATGCCCGCCACCCACCACCACAATGTCAAAATCATAAGAAAAGTGCATCGCGAAATTATACAAGCGATCTGACTTATTTGGGATATTTGACAAGTCTCGTTGAGCTAACACAGAGGATAAAATCAGTTATCGGAAAGGTCTCACAGTTCCATTGAGGCCTCACTTGCCACAGCTCAAGTAATATTTTTGTCGCCTGCTGCAAACACAAACCGTTTTATCTCTTCAGAAATAATAGAGCCGCACTCGGGACATCGTGACTTGCCGCCAGCAATACTCCCACTCAAGTCGTAGTCACATTCCGGGCATAAGCCAGTATTAGCTGAATATTTTCCCAATCGGCCATTATTGACCACGAAACGCTTGGCCGATTGGAGCGGCACATACTGTGCTAGCGCAATTGCCGTCACGGCAATGCTCCAAAATATCGCAGGAAAGATCACAAACGGGACATCGTGCCAAGTCAACAGGATTAGAACAAAAACAATCGGACCCATCGTTAGCTGAACGGCTGAAAACACGAAGAAAATTTTAATTAACTCATCGCAACGTTTCTCTCGCAATGCCACGGCGATCCCAACTAATAAAACAAAGGCACCGCACATTGCTGTGATGAATGTCAATCCAGGGAATAAAAAATGATTCCGAGCCAATATCGTCAGAACCAAGAAGCAGCTGGCGGCATTCAACATGCCATTGCAAACCCACCCGAACCATGCCGTCAGATCCAACTGTTTATGTGAGTTGAGCTCAAGATACTTGCCCAAGCAAAGATTTAAAACCAGTAATGAGCCAGCAAAACACCATATAGAGAAGCAGCTCTGCCCCCAATATTCCAGATTAAAAAAGTACGCACTTAAACTCGCAGTCGTCGTGGACGCCAACATTCCCGCTCGAAGCCTGTTCTTGAGAATGGCATGTTGATTCGCTGCAGTCATGCCAGACCACTCTAACAGGCCAGACACCAGCATCCGACTCAAACGTAAACCAGTGCGTTTTCAAGGCTTTCTTCACCGGTCTCCAGAACCCAATACCCAGCACCCATCTTCAATCAAATCACCCAATCCGGCGGCACTTCCTGCTTAAACTCCTCCGGCTTGCGATCTCGATACTGCAACTCCGGGTTCCTCACCGCCACCCGTGTGTACGCCGGCACGCTCTGCGTCACAAACACATTCGCGCTGATCACCGCTCCGCGCCCCACTTCCGTCTGCCCTCCCAGCACCGACGCGCCGGAATACACAGTCACCTCATCATGTAGCGTCGGGTGGCGTTTCACGCCCTTGAGCTTCTGTCCGCCGCGCGTGGAAAGCGCCCCCAGCGTCACGCCCTGATAAATCTTCACCCGCTTGCCAATGTGTGTCGTCTCCCCGATCACCACGCCCGTCCCATGATCTATGAAAAAGCTTTCATCAATCGTCGCACCGGCATTGATATCGATGCCGGTGATGCTGTGCGCATACTCCGACATGATGCGGGGAATCAACGGTAACCCGCGGATATAAAACTCATGAGCCAGCCGGTAAATCGTAATGGCGAAAAACCCGGGGTAGGAAAAAATCACCTCATCCGTATCCGCCGCCGCCGGGTCCCCGTCAAACGCAGCCTGCACATCCGTCGCCAGCACATCACGCAGGCGCGGCACAGTTCCCAAAAACTCCTTCACGATCTCCTCTGCCTGCTCCCGCGCCTCCAGCCGGTAATCCCGCCCGCCACCCGAGCGATGCAGCAGCGCATGATGCACCTGCTCGGTCAGCTTGTCACTGATCTCCACCACCAGGTTCCCCACATGGTAATGCAGTGTCTTCTGCGAAAGGTTCTGCTTCCCGAAATAGCCGGGAAACAACAGCTCCCGCAGCAGATGGATCGTCTCGATGATGCTGTCCCGGTTGGCCAGCTTCCCCGCCTCGATATGGCGCGTCTTGGGGTCTCCCTCGTAACTCTCAACAATGATATTCACCAGGTCATAGAACCGGTCGGTCGTGCTCTTAATCACTTTTGCACTGCTTTCGTTTTTATCTTTGTCTGGTTTAGTCGACATTGTCTGGTCTGTGGCTGCGACCCCGAATCATGCCTCGATGTGTATCAAATCACCCTTCAGTCTCACCCTGATTCAACACAGATAACGGATCATGCCAACCAGCCTTTGCTTGAAATACCCGCAAATATCAGTCGTTCCCTGATGAAACACCCGGCCCGGCCCTGATGGCCGCAAACGACGCGGCATGTCTCATTAAGCGATAGACACTACCCGCGCCCGCTTTTGTTTTCAGTCTGGTATTCAACACAAACTGCGATTTACCGGCCTGTTCCTACGCCCAAACCCCCTTTAATCCATCCCCTCTCCTCAATACACTCCATCCCTCGCTCATCCCCGAGCGAATTTTCTATTCACCGACTGCACCCTCAAGGAGACGCCACCCATGGCCGACAGCAAGCCCGTCCACTCACTGGGCGAAAAAGCCGCCTTTCAACTCGCCAATGTCACCAAGACCGCGCCCCAGTACAAAGCCATCACACCCCGCTGGCTCGTGCGCCTCCTGGATTGGAAGCCCCTTGAGGCCGGCACCCTCCGCGTCAACCGCGTCGTCGAAAACGAAACCGTCACCGTCGTCTGCGATTTGAAAGACGAACACACCATCCCCGAATCCTTTGTCAATTACGAAGAAAAACCCCGGGAATACACGCTTAACTCCATCTCCGCCGTCGTCGACGTCCAGACCAAGGTCTCCGACCTCTTCTCCAACCCCTTCGATCAGATCAAGGAACAGCTCCGCCTCTCCATCGAAACCGTCAAGGAACGCCAGGAATTCGAACTCATCAACAACGCCGGGTACGGCTTGCTCCGCAACGTCCCCAAAAACCAGCGCCTCAAAACCCGCAAAGGCCCCCCGACCCCGGACGACATGGACGAACTCATCTCCAAGGTCTGGAAAGAACCCTCCTTCTTCCTCGCCCACCCCCGCGCCGTCGCCGCCTTCGGCCGCGAATGCACCCGCCGCGGCGTTCCCCCCGCAACCGTCACCCTCTTCGGCTCTTCCTTCCTCACCTGGCGCGGCATACCCATCGTCCCCTGCGATAAGCTCACCGTCGACGGCCAGACCAACCCCACCGAGGCCGGCGGCAAATCCGACATTCTCCTCCTCCGCGTCGGCGAAAAGAAGCAAGGCGTCGTCGGCCTCTTCCAACCCGGCCTCCCCGGCGAACAGACTCCCGGCCTCTCCGTCCGCTTCATGGGCATCAATCGCAAGGCCGTTGGCTCCTACCTCGTCTCCCTCTACTGCTCCGCCGCCGTCCTCACCGACGACGCCATTGCATCCCTTGAAAACGTTGAAGTAGGCAATTACCACGAATACAAGTAATTCAGCCTATGCCCTGTGCGGGTTAGCCGGAAGCGCCAGCGACGACTCCTATCAGCTTGGTTCTGTTTGGTGATGCTCCACTCCAGCCGACATCCCCTTGCGCTTCCGGCTCCCCCACCCCGCACATCCGCAATTGATTGATTGAACACGCCCTCCGCTCTCCGTCCCGGCCTGCTCTACGCTTCTTATCTTGAAAAAGGTCTCCCATCATGGCCACCACTCCTGATTTCACCTCCGTGGACCCCGCCCAGTTCGGCTTGCCCGATCAAGCCACCATGGCCCGCCTCGCCAATGCCTTCTTCAAAGAAGCCGCAGACCCCCTTTCACTCTCCGACGCCCCCCTCTCCGTCGATGGGCTCACCCTGCCCCCCACCCCTCCAATTCCCCAAGCCCCCCAATCCCTTCTTTCCGAAAAAGAACTCGCGGCCCTCCCTTCCCAACTCGCAGCCCAGTCCCCAGCCAATCTCCCGTCCGCTCCTTCCATCCCCAAAAATCCGGCCTTTCAAAACACCTCAATCGAGGAAACCAGATTCACTTCCGGCGACCCCATTTCCGCCACCCAAAACATCCCCGGCTTCGGCTTCCTCTCCGAAGCCCGTTCCATCTTCGCCCCAATTCCTGTAATCCCCGCCCTCCCCATCCAATCCATTCCAGACCCTCAGCCCGTCAAAATCCTCCCCCAAACCCAGCTTCCTGCCTCTCTCCCCCAGCCCTTTCCCGCCACGCCCCAGCCTCCCCAGAACATTAAACCGGCTGATGCCCAAACGCCGCAACTCCTTGGTGCACCTGCACATCCAGCCGATTTCGACCAGATCTCCAGCTTTGATTTCCTCAAAAACATCAACTCCCTCCCCACCAAGTCCTTCGACGGCATCCCCTCCATCTCCCCCGTCGATTCCACCCTTAAAGCCCCCTCCGCAGCCTCCATCTCCTCCATCCCCTTCGATGTCGCCGCCGTCCGCCGCGATTTCCCCATCCTTTCCGAACAAATCAACGGCCGCCAGCTCATCTGGCTTGATAACGCCGCCACAACTCAAAAGCCTCAGGCCGTCATCGACCGTCTTGCCTACTTTTATCAGCACGAAAACTCCAATATTCACAGGGCCGCGCACACTTTGGCCGCCCGCTCCACCGACGCCTACGAAGCCGCCCGCGAAAAGGTCCGCCGCTTCTTAAATGCCCCATCCATCAACGAAATCATCTTCGTCCGCGGCGCAACCGAAGGTATTAACCTCATCGCCAGCAGCTGGGGCGTCAAAAACATCCAGAAAGACGATGAAATCATCGTCACTCACCTCGAACATCACGCAAATATCGTTCCATGGCAGATGCTTTGCTCACAAAAAGGCGCCCGTTTGAAGGTCGCCCCCGTCGATAACACCGGCCAGATCCTCCTCGACGAATACGAAAAGCTCTTCACAAACAAAACCAAACTCGTCTCCCTCACCCACGTCTCCAACGCCCTCGGCACCATCACACCCATCGCCGAAATGGTCGACATCGCCCACCGCCACGGCGCACTCGCCATCATCGACGGCGCACAAGCCGTCTCCCACATGCAGGTCGACGTCCAGGCCATCGACTGCGATTTCTACGTCTTCTCCGGCCACAAGCTCTTTGCCCCCACCGGCATCGGCGCCGTGTTCGGCAAGGAATCCGTCCTCGCCCAGACCCCTCCCTACCAGGGCGGCGGCAACATGATCGCCGACGTCACCTTCGAGCGCACCCAATACCAGCCCCCGCCGTTCCGCTTTGAAGCCGGCACCGGCAACATCGCAGACGCCGTCGGCCTCGGTGCCGCCATCGATTATCTCAACCGCCTCGGCATGCCCAACATCGCCCGCTACGAACACGACCTCCTCGTCTACGGCACAAACGCCCTCCTTAAAATCCCCGGTCTCCACCTCGTCGGCACCGCCTCCGAAAAGGCCAGCGTCCTCTCCTTCGTCCTCGACGGCTACCGCACCCAGGAAGTCGGCGAAGCACTCGCCAAGGAAGGCATCGCCGTCCGCTCCGGCCACCACTGCGCCCAGCCCATCCTCCGCCGTTTCGGCCTGGAATCCACCGTCCGCCCTTCCCTGGCCTTCTACAACACCTGCGATGAAATCGACGCCCTCGTCTCCGTCCTCTGGAATCTCAAATCCGGTCGCATCACCAGCGTGGTTTAAATGCCGCGGCCCCTGGCCTCTTCCCCAAAGCACCACCCAAGCGCCGCCTTTTCGCATCCGCTTACCCGGATGCGCCGGAGCTTTGCGCCGCTCAATTCTCTTACTCCTTATAAACCCCCCATATCTCGTTTTTTCGCTACACATTCATTAATGACTTGTTTCCAAATACTTATTGTCTCCCGTACGCAAACCAAGTACGATTTGAACAAGTAGAAACGCATTTCTTCGAGCGATCTGATTTTGAAAGCGCCTCATATGCCACGACGCAACCCGTTTAGCGCCTTTACCCTGATTGAACTGCTCGTTGTCATCGCCATCGTCTCCATCCTGGTCGCTCTGGTCATCCCCTCTCTGGGACGCGCACGCGAAGTCTCCCGCCAACTCGTCTGCGCCTCCAATGTCAAAACCTGGGCGCTGGTTCTGACCAACTATGCATCGGATAACAAAGGCAAATACCCCTTCAGAAACAGCGCCATCCTCCAAATCCCCGGCTCCGCCTGGGAAAAACAAACCAACCCCTACATCGACAATGGCTCACCCGTCGTCAGCAAGCCCCACAAAATCTTCTTCTGCCCCGAAGGCATCATTCCGCCCGCCTCGCAGGAGCAATGGTCCAACATCAACGGCCGCGCCATGGAATACGGCATCTTCGCCGGCATGGTCGGCCAGCTCGGCAGCTCTTCCCCCCGCTCACCGCTCTCAGTTGAAGACACTTACGATGCTTTCAACCGTCCCAAAGTCCTCCTTGCCGACGTCAATCGCTGGAACCCCAACGTCACGACCCCCTCCGTTGGCACAGCCCTTCACTCCACACACGCCAATACCAGCCTCCCCATCAACCAATACCCCTCTGGCGCCATGCCGGGATTCATCTACTACGCAGGCATCCCGCGCGGCTTAAACGTCGCATACGTCGACGGCTCGGTCCGATGGAACCGCTGGGACCGCATGGATTTCACCAAATACACTTCTTCTTCCGGTAACTTCGCCAGCTACATGTGGGACAAATAAAACCCCTTCCGGGTGCCCTTCCCTTTCGTCTTTTTCTATATTCCAAAAGGCTTCATTTATGCTCCAGTTCCCGGCGCGCAAGGCCTTCACCCTTGTTGAAATGCTCGTCGTCATCGCCATCGTTGCCATTCTCATCAGCCTCGTCATCCCTGCCCTGGGACGCGCACGTGAAACCGCGCGTCAACTCACCTGCGCCGCCAACGTCAAAACCTGGGCGCTGGTCATGACCGCATACGCCGTCGACAACAAGGGCCGCTACCCTTCCCGCGCTTCCGACATCCTTCAAATACCCGGCACCCTCTGGGAAAAACAAACCAATCCCTACATCGACAACGGCTTGCCTGCCACCAGCAAGCCTCACAAACTCTTTTTCTGCCCCGAAGGCATCATCCCCGGCGCCACCCAGGAACAATGGTCCAACCTCCAGGGACGCGCCATGGAATACGGCATATACGGCGGCATGGCGCCTCCGTTCGGTGGCGCTGCGCCACGCTCCCCACTCACCACCGACGATACCTATGACACCTTTAACCGCCCCAAAGTCCTCCTCGCAGATGTCAATCGCTGGACCACCGTCCTCACATCACTCTCATCCGGCATCCCCATCCATACCACCCACGCAAACAGCAGCCTGCCTCTTCGCCAATTTCCCTCCGCCCTCATCCCCGGCTTTTTCTACAACGCCGGTATCCCCCGCGGTTTTAACGCCGCTTATGTCGACGGTTCTGCAAAATGGATCCGCTGGGACAATATCGACCTGACCAAATACACCGCCCCCACCGGGAATTTCTACACCTACATGTGGGATAAGTAAACCACGTAATATTCAATACTTAAGCAAAGACCGCGCCGGGAACAGCGCGGTCTTTTTTGCCCCTGTTCATGCCCATCAGCCTCATTTCACTTGTACCGCACAAATATTTTCAAAGATAACCTTGACCCTCAACAATCATCCGGCTATTAATTATCTGACGCGTCAGTCAATGAATGAAAGCCATGGAAAACACCAACCGAAAACCTGGCCGACCAAAGGACGAGCACCTTGCCGAGCGGCGTTGCGATGAAATCCTCCGCGTCGTCATCAAGCATTTTGCCCTCGACGGTTATCACAATGCCGACCTGGAAAAAATGGCCCAGGAAATCGGTTGCGCCAAAGGCACTCTCTACCGCTACTTCCCCACCAAACGCGAGCTTTTTGAAAAAGCCGTCGACTTTGTCATGAGCCAGCTCTGCTGCTCCTCCTGCGACGGTTCTCCGGATTCCGACCCCGTCGCCGACATGGAAAAGTCCTTCATCGAAACCCTTGACCTTTTCGAGAAGAACCCTGACTACGTCGAACTCCTCATTCAGGAGCGCGCCGTGTTCAAAGACCGCGAGCGCCCCAGCTTCTTCGTCTACGACCAGGCCCGCATCGAACCCTGGCGCAAGCGTATCGAAGCCCTTATCGCAGCCGGCCGCCTGCGCCCCATTCCTCCCGACAACATCCTGGATTTCGGCGCCACCCTCATCTACGGCACCATTTTTACGCATTACTTCATGAAAAAAACCAAGAGTCTCGAAACCCAGGCCCGCGAGGCCACCGAGATCTTCCTCCGGGGCATCCTTTCCACCCAGGCCCTTGCCGAGCGCGACGCCGCTGCCAACAACATTTCAAAGCCCAAGCCCACGAAAGGCCAGAAAAAGTGACCGCCCGCCCAGCCAACCACCAACAGCACTCCCCTTATGGAAGCCTCGGATCGGCGTCTTCGCCGCATCGTGCCGTTTCCCCTACTTCATCGCTCCTGCTCGCTTGCCTTCTGCTCTCGTCCTCCGGGCTGGCCGGATGCATGGATCTGGAAAAAGCTCCCCCAGCCCAGGAACTTAAACCGGTTCCCACACGGGAAGCCTTCTCCCAGACCCAGCCTTCCGCCACTCAGCCTGCGAACCTGGATAACTGGCTTGCGCAATTCCACGACCCGACGTTGAGCGCCCTTGTGGAGGAAGCCATCGTCCACAATCCCAACCTGGCGCAATATGCCGCGCAGCGCGATGAGATTGTTGCCCGCCTCGCCCTGGCGCGGTCTTACCTCATGCCTCAGGCGGATGCCTTTGCCAATGTCGGGCGCAATAAAACCAATCAGGGCCCCTCTTTCAACAATATCAACGGAGGCGTCACCGTCTCCTGGGAAGCTGACCTCTGGGGCCGCATTCGCTATGCCAGCCGCGCGGCTGAGCAGGATGTCCTCATCGCCGAGGCCGACTATACATGGGCCCGCTACCTTCTGGCCTCCCAGGTCGCCCAAGCCTGGTATCTGGCCATCTCGGCCGACCTCCAGCGCGCCGTCGACCAGGACCTCCTGAATGTCCAGGAAAAAACCCTCAAGATCACCCGCGGCAAAGTCATCGGCCAGCAGGCCACCAAGCTTGATCTTGAGCTGGCCATGGCCAACGTCAACCTCGCCCGAGACGCCATACAACGCAGTAATCTCGCCTACCAGAACGCCGTCCGCAGCCTCGAACAGCTCCTTGGCCGTTATCCTGGCACTGAACTTAAGACTGCTGCCGATCTCCCTGAAGTACCCCTCACCGGGCCTGTCGGCATCCCCTCTGAGCTCCTCGAACGCCGTCCGGACGTCATCGCAGCCGACCGCGGCGTTGCTTCCGCCTTCAACCGTGTCGGCTCCGCCAAGGCGGCCAAGCTTCCCGCCCTCGTCCTTACCGGTTCCCTTGGCTATGCGCTCGATCCCTCCAGCATGATCTGGTCCATCGGCGCAAACCTCCTGGCCCCCATCTATCACGGCGGCGGGCTGGACGCTCAGATCGAAATCAATCAGGCGCAGCAGCGCGCCGCGCTGGCCCGATATGTTGAGGTCGGCATCCGCGCATTTGGCGAGGTCGAAAATGCCCTCGCCGCCGGCACCACGCTTTCCGCTCGCCAGATTCAGCTTGAGGAAACCGAAAATCACCTCCAGAAAGCAAGCTACATCGCCCAGCGCCGATATGACGCCGGTGAATTGAGCATCTTCGACCTCAACCAGGTCCGCATCCAATACTTCAATAGCCGCGGCGAACTCATCCGCGTCAAAGGCGAACGCCTCCGTCAGTCCATCGCCCTTTATCTAGCCTTGGGCGGCTCTTATGACCAGCCTCCTGCCACCCAACCCGCCAGCCAGCCAATCACCCAAGCCCCCATCACGCCCCAGACAACCGCTCAATAACCGACCTTCCGCCCTCCCCCTTCTGACCAAACCCTAGACCCCAGACCCCAATCCATGACTAACACGACCAACGACAACACCCACGCATCCCCCGTTCCCTCCCCAGCCCCTGAATCCATCCGGCCCAAATCCGCCGTCGGCTGGGCCGTCCATATCGGCATCAGCGGCGTTCTCATCGCCATCGTCATCGGCGTCACATGGTGGATCTTCCACAGATCCGAAGGCGCGATCACCGCACAGTCGGCTCCTCCGCCTCCTTCCGCTCCCATTCCCGTTGGAGCCGTGACGGTCGAGCCCGCCACCGTCCCCATCACCCTGGATTACCTCGGCCAGACCGAAGCCTTCCAGCGCGTTGAAATCCGCGCCCGTGTCGCCGCGTACCTTCAGGAACGCACGTTTGAGGAAGGCTCCACCATCAAGCAGGGCCAGACGCTTTTCAAGCTCGAACGCGACACCTTCGAAGCCGATGTGGCCGCCGCCCGCGCCGCCATGGCCCAAAGCCAGGCCACCGTCGAACAGGCCAAGCGCCAGGTCGTCCGCTTCCAGGAGCTCGTCAAAGATGAATCCGCCACCCTCCGCGAGCTTGAAGACTGGCAAACCTCCCTGGCCGTCGCCCAGGCTGCCGCTCTTGAAGCCAAGGCCCGGCTCCAGCAGGCGGAATTGAGCCTGGGTTACACCGTCGTCAAATCCCCTCTCACCGGTCGCGTCGGCAAGTCCGCCAAGGACATCGGCAGCTACATCAATCCCCAGACCGATTCCCTTCTGACCGTGGTGGAGCAGATCGACCCGCTCTACATTCAGGCCCCCCTCACCGAACGCGATCTTCTCCGCTGGTCCAAGCTCATTGAATCCGACCGCTCCGCCGAGCAGATCAAAGTCGAAGTCACCCTTCAGGACGGCACGGTCTATCCCTACCTGGGCACCGTCGCCTTCATTGATGTGCGCATCCAGCCCCGCACTGGCACGGCCATCGTCCGCGCCAAGCTTCCCAATCCCCAGGGCCTCCTGATTCCCGGCCAACTCCTGCGCGTCAGGGTCATGGGCCTTGAACGCAAGGGCACCATCACCGTTCCCCAGCAGGCTGTCATCCAGTCCCCCGGCGGCGCCATGGTTTACACCGTCAGCGACGCAGGCAAGGCGGTTGCCACGCCCGTCGTCCTCGGCGACTGGCTCAAGGACAAGTGGATCATTGAATCCGGACTCACCCCCGGTTCCAAGGTCATTGTCGACCACCTCATGGCCATCCGCCCCGGCTCCCCGGTGGAAGCGGTCGCCCCCGGCACCCTTCCCGTGAAGCCCGCCACAGCCGCTCCTGCAACCCAGCCCGCCGCCACCCAACCGGCCAAATAAGCCCAGGCGTCCCCAGTTCTGACCAGACCCTAGACCCCAGACCCTAGACCCCACCTATGTTCGCCAAATTCTTCATCGACCGTCCCATCTTCGCTTCCGTGCTCTCGATCCTGGTCGTCCTCACCGGCCTGGTCGCGATGTACAACCTCCCCATCGAGCAGAACCCCGACATCGTTCCGCCGGTGGTTCAGATCACCGCCCGCTACCCCGGCGCTGATGCGGAAACGGTGGCTCAGTCCGTCGCCGCACCCATTGAGCAGCAGCTCTCGGGCGCCAAAGGACTGATCTACTTCCGCTCCCTCTGCTCCAATGACGGCACCCTCAACATCGCCGCCACCTTTGATATCGGCACCAACCAGGACATCGCCGCCGTCGAAGTCCAGAACCGCCTCTCCATCGCCCAGCCCCGGCTCCCCCAGGAAGTCGTCCGCAACGGCATCACCGTCACCAAGGCCTCCACCAACATCCTGGCCGTCATTGCCTTAAAGTCCAACGATCCCCGCTTTGATGAAGTCCAGCTCTCCAACTACGCCACCATCAACGTCCTTGACGCCATCCGCCGCGTCCCCGGCGTTGGCGATGGCCGCGTCTTCGGTGGCAAGGAATATGCCATGCGCGTCTGGGTTAATCCCGACCGCCTCGTCTTGAAGAACATGACCGTCTCCGACGTCGCTGGCGCCATCCGCGAGCAGAACGCCGTCTTCCCCGCCGGCTCTCTGGGCACGCCCCCCGGCACCACCAACTCCGTCACCATCCCCGCTCTCACCCGCGGCCGCCTCACCGAACCGGCGGACTATGAAAACATCATTCTCCGCGCCGATACCGATGGCTCCATGGTCCATTTGAAGGACGTTGCCTCTATCGAGATGGGCCCTGACAGCTACAGCCTCTTCGGCCGTCACAACGCGCAACCCACCGCCCTCATCCTCGTCTATCAGCAGGTCGGCGCTAACGCGCTGGACACCATCAAAGGCGTCCGCGACACCATGAACACGCTCTCCCAGAGCTTCCCTCCCGGTGTCACCTGGGTTTCTCCTTTCGACACCACGCCTTACATTGAACGCTCTGTGAAGGAAGTCGCCCAGACCCTCCTGGAGGCCATCATCCTGGTCGTGCTGGTCGTCTTCATCTTCCTTCAGTCCTGGCGCGCCACCCTCATCCCCCTCCTGGCCGTTCCCGTCGCCATCATCGGCACCTTCGGCGGCATGCTCGCCATGGGCTTCACCATCAACACCCTCACCCTCTTTGGCCTGGTGCTGGCCATCGGCATCGTCGTTGACGATGCCATCGTCGTCGTGGAAAACGTTGAACGCATCATGCATGACGAAGGACTCAATCCACGCGAAGCCACCATCAAGGCCATGCAGCAGGTCACCGGGCCCGTCATCGCCATCGTGCTCGTCCTGATCGCCGTCTTTGGTCCCGTCGCCTTCCTTTCAGGTCTCACCGGCGCGCTCTATAAGCAATTCGCCGTCACCATCGCCGTCTCCGTGGCCATCTCGGGCTTCGTCGCCCTCACCCTCACCCCAGCCCTCTGTGCGATGTTGCTGAAGCCCACCAAGCGCGCACAGTTCTTCGCCTTCCGCTGGTTTGATTACGTCTTCAACGGCATCACTTCCGGCTTCACCTTCGGCGTGCGCCAGGCCATCCGCTACACCCTTGTCACCCTCGTCCTCTTCGGCGCCCTCTCCTACAGCGGCTATAAACTCGCCCAGTCCACCCCTACGGGCCTGATCCCCATGGAGGACCAGGGCATTCTCCTCTCGGGCATCCTCCTGCCCGACGGCGCTTCCCTTGAGCGCACCAACAAGCTCGCCAAGGAAGTCGAAGAGCACATGCTCTCGCACCCCGCCGTTCAGAACGTCGTCATGCTCGGCGGCTTCGACTTCATCACCGGCGGCATCAATAACCCCGCCGGCGCCACCATGTTCGCCAGCTTGAAGCCCTTCGATGAACGCAAGAAACTCGGCATGTCCGCCGACGACGTCATCCGCAGCGTCTTCATGAAGTTCGCAGGCCACCCCGACGGACTCGTCTTCGCCTTCAACATGCCCCCCATCCGCGGTTTAGGCACCCAAGCCGGCTTTGAGCTCCAGCTCCAGGCCCGAAACGGCGCTTCTCCCACGGAACTTAGCGCCGTCGCCAACAACTTCATCATGAAGGCCTCCGACCCTGCCAACCACATGACCGGCATCCGCGGCACGCTCCGCGTCACCCAGCCTCAGCTCTTTGTCGAGCTCGACCGTGACATGGCCAAAGCCCGCGGCGTCTCCGTCAATGACGTCTTCGACACCCTCCAAACCTACCTCGGCGCCCTCTACGTCAACGACTTCGACAAATACGGCCGCATCTGGCGCGTCCAGCTTCAGGCCGAGCCCGCCTTCCGCCAAAACCCCCAGGACATCGGCCGTCTCTTCGTCCGCAACAACGAAGGCCAGATGGTCCCCCTCTCCGGCATCGTCACCACCAGGTTTCAGGCCGGGCCAAACGCCTCCACCCGCTTCAACGGATACCCGGCTGTCCAGATCACCGGCGCACCCTCGCAGGGCTTCAGCACCGGCCAATCCATGGCCACGCTCCAGAAGCTCGCCTCTGAACTGCCTCCCGGCTACACGATTGAATGGTCCGGCGCTTCTTACCAGGAAGTCAAAGCCGGTAATCAGGCGCCCTACGTCCTGGCCTTCGGCATCCTCGTCGTCTTCCTCGTGCTGGCCGCGCAGTATGAAAAATGGTCGCTCCCCCTGGCCGTGCTCCTCACCGTCCCCATCGCCATCCTCGGCGCGCTTGTCGCGGTCAACCTCCGCAACGTCTATCAAAAATTCTTCCCCGATTTCATCCACAACCTCTTTCCCAGCCTCAGCCCGGAGACTTTCCCTCAAGTCATGCTCCCCAATCTCGACCAGGACATCTACTTCCAGGTCGGTCTCCTCACCCTCGTCGGCCTCTCGGCTAAAAACGCCATCCTCATCATCGAGTTCTGCCTTGAGCAGCACCGCGCTGGCGTCCCCGCCTTCCAGGCCGCCATCAATGCCGCACGTCTGCGCTTCCGCCCCATCGTCATGACCTCCCTGGCCTTCATCCTCGGTGTCGTGCCCCTGGCCATCTCCTCCGGCGCTGGTGCAGCCGCACGTCACTCCATCGCCACAGGCGTTATCGGTGGCATGCTCTTCTCCACCTTCATCGCCATCTTCTTCGTCCCCATGTTCTTCGTGGTTTTCACCACCGTCTCAGAGTGGTTCATGGGCTTCTTCCGATCCAAACCTCCGGCGACGCCTGTTCCCCACTCCGAGCCTCATCACTAAACCTTCATCCGCTCTCTCCCCAACAGGCGCTCCTTCCATCAAAAGAGGGGGCGCCTGTTCATTTTCCCTCATTCCTTCAACCGGCACGCAGTGGCGATCAGCACTCCCAGCAGCCGCAAATCTTTCTCACTCACCCCTCCGGCCACCAGCACCACATCGCCCCGATCCTTCGTCTCCGCGAGCAATTGCGCCCCCTGCGGCGCCATCCGCCTCTGCGGGTTGGGGCCGATGGAATCTTTAAGCTTTTCATGCACCTTCACATACACCCGCAAAATCGATCCCGTCTCCACGTTCACGCCTCCAAGTGAGTGAATCAATCCGGTCTTCACCGTCACTTCATGCACATTCGCCTCAATCGCCGTTCGCCCCCAGATCGCCGCCGGGATTGAAAAGATCAACAGCGCTTCAAAGAGCAAACAGGGCGAAAACATCCAAAACATGGGCGACCATGCCTTGCGAATCGTTAATTGATACGCCGCGAACACGAAAAACCCGCCAAACAACATCGCTGCAATCCCTATTCCGACGGCGTGCCACCACGGCTGCCGAAACACCATGTAAATCCCCGATCCCCTCCGTTCAAATCGCAGCCATGCCGGCGACCGAAACGTATCCAGGTTGAGCTTTCCCGATGTAACCTCACGCGCCCGGCTCTCTTCCAGTGGACGTGAATGAATCTCCGGTTCTTCAAATGTCCTGCTCGGCAATCCATATCGCCCCGCAATCGCCCGCGCCAGAAACCGTGCGCGCTTTTCATCATCGATATATTCGACCAACACGCGATCAACTTCCCCCACCGCTTCCCCTTCCATTTCCCCCTCCGTTTCCCCTTCCCGTACCATCACCACCAGTTTCCAGCTCGGCTTGGGCTTCACTTCATGGTTCCGCCCGGAATCAATCTGTTGTGATTGCCCATCGACAATTCTTAATCCCGTCACGCTCTCCACTTCGTATGAATACCTGTTCCCCAGCGGCAAGGGTCCGCACCACCCACTCAATCGTTCTTTCCCCATATGGATATAAAGGCGGTCCACCAGGCCAGCCACCCACACATACAACAACCCAACCCCTCCCAGAAATGTCAATACCCTCAACCAGATTGGCACGAGCGGCTGGCTCATCCCACCCATCAGCCCCACACACATCAGCAGCGGCCCGAAAACCAATGCTGCCAGCGCCCCTCCGCACCCCGAAAGCCGCCCCCGATGCTTGTAAGACAACACCGGCCCCTCAGGCGTCTCTTCCCAACGCACCCCCAGATCGTTCTCGTTGCTCACATGCTTCTCCGCGGGAATAGTCGCCATGCGTCTCCTGCATGACGCCCGTCATCTTACTCACTCCCACTTGGCATAAATCATGTCCGTCGAATCCAGCGGCAGGGTGACGACAATCCGGCCTGGCGAATCTTTCGTCTGCTCCACTTTCAACTCGCCTTGCCTGGAGGAGTACACCTTGCCGAATTTGCGATCACCGATATTGATCGCCAATCGCAACGTCGTGATCGGCTGCCCTGAATAGTTCGCCAGCGGCACCACCCAGCCCACTTTGCCCTCCATCAGGGTCGTCTCTACCAACGGCGTACTGCTCTGCACCGGACAAAGGACCTCATTTTGTCCAGTGCCAGCAATCACCTGCCTCAGAGGTTCCAGAAAGCTTCCTGCGTCCGGGGCCGTTGAATATCGATCACGGGTGATCGCTTCGTCCTGCATCCGCAGCAGCGTCGCCCCGGCCGGCGCGGGTTGCTGCCCTCGCTTTTCAAACATGGATTGAGCATTGCGAATGTAACTGAGCCCGGGCAGGAATCCATAGATCTCCACCTTCCCCGGCCCAACTCTCACTTCCACTTTGGCGGCCTTCTTGTCCTCAAACGTGGCCCTGACCGCTCGATATTCCGCGCTCACACCACTTGGCTGGTCCACTTCCTGCAATTGCGCAAAGCTGTCCAGAAACTCCAGCCCATGAACCTTCGACCTCGGCAGTACCACCTGCCCTTGGGGCGTGAGGCTCTTTAAAACCCGGTAGGAACTCGCATTCCAATACCCTTGCTGTCGCTTAAGCGGTCCACGCATAATCCCCAGTCCCTTGTCCAATGCATCCGATGGCCGGTTCAGCTCATCCCGCGTTCCCGCCCCCGCCGCCAGCACCAGCGTCCCACCTTCTTTCACCCACTTCACCAGCACTGGAACCACACGCGAATCAAGCTGCTCCCCTGAAAGATACGCGACCTTCCGCAATCTCAATTCCCCCGCCACCACATCCTCCTCATCCACCACATCCACCGCCACATTCGCATGCCGCAACGCCAGATACGTATGCATCCGGTCATGCCCCGCGGCATTATCAAAACCTACATTCCAGATGTCATACGCACGCGAATACAAAATCACCGCCGCCGCACGCCGCGGCATCGCATCCATCAACACCTCTTCCGCCGCACCAATCTCCCGGTTCAGCTCCATCACCGCCTTATACGTCCCCCCATGCATGTACCAACTGGTCTCATGCCCCGTATAAGTCGGCGTGTAGGAAAACAATTCCAATATCTTCGCGCCCTGGGCAATATCGCTGTAAGCCTTCAGCTTCACATCCAGCGGAGACCGCCCGCTCGCGATCACATACATCCCGATCGGCTGTTTCTTCTCCCGCGTCGCCGCACGCAGCAGCGCCACGTTCCACCCCGTCAGTTGCGGCGTGGAACCCAGATTCGTCCAGTCCTCGCTCCATGCGATATCCAGCGCCTCATTCCTGAACCACGTGAAATAATCGTTCCCTTGGCTGTACATGTTCGCGTGATAGACCGCGCCATCGCTGAAGTTCTGATGCGCTTTCATTTGCGCCGGAAACGCCTCTCTCACCAGCCGCGTGCATTCCTTGAAAAACCGCGCAATCATCCACGCCCGGTACTGCTGGCTCTTCAAATACAACGCCGGTGTCTTGCTTCCCCGATCCACCGTCAATTTCACCTCTTCCCACCCCTTCACGCCCAGTTTCTCCGGAGTCTCCCTGTTCTCCTTGAGCCAGTCCACAAACGCCTTCTCATGCACCGCCTTCCCGACCAGTGCAGCTAAATCCGGCGGCCCCGCTTCATCCGTCAACTGCACGGCCACATAATGCCCATTGAGCGGATCCTTCTTCGCCGCCTCCCCCGCGCGGCTCACATAACCCTTGATCTTCTCCCACAAAGGTTCATCAAACCCCCCAGGCCCAAACAGCATCACCCGCGCACCGCTCCGCCCAAACACCAATCCATGCTTCAAATCATTCGCATCCAGTTCCGAATCCTTCCTCCCGCTCACCCCCAGTAACTCCATCACCTTCATTTCCAGGTCATACACCCCCTGACTGCTGTTCCTGTCCGTCGACTTCATCGCCATGAACACCGGAAATCTGGTCGGCCGCTTTCCAAACATCGGCTGCGTGATTCCCTCCGCCATCGCCAGGTTCGCCTTCGCCACATCCAGGTCAAACAACGGCTTCTTCCCCTCCGTCAGGTTCGGCCTAAACCGCACCGACATCCCCGCACCCGGCCCGGACCGTTCAAACGTCGACACAATCGCTCCCTCCTCCGGCGCCGTCGCAATATCCATCACATATCGGCTCTGCTTCGCCGCAGGATTGTGATACTTGCTCGTCGCCATCACCATCACATTCGTATCACTGTCGATATACAACTGTCGCGTGAAATTCATCCATGCCGTGCTCTCTCCCGGCGCCAGATATTCCCCTCCCGGCAAATTCACTGCCTCTTTCAATCCACTCTTTCCCATCGCGATATTCGTATACCAGTCCGGCCTACGGTGGTCCACAAACCCGTAGAAATACCCCTTGGGCAAATCGCTCTCTATCAACCTCAGCCGCACATACGTCTGCGGCACAAAATCCCGATAATCCGGCTTATACGCCCCATCCTTCGTCAGCAGCACGCAATCCACCATCTGCCCCGTCGCTACCGCTTTCCCTTCTCCTGGCTTGAGAATCGATATCACAGCATCCCCCTTCTTCAGCTTCGCCACTACCTGTCCCGCACCCCACTCAAACTGCACCCGCCGGTCGCTGTCGTTTCCCCCGTTCCCAGCGATGTCGCCCTCCCCTTCGTCCTGCCGGCTGTTGTCGAATGTCTGCCGCATCACCTCGCTCCCACTCTGCGATACCACCAGCGTAAACGCCCCTTTATTCAACACCGGTTGACGAAAGTTCACCCAAACCTTGTATTCCCCATCCTCCGGCACGGCCACCGTTTTTGTCGCCGTCCCCGCCCCGCCTTCACTCCCCAGATATTTCATCCCCGACGCAATAATCGCCCGGGAACTATAAGGCGTCTCCTTCACCCCCCACGCATTTCCCGGCGCATCAAAGCTCTCCGCCTCCACAAAAACATACGCTCCCCCAGGCCCCGGCCATGGCTTAGGCGGATCTCCCGCGAACACACATGTTACGCATAACATAAGAGTCGATGCTGAAACCGCCAAAAACCGCTTCTTGTTCGCCATAGAAACACCTGAAAGAGAAAGTGAACCTTAAAACATCATATCCCAAACCACACCTCTAGACGCACACCACCGCGCTTGGGTCCCACTCCGCCCCACTTTTTCTCCCCCTTCTCCAACACCCAGCATTTCCCTCTCTTCTGACCAGACCCTAAACCCCAGACCCTATCTGCCGCTCCCACATCCGATACCGCTTTGAAATCGGAATTCCTGCCTTCTCCAGCGATCCGCGCGATTTCATATTGCTCTCAAGAATCCACGAAAACTCCCACCGCGTGATTCCCCTTCTCTCCGATGGATTCATCAGGTCGTCCAACAACACGATCCCCAGCCCCGACCGCTGGTACCCCGGCAGCAGCGTCAGCGCCATCGCACGCGCCGTGTTGATCGTCTTGCGCTCCGTAAACAACCGATACCCAAACGGAAATACACGGCCATTCAACTTCGCCAGAATCACGTTGTAATCCAATAGCGCCAGCACTCCTCCGATCGGTTTCCCGTCCAACTCCACAAACACCGAAAATTCAGGCTCAATCAAGAACTTCAACTCTTTGGCAATGTGCCTTGCCTCCGCAATGCTGATCGGCGTAAACCCCCATGTCCCATCCAGCGACTGGTTATAGATATCCAGATACGTCACCAGTTCATGCTCGAAATTCTTTGGGTCAAACGGCCGCACCACCAGATCTGGCCGATTCAGTTGCGCAATCACCGCCGGCTTGTATCTCCTCACAATCGCCAGCAGCACATCCGGGTGCATCTCATACGCATACATGTCGTGCGCTTTCGCAAATCCGCACGCTTCCATCAGCCGCGGGTAATACGCCGGGTTGTAAGTCATCTGGATCACAGGCGGCTTATCAAACGCATCGATCAGCATCCCGCACGTGTAGTTCAGCGACGGATTCGCCGGTCCCCGCACCGCTGTCATCCCCTGCGCTTTTAGCCACGCCCCCCCCGCCTCAAACAATGCCTTTGCCACCTCTGCATCATCCACGCATTCAAAAAAACCAAAGAACCCCACCTTGTCGTTGTACTTCTCGTTGTGAACCGGATTCACGATCGCCGTCAGCCGCCCCACTGGCTTGTCATCCTTAAACGCCAACAGGTTATGCGCCCGTGCATGGTCATAAAACGGATGATGCCCAAACCCCATCAACTGCTTTTCTACCATCAACGTCGGCGGCACCCAATTTGAATTTCCCTTGTATATCTCCCAAGGCAAATGCAGCGCCTGACGCCGCTGCCACCACCCCTTCACTTCCCGCACTTGAATTTCACCAGCCACAACCAACCTCCAACAATCCATCCAAACCTTTTGATGACTTCAACATTCCCGATCCCTGCTCATAGCCTGTAAATTTCTTCAAAATCCTGTTGATTACTTTCCTTCCAGGACACCCCGGCAAACCCTCGCGATGTTCTCCGCCGCGCATCCGTTCTGCACCGGCATCAGTTTCTTGAGCACACCCATGTCATAGTCCGAGTGCGTCTCCTTGCCCAGCGCCAGCCCCACGAAAACCGTCGAAGAATACCGCGTCACCAGCACTTCGCAATTCGCGATCATCTCCTCCGCGCTACCCGATGTGAATATCTTCGCCCCAGGTGCGTATTGCTCCACCTCCCGCGTCGCCCGTTTCATGTTCTCATTCGGATGAAACTTGAAAAAAATCGGCCGTCCGCCGGCAATCCCCACCACCTGCCGGATGAACGCCGGCCGATCCTCTCTCCTGAAAATCTCTCGAAGCGGCGACGTGCACGCCAGTACATATCCCTCATGTGGAAACGTGTTGTTTCGGTACCGCGCACAATGATCAAAATTCGGTATTCCCGTCATCACCATTTTTGCGGGGTCAGCGCCGTTTTCAGCAAAAAAATCCGCATACCCCGGGCTCGCCACGCAAAACTTCTCATACGCCCCGCTCAACCCCGTCGCCGCCGTCCCCGCAACCCACCGTGGCAGCCACCGGTTCTTCTGCACCAGACGGAACAACCCGTCCCGCGGATCCGTGATCCCCTCCTGCACCAGCACGATCCGGCTCCTGGCGATCCGCTTCTGGATATACACATCTGAACACGTCAGCACCAGATCGTATGGCCCATTCTTCGCCCCATAATCAATCGCCAATCCATTCTCCTCCAGATACGTCCTGCACCGCCTGGCCAGCTTGTCGCCGATAATGGTGAATTCCATCATCTTCATCCGCCGCATCAATTCGTGATACCCATCACAGAAATACGGCGTGAAAACCTGCGTGTACTCCATCAAGTGCTTCGCCACCTGATGCATCTGCGTCGTCTGGTTCATCGACCCGCAAATGAACAAAATGCGTTTGGGATTGGCCGCCATCAGGCCCCTTTATCCCATCTTGTCGTCACCGCGCCAAGCATGAACACACCAAATGCCACTGCGGCGATGATCGCCAAGCACTTATACACCGTTCCCGTGTCCGCAAAAATCATCGCGGCCCGTAACCCCTCATTCAGATAATACAGCGGCAGCACCCGTGCAAAGCTTTGCAAAAACGACGGCATCATCTCCACCGGGAAAAAGCTTCCTGACAAAAACATCATGGGAAACAAAAAGGCGTTCGCCGCCGCCGCCGCGCTTTCCGCTTCACGTGCGATCGGGGTCAACATCATTCCTACCCCCACGAACACGAATACCTCCAGCACGATAAATGCCGGCAGCCAAAGATTCAGATCCAGCCTCACATCAAACACCAGATAGCTCACGATCAAAATTGACGCCGTCGAAATCATCGCCAGGATCAACTGGTAAAAAACATTCGTCAGCATCCAATCCAAATGCGTGATCGGCGTGGTCGCCAGCTTTCTCAAAATTCCCTTTTGCACCAGTTCCGCATTTGTGTTCAAAGCGCCTGACAAACTGGAGGTCATGATTGCCATCGCAATGATTCCCGGCACGAAAAACTCAATAAACCGGTACTTCCTGTCCAGGATCGATTCCTCAGACGAGATGAAAAACTCCGGCTGCCCCGTCATCTGCTGGTTTCCCTTCGCCAGCCCCGCATTCAGCATCGCAAGTTTCGATGTCAACGATGTCGAACTCGGATCGTAGATATAACGGATCTTCGCCACCGCACTGTCGTCTTCCCGCACGATCCGATCCATCTGCGCATTTTCATACCCCTTAGGGATCACCACCACCAGATTCGCTTTCTTCTCTTTGGCGTAGTCTTTGGCATCCACTTCCGCCGGCACCTCGATCACATGAAACACACCCGAGTCCTCAAAGCTCTTCTTCAGCTTGATCGACGCCTTGGTTCCATCCAGGTCCTGCACCTGCAAATCCAGGTTCAGTTTCTCCGGCTTGGTGAAAATCGCCCCAAACACCAGTACCAGGATCACCGGAAACAGCACCGTAAAGAACATCGCGGATTTCTCCCGCGAAAAACTCTTCAGTCTCACAATCAAATTCGCAAGGATGATGCGCGGGCTCATTTGGTCACCTCTTCTTCCACCGGTGCCAACGGCTCGCCCGTCAATGCCAGAAACACCTCTTCCAGGTTCGGCTTACGCACATCCAGCCCCGGCAGCGCCAATCCCTTCCCCGAAATCGCCGCCAGCATCCGCTGTACATCGCCCGCATTCTTCACCCTGATCGAAAGGTGCGAGTTCTCCTGTTTGGGCTCAAACCCCGCTTCTTTCACCGCCTCCAGCACCCCTGGCGCCGGCTTCCGCAGTGTCACCCCCAAATAATTCGCGCTTTCTTCGATGATCTGATCCGGCGACCCCCGTGCAATGATCTTCCCCTTAGCGATGATATGGACCGTATCCGCCAGCAGTTGCGCTTCTTCCAGGTAATGTGTCGTCAGGAAGATCGTCTTTCCCTTCGCCTTCAGGCCATCCAGCACTTTCCACACCTCGCGTCGCGCATGTGGGTCCAGTCCTGTCGTCGGCTCATCCAAAAATACCACCTCAGGGTCATTCACCAGGGCAATGGCGATCCCCAGTCGCTGTTTCAATCCGCCCGATAAATTCTTGAACTGCACATCCCGCTTGTCCTGCAGGTTCGTCAGCGCCATCAATCCATCGATATTCGCCGAGTCCGCGCCAAACAGCTTCCCGTAATATTTGATGCTTTCGTACACCGTGATCCGGTCAAATGATGTAAATCCCTGCGGCAATACCCCGATCTTCGGAATGATCTGTCGCTTATGCGTCGCCACATCCATTCCCAGGATGTTCACCTTCCCCGCCGTCGGCTTGCGGATCGTCTCGATGATCTCCACCGTCGTGCTTTTCCCCGCTCCGTTGGGCCCTAAAAACGCAAACAATTCTCCGCGCTTCACCGTAAACGAAATATCGTTCACGGCCACAAGCTCCCCATACCGCTTGGTCAGATTCGTCACTTCGATTGCATGTCCGTTGATGTTCATTGCAATCACCTTATACCTGTCATTCCATTCGCTTCATCAGGGAAACCCGGTTCCCACTTCCACATTCCAGGCGCCACAGGTCGGATTTCAATCAGACCCGCGCTTTCATTCGCGCTAAATCACTTCGCTTTCCCGCAAACGCATAAAAAGTGTTTCTCCCTCATTTGCAAAGCATTCTCTCGCAACGAGAAAATCATCGTGTAAATCTTGAGACTCTTGAAATCGAGTTAAAAAACTTTCCTCAAACAGCGCCCTCAGGCGCTTTTCATTCTCTCTCACTTCTACAGCCTCCCCAGCTCCTCCGCGGCCGCCCTCACCGCTTCCCGAACCTGCGCCTCGCTGTGATTCGTCGTGATGAAAAACCGCAGCCGCGCAGCAGCTTCCGACACCGCCGGATACAGAATCGGCTGCACATTGATCCCCCGGTCAAACAGCGCCTGTGAAAGCTTCACGCACTTCACCGAGTTCCCTACAATCACCGGCACCACTGGCGATCCGCTCGCCAATCCTGTGTCCAATCCCGCGGCCTTGGCGCACGACAAAAACAGGGATGAAAGCGTCCGCAGCCGCGCCACGCGTTCCGGCTGTGCCTTCAGCACTTCCAGCGCTGCCAGCGCCGCCGCAGCCACCGGCGGGGACAGCCCAACGCTGTAGATGAATCCTGGCGCGGTGTACCTGAAATACTCCACCAGTTCCGCCGATCCTGCGATATACCCTCCGCAGCTCGCCAGTGATTTCGACAGTGTCCCCATCCAAAGATCCACATCTTTGCGGTCCACGCCAAAGTGCTCGCCGATGCCGCGCCCTGTCGCCCCCATCGTCCCCAGTGAATGCGCTTCATCCACCAGCAGCAGTGTCTTGTACTTCTTCTTCAATTCAATAAAGCGCGGCAAGTCCGGCCAATCCCCGTCCATGCTGTACACGCCTTCAATCGCTATCAGCACGCGCCGATACCGGTGCCGCTCATGCTCCAAAAACGCGTCCAGCGCCTGCCAGTCGTTGTGCGTAAATGCCCTTGCCGTCGCACCCGACAGCTTCGCGCCTTGAATAATCGAGTTATGCGCCAGCATGTCATGCGCAATCAAATCGCCCGGCGAAAGCAGATGCCCGATCGCCGTCACATTCGTCGCATGGCCTGACACGAAAGTGATTGCTCCCGCCGTGCCTAAAAACTCGGCCAGCCCCTCTTCCAGGTCCTGATGCACCTGCTTCTGCCCGGCCACCAGGCGGCTTGCCCCCGCGCTCACGCCGTACCTCGCGATGGCTTCCGTCGCTCCCGCAGCCACATGCTTGTCGTAAGCCATCCCCAGATAGTCGTACACGCAGAAGTTCACCAGCTCGCGCCCCTGGATGTTCGCCATCCCTGCCGGCGCATTCCCCTGGTCCACCCGGAAATAAGGATTCTCACCCGCCACACTTCGCAGCATTGCCTCCTGCCGTTTGAGCTGCGCATATTCCGGAAACTGCGCAATCTCGTAATGTTGCGGGGGGACCTCACGCGTAAGCGTGCCGTCCTTGGGCCGGTCGATCAGGTGCCTCTGAACCGACTTGGCCAGGTCCCCCACGGTGATCGCCTGGGCAATCTCCGAGTCCGGCAGATGCCCGGCGAATGTTTTTTCTAATACCGCCAGCAGCTCCATTCGCTTCAGCGAATCCAACCCCAGGCTCGCAAGTTCAGTCTGCGCATTGATGCTCCCCACCGGCACCCCCGCCATCGTATGCGCATGCTGGCAGATCACCGCCACCACAAACGACACCGAGGCATCCGGCGCCTGCGCGCTCACCGCTGCTTCTGATCCACAGTCTCCGGCCGCCGAAACATACTGCCCCGCCGCTTTGATCTCACCCGCCAGATAAGCTGCCTTGCACCCCTTGCGCTGCACCTTCCCGCTCGTCGTGCGCGGCACGGCCCCCATCCTCACCAACAGCAACGCACCCAGCGCCAGCCCGTGCCCGTCCAGCACGCCCGCCCGCACCGCATCCAGCACCGGCGATAAATCATCCGTCCCCACCCGATTGATCTCATGCACCAGCACCACGCACTGTCCGCCCTTGGCGTCATCCACCAGAAATGCCGCCCCCACGCCCGTCTCCAGCAGCGGATGGCTGTTGCGTGCTGTCGCTTCAATATCCTGCGGATGGTGATTCACCCCCCGCACAATCATCAGGTCATCCATCCGCCCCGTGATATAAAGCTGCCCCTCGGCATAAAAACCCAAATCCCCCGTCCTTAAATACATCCCTTCCTTCATCCCATTCATGCCCCTGCCTGCAATCTGAACACCAAACGTCTTCTTGCTCTGCCCTGGGTTCTCCCAATACCCCTGACCCACCGACGGCCCGCTTACCCACACTTCCCCCACCTTCCCCTCTGGGCATTCCACCAGGCTCTCCGGCTCTACCACAGCCACTTCCAGCCCGCCCACCGCCGCGCCGGATGAAACCAGCCGTCTGCCTCCCTCAGTCACCGCCACGCCGCGACCCAGTGAAAGCTCCCGCTCATCAAACGCCCTGATCACCGGTCCGAAAAACCGCTTGCTCCCCGTCACCATCAGCGTCGCTTCCGCCATGCCGTAGCACGGATAAAACGCTTCTCGTTTAAACCCGCACCTCGCGAACGTCTCCGAAAACCGGTCCAGCGTCTCCGGCATGATCGGCTCCGCACCCACATACGCCAGGTTCCAGCAAGACAAATCAAGCTCCGCCCGCTGTTCCTCCGTCACCTTCCGCACGCAAAGGTCATACGCAAAGTTCGGCCCGCCCGAAATCGTCACCCGATATTTTGTTATTGCCTTCAACCACGAAATCGGGCTCTGCAAAAACGCCGCCGGAGACATCATCACATGCGGCCGGCCCGCGATCACCGGCGCCAGCACGCCCCCCACAAGCCCCATATCGTGGTACGACGGCAGCCAGCAAACCCCCGCCTCCCCGCTCTCCCGCACATCAAATGCCCGGTTGATCTCCCATGCGTTGTACGCCAGATTCTCATGGCTCAGCATCACACCCTTGGGACGGCTTGTCGAGCCAGATGTGTATTGCAGCATCGCCAATGTGCTCGGCAATATCGTCGGATGCGCCCACCCCTCGGCCATCTCACTCTCAATCTCATCCGCCGCCAGCCACTGCGCCGCCGACGCCCCACCCTCGATCACCCCATCGCGCCCGGACCTTCCATGCAACTGGTTGATCGCCTCCCGCGTGCTCAGCACATACCCTGCGTTCGCGTCATCGCTGATCGCGCGAAACCGGTCCAGCGTCCTCTTCCTGTGCGGCATGAACGTCGGCACCGCCGTCGCCCCCGCATACAAACACCCAAAGAACCCCGTAATGAAATCCAATCCCGGCGGATACGCCAGCATCACCCGCTGACCGCTTAATCCCAAGCCCTGCAATTTCGCCGCAATCGCCCGCGCCCTTAGGTCAAACTCTCCATAGGTCAGCGTCGTCTCCGCCTGCGTCCCATCCGCCAGATTGATATACGCCGCCTTTTCCGGCCGTTCCTTGGCATGGCCCCTCAGCACGCTCACCAGGCTGTCATGTGGATTCGCCCATTTCGGGTTCGCCGAAGGTGAAAACCCAGGCCCGTGCGCCGGATCCACCACCAGACGCGCCAAAGCACTCGGCGCCAAAACACTCGGCAAAGACCCGTTTTCTTCGCCTGCGAGTGTTGATGTTTGAGGTTTGCCCATGGTTTTAGTCTGCAATTTGGACACTAAGCACACCCCAAGTGATAAAAACGACGCAATTGCACACTGTTGAGGTGTTTAATCACGCGGTTTTCCCTCGCGAATCTACCACCTGGTAACGGCTTTTAGAACTCATTGGCCCTGCTCCATCAGACGATCCCATCCCCCATATCGTCTGCTTGTGTAAGTCTCTTCTGCAGAACCTTGCCTCTACCTGTCGACATTTTAGGAACTCGTTAACCCGCTAGCAAATAAATACAGCCAGACACGACAGTTACCTAGCCCCCACCGACCCCCGTACCGGGTTTTCCCCGACCCCCCATCTACCCACAAACCCGATGGACACCTCCTCCGGGGCAGTCCCGACGCCGGAGCGTATTTTGCACACGCTCACAACAGGCCGACTCCTCAACCTTTTCCCGCCTCCTTAATCTTCGACCCTGGACTCAGGACACTGGACTCGCGACCTCTTCAAGCCCTCCACAACCACTCCATCGCCTCCGGCAAGATCGCCCCGCTGTGATACATGTCATGCCCCCCGTCGCAATACTCCAGCCGGTAGTCATATCCCGCAAAATGCAGCGACGCAGCCATGTACAAATTCGCCATCGCCCAGTTCCCCACCTCAATATCCAGGTCATTCGCCCCCGCCTCTAAAAACACCCGGATCGGCTTCCTGGGCCCCTTCCTCACCAGCGTCGGATACGCGAATCCCCCGTCGAAATCGACAAAACTCCCCACATGGCTCATCACTTTGCTGAACGCATCCGGCCTCTGCCACGCCGCCGTGAACGCGCATATCCCACCGCAACTGCACCCGCAAATCCCTCGCCCCGCCGCCTCCTGCGTCAAACGGTAATCCTTCCCCACCTCCGGCAATATCTCCTCCAATATCAGCCGTGCATACTTGTCGTTCATCGCGTCATATTCCACCCCGCGATTGCTCATGCAATCCGTGCTCGGCACCCACCCTGTCCGCCGCGCCCCGCTCCCATAATCATTGTCCGCCGCCAGCACCCCAGGCTTCACCGGCTCAAAATACCCAGGATTCACAAACACCCCGATCGTCACAGGCATCCGCCCCTGGTGAATCAAATTGTCAAACACCGTCGGCACTCGCTGCAATCCCTCCTCCTCCACATACCGCCCCCCATCCTGAAACACCATCACATTCGCCGGCGTACTCGGCGAATACTGACGCGGCACATACACCCAGTAATCCCGCAACGTCCCCGGAAAAATCGAACTCCTCCACTTATGTGCCGTCACCAGCCCGCGCGGCACCCCCTCCTGCCGATAAGAATCCTGACCCATCTTAAAAGGACCCTTTTTCGCCACCGGTATCGCAAATCCTGACATCATTCACCCTTTCTGTAAATTTCACTCAAACAACCCCGCCCTATCCATTCGTCACGGCATACCCGTCTCGTGATACACCCACTTAAACCATCTGCCCAAACAACAACAACAACAACAACAACAACAACCGTATGTTATGACAATTTGATATCACACGCAACTGTTTTCAAACATTACCTCCTCACAGCTGCCTTACACCTGAATGCAGACAGGTACCGCACCCACTTGGCTTCAGGCTTCCCGGCTCCCACAAAATGAGACTACATCCGCCATCACTCGCCTCGACTAAATAAATCTCTCAAGTAGTTCACGTCATCCCTCACACTCCAAATCGACATCTCCCTGCATGCCGATATCACAACCAGGCCTTTGGCCAGCAGGTTTCCAAACCGTCGATACTCCTCACTTTCAAGCGAATAGGGCCGCTTTCCTGATTCATTCACATACACGCAAAACAAAGACGAGCCCGCAATCGTCCGCAATTCCTCATCATTGATCTCCCCCGCACTGCCGGTCCTCTTGTAGATAATCTCCGGCTCCCAACCCCGACCTGTCTGCACCTTCCCTCCCCCTTTTGCAGCCGCCACGGACTTCTTCCAGCCACTGGGCAAAAGCGTCCCTCCCAGTTGCGGCTTCAATTCGTCAGGCATCGCGATATACCACGCCAACCCCTCATCGCTGATCGTCGCCTCACCCCGCCACACCATCACCGCATCGTGCCCCTCCGGCAATGCACGCAATTCCTCCTCTGCCACAGGTCGCTGCACTACCCACAACTCCACTTTCTTCAATCCTTTCGCCTTCTTCAGAAAATTCGCCACCACGCCCGGGCTCGCCGTCACCCACTTGCATTCCAGCTTGAATAGTTCGTCTTTCTCCGTCAGCATCTTCATCACCCGGTCATCACAAACCACATCCTTCATAACAACCACCCGAATCCCCTCCCCGTCCCGGATCATTTTAAACACGGCATCAGGCATTGCCGCGCAGTTTGATCGGTCTTTCGGATCCCGGTTATGCCCCTCCACCAGAATCCCCACCCCCGGCGGCGTCGGCATCCCTTCCGTCTCAAAGTAACGCCGGAAATGCTCAATTGGATTCACCCAGAATTGCGTCAAAAACCGCGCCGTGGCAAACGATTGATAAGTCACCAGCCAATCCGCATTGCCTCCTGAAAAAAAATACGCCGGCGATTCCTCCGCCAGAAACGCTCTCGTACTCCCATCCCGATAAGACTGACGCCGCCTGGCCAGATCCAATTTCGCCTGGTCTTCCTTGTTCGTCATCTTGAGTCCTAACGTCGGGTCTCCCATCACCCAGCGCAGCCCCAACATCGCAAGCCGCGACGCGGCATTCACCTCTGTCACATCCTCCTCTTCCGGCTGCCGCAAATGCACGTCCACATAAAAGCGCTGCTCTTCCCCTCTCTCTTCTGCGCCATGCAAGAGCCCCGCCTTCGCGTCAATCCCTCTCACCTCCGCCAGCGGCGCTTGCGCAATCATCAGCCCCAGCCCCGCCATCCCAAAAAACACCACCGCCCAAACGATCGGCAAAATCATCAACCCTCCAGCCAACACCCACAACCGCTTCACCCGCCCATGCTCGACTTCGTACTCCGACTTAGCCGTGTACCCGCACTCCGGGCACTTCAACCCAACCGATCCACGCATGTCATACCCACACTCGGCACAAAGCCTCCGCGCACTCTTGCGCCCCCACACCCCCGCCCTGATCACCTTCCACCCCAGCCACGCCAACACCAGAGGCAGACCAAAATCCACCAACCCCGCTCCCAGATATTCCGCACTCCAATAGCTCACGGAACTCACCCCCTGGCAAAGTTGTACGCCATACCCAATGCCGACGCACATAATAGGACCGTTTTACATGACTACCCTCTTCAAAACCCATACCCATTAAACTCAGGTGCCCGATATTTCTCACCCGCGTAAATCCCATCAACACGATTCCCTGTCCCTCCCCAGCCACCTGGCCATCATGATGCTTCTCTCTCGGAGGGCCACCCCGCCTTCTCTTTCCACGTAAACCTTCCTGATTCATTCCCTCGTTCTCCCCGGCATGATCGCAAGCAACCCCTTCTCATAATCCCACACTCCGCCTACTGCCCGTTCCACCTCCCCCTCATGCAGCAGGTATTGGGCTTCCAACCGCTCTAATTCTCTGGGCGGCCCCGGTTCTTCCCGATGCTTCACCGCCTCCTTCGCAACGCGCCGTTCCAGCGGTATCTCAACCCACTCAATTCCTGCCCGCGCGCATGAACTCCGCATCCTCTCCGCCTCCCCCCTGCTGCGAATCCGATTGACATTCTCATCAAATCGTTTCTCCCGATAGCTCAGATCCATCCTCTCCCACCACTCCGGATTCAGCAATTTCTCCACCACCTTCCTCCCCCCCGGCACATCCCGCTTCGCCAGTTGAATCGCCGCATCCTGGTACGCCCGCAGCCTGTCCCACGCATAAGGATCATCCTCCAACTCCCGCCCCTGGAAGCGCTCCAGCGCCGCGTCTACCAGCTTCACTTCCGGCTCCTGCCCGATCTGTCCCAACATCAGAATCAGCGCCCCGTGCGATGCCTGCTCCGGCTTCAACGACGACCCCATCCGCCTCAGTTCCCCCAGATGTTTCGGATGCAAAAACCGCAACGGCTCGCTCCACATCCCATCTTCATTGTCACTCACCCCGCAATCCCCCTCAATGTAATAATTGTAAAGCGCCAGCCCCAGCGTCTGCTCTCGCGTCAGATACCGTTTCCCCTCAATAAGCTCCCCTCGCGTGGGAAACAACACCGGCACCGTCACCCGTATCCGCCCCACTCCAATACTCATCCCCGCCAGCCCCCACCATCCCAGCCCGAAAACCAACACCCCGGCAACCGCCACGCCATACCGCCCACGCCGCCCGATCCGCTTCCAATAGTCGTCAAGTGCCATCTTCGTCTCCCGGGGTTAGCATACGTCCATTAGTAAGACGCACAACATGACACAAGTTCCCACCCCAACCCAACCCGAATCTCCTCTTCCCTCCTACGCCTTCCCCCGCGCCATGCGCCTCTCCGGCGGCGTCGCCTATAAATCCGTCTACGACGCCAACACAAAAAAGCACTCCACCTTCCTCACCGTCTTCGGCAAGCCCAACGCCCTCCCCCACCCCCGCCTGGGCCTCAGCGTCTCCCGCAAAGTCGGCACCGCCGTCAAACGCAATCGCATCAAGCGCCTCCTCCGCGAGGCCTTCCGCCTCACCCAGCACGATTGGCCCGCCTCCTACGACATCATCATCGTCGTCCGCCCCCACGACCCGCTCCCCCTCCCCGACTACCAGCACCTCATCACCACCGCCGCCGCCGCCATCCACAAACACTGGACACGCCGCCAAACCCCCTAAAACCCAGCCTACGGGTAGCAGACTTCGGGGCGCGTCGTACGCGGCGTATGTCTTGCGCGGTCTCACAATCACACCACACACATATTCGATCTCAAACCATAAAAATAACCCTTCAAAAACAAACCAATGGCTCTTAACCTCATTAACCATCACTCAAATCTTGGCAAATCTTGTCAATCCTGTTAGAAAACTTTTCTCAGCAAGCACTCAAAAACACATTTCACCCGCCCCTCATCTGAACTTCATGTTTTCGTGCCTTCGTGATAAAAAACCCGGATCTCCCTCCCACGTAGCCCACGCAATCAATCCCTCTCTCGTACGTTCGTTATTCATCTCCATCTCCCAAAGTGCCCCCCCATGAAGCCTCTCCTCATCGCCCTCATCACCCTCCTCTCACTCAACCCCGCCCACGCCCAACAATCCCAACCATCCCAGCCCAACCAAACCTCCCTCGGCATGAACATCGCCTCCCTCCGCGACTGGTCCACCGAACTCCCCTTCGTCGACGCCTTCAAACTCGCCCGCCCCTGGACCAGCCAGCAGGAAGGCGCCCGCTTCGGCGAAGGCCCCCGCCTTGATCTCGATCCCCAGGGCAACGTCAAATCCCTTGCCCCGGGCGCATGGGTCGAAGCCCCCATGTTCTCCTTCCCTGAGCCCGGCCATTACCCCGCCGGTGATTACATCCTTCTCTACGAAGGCAAAGGCAAATTCGAATTCTCCCGCACCAAAGCCGCATCAATCATTGACTCCAAACCGGGCCGTCTCACCGTTCGCGTCAACCCCAAAATCGGCAGCCTCTTTTTAAAACTCTCCAACATCGACCCAACCGACTACCCCCGCAACATCCGCTTCATCATGCCCGGCTTTGAAGCCACCTATCAAAAAGACCCCTGGCATCCCGCCTTCCTCGCCCGGCTCCAGGGCTTCACATGCATCCGCTTCATGGAAGCCGCCAACGTCAACAATTCCATTACCCAAACATGGTCCCAGCGTGCCGACCCCTCCGACGCCACCTACACACGGCGTGGCATGCCCTACGAGCTCTGCCTCGACCTCTGCAACCGCCTCAAATCCGACCCCTGGTTCTGCATCCCCCACCAGGCCGATGACGACTACACCGACAACCTCGCCAAGCTCGTCAATGCCAAACTCGACCCCAAACAAAAACTCTACCTCGAATACTCCAACGAACTCTGGAACTCCATCTTCACCCAGAACAAATACGCCATCGCCGAAGGCCTCAAACGCGGCTTCTCTGCCCCCGATAAACCCTGGGAAGCCGGCTGGCGCTTCACCGCCCACCGCTCCTTGGAAATCTTCGCCATCGCCCAGCGCACCCTTCCCAAAAACCGCCTCGTTCGCGTCCTCGCCTCCCAGACTGGCAACACCTTCGTTTCCGAACAAATCCTCCGCTTCAAAGACGCTTACAAATCCGCCGACACCCTCTCCATCGCCCCTTACATCAGCTTCATGCCTCGCGCAGACCAAGCCAAATCCGTCACTGCCCTCGGCATCGACGGCCTCTTGGACAAGGTTGAAAAAGAAGCCCTTCCCCGCAGCATCGAACAAATCAAACGCGACAAAACCCTCGCCGATAAATACAACCTCAAGCTCACCGCCTACGAAGCCGGTCAGCACCTTGTCGGCGTCGCCGGCGCGGAAAACGACCAGGCCCTCACCGACCTCTTCGCCAAAGCCAACCGCCACCCCCGCATGGGCCAGATCTACACCCAATACTTCCAAGCCTGGAAAAACCAAAACGCCGACGTCATGGCCCTCTTCAACTCCGTCAACTCCTCCTCCAAGCACGGCTCATGGGGCCTCATGGAATACTACGACCAAGACCCCCTCCAAATCCCCAAAATGTCCGCCACGCTCAAATTCGCCAAACAGCTCGGGCAACCCATCATGCCCCTTCCTTAAACGGTTGGCTCATTTCCGGGCGGCATTCCCAATCCGGGTGGCATGGTACGCTCAGAAGGCGTGCCATGCCTTGCCCGCGCCCACAACCAACCCATTCACCCAACAACACACCAAACACATCGTTAGCGCGCTGTGCAAGCAAGCGTTCGGGCAAAGCCCGAATCTCTCCAGCAACACCTGCTGACACGCCATTCCATCTACCAAACCCAACTCTTTTCCGCCCGCCCACGCCCATTCCTATTCAAGCACTACAATCAAACCTCTCCAGCCACTCCACCCAACCCTCCCCCTCTCACCTGCCAAGACAAATCCATGAATTTTCCACTACTTCGTGTTTCACGCAAGAAAATCTTCACTCTTTTACTTGTGACGCTCATCCTATTCCTCTCCGTGGCCACTTTCACCTATATACGCCTCACGGCCCCTCAGGAGAAGAACTCTGGATCGATGTCGATTCAAAATTCCAGGCAAAGACCATGAGCCGCCGCTGATTTCCCATGATCTCAATCCGCTCCTCTTCGCTCACCCAACAAAAAGGCCCACGCGTTCACACGCATGGGCCTTCCATAATCTTTTCAATCAACCAACTTCAGACGCAGGATTTAATAATCCGCATCTTCCGCCGGAGCAGCAGCCTTCTTCTTCTCCTTGATCTCGCTCACAACCGCGTCGGTCGTCAGCAGGAGGCCGGAGATCGAAGCCGCGTTCTGCAGCGCAACGCGTTCCACCTTGGTGGGCACGATGACGCCGGTCTTCACCAGGTCGCCGTACT
>CAZGOM010000037.1:0-39231 GCA_964527265.1 uncultured Phycisphaeraceae bacterium | reverse complement strand
TCACCAGTCTCCGCGGCTATGAACCCCTCTACGTCTCCGGCTACGGCCTGGTCGTCGGCCTCGAAGGCACCGGATCCACCTCCACACCCACCTATATCCGCAGTTGGATGACCACCAGAATGCGCGCAGGTGGCTTCGGCGTTGAAAGATTCCAGTACCAGAACATGTCCCCCGAACGCATCCTCTCCTCCGGCTCCGCCTCTGTCGTCGTCATCGAAGGTCTCATTCCCCCCGGCGCTCGCCGCGGCGCGCGCTTTGACACTCTCGTCACTGCTCTCCCCGGCACACAGACCACCAGCCTCCGCAATGGCGAACTCTACACCTTCGATCTCTCCATCGACGGCGCAAACCCCCGCCTCCTCTTCACCCGTCCCCTCGCCAAGGCAGGTGGCTCCATCTATCTCGATCCCCTGGAGCCCCCTTCCAAAAACGGCGAAGCCCGAATCCTCGACGAGCGCATGGGCGTCGTCCTCTCCGGTGGTATCGCGACGGAAGACCGCAAGCTCGAACTCCTCTTGAACAACCCCAGTTGGGGCCGCTCGGTCATGATCGCCCAGGCCATCAATACACGCTTCCCTCCCCCGCTCATGCGCGAGGACATGTACTACGCCAAGGCCTTCAACGACCAGATCATCAACATCCGCGTCCCTGAAGCCTACGCCTCCCACCCCGAACGTTTCCTGGATCTCATCAGCTACCTCTACGTCCAGGTCGCTCCCAATGGTGAAGGCGAAGTCGCCCAGCAGATGGCTAAGATCCTCACCAAGGACCCCACCCAGGAACGTGCCGTCAAACTCGTCTGGATCGGTCTGGGCAAGCTCGCCCTCCCCATCGTCCAGCAGTATTACGACAGCCCCCTGCGCCACATGAGGCTTGCCGCCCTCGAAGCTGGCGTCCGCATGGGTGACTCCAGCGCCATCGGCGATCCGGAAAACAAAAACCGCATCATCGGCCTCGCCATGTCCGAAAACCCCAAGGATCGCATCCTCGCCGCCGAACTCTTAAAGCCCAAATCCGACCTCTTCCGCGTCCAGGTCGCCCTCAAAAAACTCCTCGACGACCCTGATAAGACCGTCCGCATCGCCGCCTATGAAACCCTTGCCGAAACCGGCGACGGCATCATCCAGCGCCAGATCATCGGCGATCCTGATTTCCCACGCTGCATCCTCGACCTGGTTCCGTCTTCTCGCTCCATGATCTACATCACCCAGAAAGACTTCCCCCGCATCGTTATCTTCAACCCCATGCTCGGCTTCAAGCTCAACGCCGACGGCCGCATCTGGAACAACCGCCTCATGGTCCGCTCACAGGGCCGCGGCGACCCCGCCACCGTCTTCTACCAGCGCCCGGGGGAAATCGAAGGTGATCGCCTCCAGATCGCCCCAGCCGTCGGCAACCTCGTGTACGTCATGGGCCAGAAACCCAGCAGCCTCAACACCGACCCCGGTTTCGGCATGACCTATTCCCAATGCGTCAGCGCCTTGAATGACCTCCATGAAAACGGCTTCATCGATTGCGAATTCGCCGTCTCCATGAACATCCTTTCTGAGATCGTCCGCGCCGCACGCAAGACCAACCCCTTTGAGCCGCGCCCCGAAACCGAAGAGCCCGACACACAGCCGTCCTCCACGCAACCGGGCACACAGCCCTCCACCCAACCCACCACCCGTCCGGCTTCTCGCCGGCCTTCCCCCGACCAAACCGACGCCATCCCCGTCCCCGTCGAGGAAAAGCAGGGCATCATGAGCAACACCCCCTCCACCAAGGACATCAACGCCGCCGACGCCTGGAACGAAACCGACCCGTCTCAGAAAAAATAAACCCAACGGCACCCCCCAACACCCACTCAACCCGCAACAGGTCCCTTCCAACAAAGGGACCTGTTGTGTTTCATGAATATCACCCACCTTGACAATATTTGTTTTAACACCTATTGTTAACCTGCCCCCAAGGAGGCAACCATGGCACGCACGCTACAAGAAGAAATCTCCAAAAAACAACCCTTCGACTCACCTGAAGTCGAAGCATTCCTCAACATCCAACGCTCCGCCAGCGTCCTCAAATGCCCCTTTGACCGCCTCTTCAAACAGCACGGCATATCCTCCGCCGGATACAACGTCCTGCGCATCTTGAAAGGCGCCGGTGAAGAAGGCGCCACCTGCTCTGAAGTCGGGCGCATGCTCGTCACTGCCGTCCCCGACGTCACCCGTCTCATCGATCGCCTCACCGAAGACAAACTCGTCGATCGCAAGCGCGAAACCCAGGACCGCCGCGTCGTCATGGTCAAGATCACTCCCCGCGGCCTGGCCTTGGTCGATAAAGTCGACGCCCCCCTCCGCCAGCTCCACACCGACCAGCTCAGCCACATGTCCCCCGCCGACCTTCAGCAGCTCTCCCGCCTCCTGGAACTCGCCCGCAGCCCCAAAGGCTAACCCACCCGATTCCTGCTCTTTCCAAGACCCAGAACCCAAGCCCCATCCCAATGAAACTCATCAATTCCATCTCCCGCTTCTTTCACGGACCAAACCTTGGACTCCTCATTATCCGCCTCGCCATCGGCGTGGTCGGCATCTACCACGGCGGACAAAAACTCTTCGGCCTCTTTGGTGGTGACGGCCTCAAAGCCTTCGCGAGCTGGCTTGAAAGCATGAATGTCCCCTTTCCGACTGTCTCCGCCGCCCTCGCCGGTTCCGCCGAGTTCTTCGGCGGCATCCTCATTGCCTTGGGCCTTTTTACCCGCTTTTCTGCTTTCGCTTTCGCCTTCACCATGGCGGTCGCCGTTCACTCCACCTTCAACAAAGGGCTTGAGAAATACGAATACGCCCTCTTCCTTGGCGTCATCTGCGTCGCCCTCTTTTTCACCGGCCCCGGTTCCATGAGCCTACAATTCATGGCCGACAAACTCGGCTCCGGCAACGAAGACAAAAAGAAAAAAGACTGATCCACGCTCTCTGTCGCACCAATTCTCCGGGAGATCCTCATGAAGCCAGCGCTTTCCACCCTGCTATTCTGTCTTTTGACCACCTCACTTGCTTTCGCTCAAACCCCATCCACGAATCCTCCTACCCCCCAGCCCGCTGCGACGCCAACCACCCAGCCCAGCCCCACTTTCACAGACATCCTTTCCCGCGTCGCAGAGCGGCATCCCGAAACACAGGCCATTCTCCGCGTCAACCTCCGCCCCGATGCCCCCGACTACTCCCCTGGGCAGTCGGACAATAATCTCCGGTTTTCTATTCGGCACGCCCTTTACTCAGACACCAACTATGAGATCACAATCTATCCCGACGGCTACAAGGGCTATGCGGATTTTGAGTCTTACCTCCTCAAGCCGGAACCGCGCATCCAGCAGGAAAAGGAACGCTTGGATGCCTACTTGACCCAGCTCGCCTCCCGCCAGAAGGCCGCTGGCGAAGCTAACATCGCCAAATTCGGCCAAGGGAAACTCAAGTACGGCATGACTTCCGCCGAAGTTTATAAAATCCTCGGCCCCTCCCAAGGCGGCGCCTCCCGGCCGCCCCGTGGCTACACGGAATACGTCTACCCGCTCTGCAATTGCATCTTCAATAATGAGAGCCTCCTGGTCGACGCCCGCGAGCACAGTAAACTGGAAATCATCACTCAACCTGCGGCCCACCCCGCGACCCAGCCCGCCAACGCCCCCGCCGAACCCAGCGCCACCTTCACTGACATCCTCTCCCGCGTCGCAGAGCGTGACCCTGACACCCAGGCCATCCTCCACATGAATCTGCGTCCCGATGCACCCGCTCCTTCACGCCCCAACGAAAAATTCATCCTCACTATCAATAAAAGCCGAGGCGAGAACGACTATTACGTTCGGATTTATCCCGCAGGCTACCTGGCGTTCACCGACTACGAGTCTTACATCCTCAAGCCCGATCCCCGCATTGAATTGGAAGTCAAACGTCTGGGCGCCTACGAACACAAGCTCTATCTGAAGGCGAAAGCCGCCGGCGAAGCCAACATCGCCAAATTCGGCCAAGGCAAGCTCAAATACGGCATGTCAATTGCCGATGTCGAGAAAATCACCGGCCCTTCCCAAGGCTATAACCTCTGGCAAGCCGGTGGTTACACTGAAAACATCTACACCCTCTGCAACTGTATCTTCTACTGCGACTTACTGGTGAACGCCCGCGAACGCGGCAAACCCGAGTTCGCTACCCCGCCCGCGACTCAACCCGCCAAACCATGACTTCCCCAGTCCCCTCCAACCCGCCCTTCGCCTGCCGCCCCGGTTGCGCCGCCTGCTGCATTGCCGCTTCCATCTCCAGCCCCCTGCCCGGCATGCCCAACGGTAAGCCCGCGGGCGTCCCCTGCGTCAACCTGAACGAAAAACGTCTCTGTTCTGTCTGGGGCACGGACCAATACCCCAAGGTCTGCAAAGAGTTCACTGCCGCCCACTGGATCTGCGGCGACACCACCGAGCAAGCTCTCACCAACCTCCGCATTCTCGACCACGTCACCCGCCCGGGTGCGTAGCGACAAACCCCACCGCTCCCGCCTTCATCCCCCCATGTCGTGTCCCCTCCGGCTCCCATCCCTTCTTGGTGCGCTGCACCACCCGCACCTCCAGCCCAGCCTTCTCAAACGCCCCCAGCCATTGCCCCATTGAAAACAAACCACACTCATGCCGATCCTCGATCACCTTCCGCTTCCCGCTCTTCAAATCCTCCGCCACAAACGTCATCGATAAAACAAAGCGTCCTTTTCTGCCCGGCTCCACGCGCGTAAGCACCCGCACCAGCCGGCCATCCACCTCCGCTTCAGTCTCCGCACCTTCCCCGGGCACAAATGTCTCCTGCAAATAATCCGGCAGCACCACCCCCACGCCCCCCGGCTTTAGATTCGCCTTCACGCTCTTAAATGCCTTCACCAACTCACCAGCCGTCCGCATATAGCTCACGGCATCATGCAACAGCACCCCATCAAACCGCTCTTCAAACCTCACCCCCAGCAAATCCCCCTTCACATACTTCCCGCCCGGATTCACGCCCCGCGCCTGCTTCAGCATCGTCGCAGACAAATCCACCCCCGTCACTTCAAATCGACCTGTCAAATGAGAATGCAGATGTCCCGCACCACACCCCAGATCCAGCAGCGGCAACAGATCCTTCTTCCTCCCCGCCCCGAGCCGTTTCACCATCAATTTTAAAAGCGCCCGCCCCTCCGCCCGATAATCCCCCACAGGACTCAGCACCGGCCAAACCCACGCCATGTCCCCATAAAGCCGTTGCTCCATATCCACTCAATCCTCTTAATCCCAGTCAGAATTCATCTCTGACTAGACCCAAGACCCAGAACCCAAGACCCATCTTCAATCAATACAACGTCTCAAACTTATACTCCCGCTTCAGCGCCTCGATATTCGCCCGCACCGCCGCCGTCTCCCCATCCTTCAAAATCATGTTGTACAGGCTCTGTAGCCGCCACCACGCCCAATATCGCTCAAGCATCGGCGAGGCCTGCGGCGCATCCTTCAAATTCTTCGCAAATGTGAACTCCAGCCGTTTCACACCGTTGTGCCCCGCAAACGCCATACGGATATCCCCCTTCTCCTTCACGCGCGCAAAATAAGACGCCGTCTGCCCCTGATGAAAATCCCGCGGCACAGAAGGCAGCATCGTCCCCGACGTAAACCCCGTATACCCCACCCGCACATCCCGCATGATTGGGTATCGAATACGACTGGCCAAATCCGCGATGACCGTCGTCGCCTGCTTCTCGTTCTTGGCATAAAGGCAGTACCCTCGGTTCCGGTACGCCAGAAATTCCAGCAGCGGCACATTCTGTGAATCACCAATCCCCACGGCATAAATCGCCGTCCTCAAATCATTGTCCCGCGTGATCAGATTAATCACATCCCGCGTATCCATCATCCCCACCGTCGGCACACCGTCGGATATCAGCACAATGTCCTTCACCCGGTCTTGCGCCTCATCACGCACCATCAGCTTCGTCAGCGCTTGCCGCACATCGGTCCCGCCCCCGGCCCGTGCGTCACGCAGAAATTGCCGCGCCTCCGTCAGATTCGCATCGTTCGCCTCCGCCAGCCCCGCGCTCTTGAAAAATCGCGTCCGTTCGGCAAAAAAAACGATGTTGAACCGATCCCCCGGATTCAACGAATCCAGCGCCGCTGACACCCCCTGCACCGCCGCTTGAGCCCAATCCGGCCCAATACTGCCCGACACATCCACCACATACACCACATCCTTGGCCATCGTCTTCAATCGGCTCAGCGATCTGCGCGGCGTCACATCCACACGCGCCCAGCCCTCCAGCCCAGGCTTCTGAAACACCGATACTGAATAATCAAAATCATCATCCAGCCGCTCGGCCTCTTTCAGCCCCGCCTCTGTCGGCGATACCAGCGTCTGTGTCAGGTCCGGCACGCCCATCACCGGCATCGGGTCCACAGGATTGGATTTCACCGGCGCTTCAGCCAGCTTTGGCGGCACCGGCGGCCTCGCCGTCGATGGCGCAGACCCTCCGCCAGTCCCCCCCACTTCCGGATATCGCACACCCCCCACCGGTCCGTCATTCTTTTGAAACGCATTCCGTGCCGGCGCGGAAGTCGATCGCCGCTTGGCGTCGCCTGAGTTGTCCGGCGCCTCCACAAACACCAGATCAAGCCCCCCATTGCTCTCGGTGTTGGGCGGGTTGATCTGTGTCGTATCCGCCGCGCTGATTCCCGCGGCCAAATTCCCATAGCTCGACGGTTGTGCCGACTCCGCCCGTGCTTTGCTGCTGGCTGATCGGCTTGGGCCCGGCCGCTCAATCGGCGCCACCGGCCCCGTGCTGGATTGCGCCTTGACGCTCTCACCTGCCCGTTCCGATGACTCGCGCACCAGCGCCCCCTGCCGCACTGGCTCCGGTGGGCCCGGGTCTGGCAAAAGGTCAAACGTATCGTTCTCCGCCCGTTGCACTTTGTACACGCCCCGGTGATCGTTCAATTCGTTCGAATCCACCCGCCCAAGATGGATATACCTGAGCCACACAATCAATCCCAGATGAACCGCAATACTCAAAATAAACGCCGCCGTTAAAAGCGCCCGCTGGTTCTCCTTGCGGTGCATCGCCATCCACGGCGGCGCATACCCATATCTGTTGCTGCTGCGTGACATTACTTGGTCCCCTCCCACTCACGCAGCCGCTGGTTGATCCTTGCCATCAGCGTTGGATCCACCGGCTGAGGAATCTGCCGCAGGAGCTGCGCCGCATCCACCTTGTTCTTCTTCACCAGCGCCAGCACCATCGCCTTGCCGTACACCCCAAATGGAGAGTTGCCGTACTTGTCCGCCAGGGATTGATAACTCTTCACCGCCTCATCCACGCGCCCTTGCTCCTGCGCCAGGTCGGCCAGTTCCAGCCACGCCCGTTCCGGCAGCGGTGAAAGCTGCGGGAAGCTGTATAGCAATACCACGCGTTTAAAGAGCTTTTCCGATTGTTTAAGGCTTTCTGCCTCGTTCACTCCCGTTGCTGCGCCGCGGCCCCGCGCCATCGCCCGGTACAGCGTCGCGCAATCAAACGCCGCCGTCGCCGCGATATGGCTCGGCTTGGCGCTGATAAGCTGCTCATACTGTTTGATCGCCTCCGCCGTCCGCCCCCGATCCGCCAGCGAACGCGCCAGTTCAAGCCGCGCCTCCAGCTTCAGGTTCGGCGTGGCTTCCGAGTTGAGCACCGCCGTCAACAGCGCAATCGACCCTTCAAGATCTCCCGCCACGCGCTTGGCGATGCCCGATACATATTGAGCTTCCGCCCGCGTTTCGATCTCCGCCAGCGCCTTCCCCTCGCGCTTCACAAACGGGTCCAGGATGGCCACAGCCTCTTTGCCCTGTCCTTTTTCGATACTCAATTTCGCCAGCCAAAGTGCTTCATCGGGCTTCAACTCACCCAGTTGCATCAAGGCCTTAAGTGCCTGCCCCGCCTCTTCTTTCTTATCCATCTGCCGAAAACGCAGCCCCGCCAGCCGCATCGCTTCCAGGCGCTGCAACTTAGGCAAATCCGCCGCGTTTCCTGCGTACACCAGGTCTGCCAGCGCCTCATCAGGCTTTTCCGCCGTCATCAGAAACAGCCCACGGTTATAGCGAATCTCCGTCATTCGCCGGGCCTGCGGATGCTTCGCCAATAAGGCAGAAAGCGTGTCCGCGGCTTCCTGCGGCCGGTCCAGCCGCCCCTGACACAGCGCCAGCAGAAACCGTGCTTCCTGGTCCACCACCGCATCCGTATCCGTGGATGCCACCACCCCTGTCAGCACCTCCACCGCTTCGGCATTCTTGTTGAGCTGGGTCAATAGATCCGCCTGACGCAGCGACATGCGCGAAGGCTCTGTCGGGTCCAAAAGCGTCCCCTTCGGCGCCGTTGCCGCCAGCTTCCCCCACGCGCCGTAATCATCCGCGCCCGCCTTTGGGTTGCCGGCAGCCTCATAAAGCTCCGCCCGCCGCTTGAGCGCTTCCAATCGATCCGTCACCGGCGCCGGTGGCTGCTGATCGATAAGAGTCGTCAGAACCGCGGCCGCACCCGAAACATCCCGCGCCTTGAGCTTCGCCTGAACCTTCAACATCAACACCGCATTGGCTTTGCTCGAATCCGGAAAATCTTCCCCGTAGCTCTTGATAGTTTTATCAAACCCCGCATTGTCCCCCACTTCAATCTGCCCCACCGCCAGGTAATACCGCACCAGCGGGCGCAATTCCTGCGATAGCTGCTCTTTTTCCAATGCGCTCAGCACCTTCACTGCTTCGTCCTGCTCGCCCAGCGCCTGGTGCGCCAACGCGCTCAGGTACAGCGCAGTCTGCTTCTCCTGTGTTTTGAGGTTGTCGCCCAGCCGCGCCACCTTCGTCAAAAGCAGGTTGTTCTCCCCAAGCGCCAGGTGGCACCACAGGCTCCCCACCACCGCGGGGCCAAACTCGTCGGAGCTCTGGTTGTTTTTGATCACCACGTCGTAAAACTTCTGCGCCTGATCGTACTTCTTCAAATCCACCCGTGAAATGTCCCCCGCCAACCGTGCCGCGCCCGGCACCACCGCCGGGTCCTGCGAGGCAATCGCCTGCTGCAATGCCAGCACCGCGTCTTCCGACAGCTTCGCCGCGCGGAACGTCAACCCCTGCTCAAGCAGGCACCGCGCTTTGAGCGGCGAATCCAACTGCGCGCATGCCTGAAATGCCTTGGCCGCCGCCTGCACGTTCCCCGTCTCTCGATAACACACCCCCTGCAGGTAAAGCGTCCCCGCTTTATCGCCTGTGGTCGCTTTATCCAGCGATACCTTCTCCAGCCAGGGCAGCGCCCGGTCATATTCCTTTTGGTCCACATACAACTGCCCCTTTAAGAGCAGTACCGACGTCTCCGGCACCATCGTCGGCTTTTCAACCTTGGTCACCAAATCCACCGCATCTTGCGTCTTGCCCGCCTTGCGTGCCAGGATCGCACGGAAATACAGCGCATCCGGCACACGCGCGTCGCTCGGATTCTTCGCAATAAACTCGTCAAAGCTCTCTGCCGCCAGCTTGTCGTCCCCACCTTTGTAAAGTTTGTACGCGAACACAAACTGCTCACGCGCACCGTCATTCTCGGCGCTTTGCGCAAATGCAGTCCCACCGGCCCCCGCAGCCGCACCGACCGCCAGCATCCCTGCCAGCACTGTCACCGCTGCAACGTTTCTCATCGCGTCTGCGCTCCACTGGTCTTAGGCTTGGTTGTCGCCAGATACACGTTCTTCAATCCCGCCGCATAAGCGCTGTCCATCACCTTCACGCACAGCCCCATCGTGCTTTCCTTGTCCCCGCGGATGAGCACCGATTCATCAGGGAACTGCGCCGCAAGCTCATTAAGCGTTGAACGCAGTTCCTCTGGAGTCAGTTTCTTTTCCCCGATATAAATCTCTCCCGCAGACGTGATGCTGATGGTGATCTGCGTCCGCGTCACCGGCGTCACCTTCGTCGCCTCTGTTGAAGGCAGCGAAACGTCCACGCGATTCTCCGCCTCCCGCAGTGACGAAGCCACCATGAAAAACGTCAGCAGCAGGAACAGGACGTCGATCATTGCCGTCAGCGGCAACACCGGGATCATCCGCCTGCCATCGGGTGATGACATGCTCATTTCCCGGCCCCTTCCTTCATCGCGTTGATTTCCATGCGGCTCGACGCCCGATGGATCTGGTCCGCCACCAGGTGCATCGCCTGCTCCACTTCCATCAGGGTCGCCGTTAGACGCGCCTTCACGATTGAGTAGAAAATCAGGGTCGTGATCGCCACGATAAGCCCGAACATCGTCGTCGACATCGCCCCGCCGATCGCCTCCGAAAGCAGCCGCGAGTTAATGCTCGCGCTCTGCGAAGGCAACACGAAAAACGCCGCCAGCATCCCCGACACCGTGCCCAGCAGCCCCAGCATCGGAGCGATATTCACGATATCCGCCAAATAGCTTAAACGGTTCCACAGCACTTCCGCCTGCCGTCGTCCTTCAGAGTCGATCATGCTCAGAAGCACGCTGTGCTCCTGCCCAGAATGTTCCAGCACGCGTTGCAGCACCGGCGCCACGAAGATATTCCGGTTGTTGCGGCACATCTGCGCCGCTTCCTCAAACCGCCCATCCGCCGACAAACGCGCCACCGTGCTGAAAAAATCGTGCGGCATCAGCGACCGCGTATTCATCGTCAGCAAGTAAAACAAAAACAACGTCAGCGACACACCAGACACCGCCAGGATCACCGAGTTGATCGTCGGCGCCGTGTTGAACAACGTCTTGAAGTTCGGCAATTCACCCGTCTTGTGGTCCACCTGCGCCCGGTCAGCGTCCAGCGACAGCAACCCACCCCCCGTCGGAGCGTTCTTGGGCTGGATCTTGTCCGCAGTCACAGGGTCCCCCTGCGCCAGCGTTGTCCCTACCCCCACCACCGGTTGAGCTGCCGCGCTCGCCGCCTTCTGCATCGACAGCGCCATGGCGCCCAATGCCAGACAAATACCCAGCAACGTCACCCGCAGCCAACGGGTGGAATGATTAGAAAACAGCGCCATGTGTCGATCTCCATGTCTGGAAGGGCTGGGCAGGCTCCATCCTGCCACAACGCCCATTTGGATACGTGTTGGACGCATGAAAGTTCACCGGTTCCAACACGCACATGCCATTTTATTCACTCTGGTCCGATAAGTCCGGGTGACGAAAAACATTTACCTTTGCATAATGCTTGCCTCCATCTATCGCATGCAAGACCGGTCGTGTTGACAGTCACGTATGCTTTTCTTGTGGTCCAGGAACCATTTGCCATGACAAACGAGCCAAACAAGCCAAACGTGTCTAAAAAAATCGGCTGGGGCATCCTCAGCACCGGCGCAATCTCCACCGCCTTCGCTCGCGCCCTGCAAAATGCCCAGCACGGCCATCTCGCCGCCGTCGCCAGCCGAGGACAGGAAAAAGCAGACAAGTTCGGTGATCAATGGAACGTCCCCGCCGGGCACCGCCACGCCACCTACGAAGCACTCCTGGCCGACCCCACCGTCGATGCCGTCTACGTCTCCACCCCACACCCCATGCACGCCGAGTGGGTCATCAAGGCCGCCGAAGCCGGCAAGCACATCCTCTGCGAAAAACCCATCGGCTTAAACGTTGCCGAATCCATGGCCATGATCGAGGCCGCCCAGCGCCACAACGTCTTCCTCATGGAAGCCTTCATGTACCGCTGCCACCCCCAGACCGCTAAAATTGTCGAACTCATCAAGTCCAAGGCCATTGGCGAAGTCCGCCTCATCCAGGCCACCTTCTCCTTCCACGCCGGCTATAACGCCGACAGCCGCTGCTACAACAATGACCTCGGCGGCGGCGGAATCATGGATGTCGGCTGCTATGCCGTCTCCTTCTCCCGCCTTGTCGCTGGTGTCGCTCTGGGCCTCCCCGGCTCCGCGGAGCCCACCAACGTCACCGGCGCAGGCAAACTCGCCCCCACAGGCGTCGATGAATACGCCGTCGGCACCCTCACCTTCGCCAACGGCATCAACGCCCAGGTCTCCACCGGCGTCGGCCTCACCCAGGAAAATACCTGCCGCATCTACGGCACAGCCGGCAATATCTTCGTCTCCAACCCCTGGACCGCAGACCGCGCAAACGGCGGTAAATTTACCATTAAGCTCACCGCCGCAGGCAAAACCCAGGACATCGAACTCGAAACCTCCGTCACCGCCTTCACCATCGAAGCCGACCTCGTCGCCCAGAACATCCTCGCAGGCAAAAAACAAGCCGCGTTCCCCGCCATGAGCTGGGACGACACCATGGGCAACCTCCGTACCCTCGACCGCTGGCGCGAAGCCGTCGGCGTCGTCTTCAACCGTGAAAAGCCCGAAGGTTTCACCACCACCATCGCCAACCGCAAGCTCGCAAAGAGCCCCAAGGCAGTCATCCCCACCGGCACCATCAAAGGCCTTAATAAGGCCGTCTCCCGCCTCGTCATGGGCGTCGATAACCAATCCTTCTACCCACACGCCGCCATCATGTTCGACGACTTCTTCGAACAAGGCGGCAACGCCTTCGACTCCGCTTTCATCTACGGCGGCGGCCGCCACGAAACTGTCCTGGGTGACTGGATCAAAACCCGCGGCATCCGCGACCAGGTCGTCATCCTCGGCAAAGGCGCCCACACCCCTCACTGCAACCCCAAAGCCATCACCGAACAACTCAAGATCTCCCTCGACCGCTACAAAACCGACCATGTCGACATCTACATGATGCACCGTGACAACCTGGAAATCCCCGTCGGTGAATTCATCGACGTCCTCAACGAACACAAGAAAGCCGGCCGCATCAAGGGCGGCTTCGGTGGCTCCAACTGGTCTCTTGCTCGCGTCGAAGAAGCCAACAAATACGCCGCATCCAAGGGCCTGGAAGGCTTCACCGCCGTCTCCAACAACTTCTCCCTCGCCACCATGCAGGACGCCATCTGGGCCGGCTGCATCCACTCCTCCGATAAAGCCTCCCGCGAGTGGCTCACCAAAACCCAAACCACCATCATGCCCTGGTCCAGCCAGGCCCGCGGCTTCTTCACCGACCGCGGCAATCCCGCCGACAAGTCCGACGCCGAAATGGTCCGCGTGTGGCACTCCGCAGATAACTTCAAGCGCCGCGAACGCGCCATTGAGCTCGCCAAGAAGAAGGGCTGCGACCCCATCCATATCGCCCTGGCGTACGTCCTCAATCAACCCTTCCCCACTTTCCCCCTGATCGGCCCTCGCTTCCTCTGGGAAACCCGTTCTTCCTTGAACGGCGCAAATCTCAAACTCACCTCCGAAGAAGTCTCCTGGCTCGCCGGGGACTGATTTCAACCCACTAATCCCGATCCCAACCGCACCGGCTTCTGCCGGTGCGGTTGTCATTTTCGCCCCTGCCCATTCCTCCACGCCCGCGGGCTCACCCCCACCACCCCCTTAAACACCCGCGAAAAATGCAGCGCATCCACATACCCCACCTCTTCGGCAATCTGCTCCACCTTCTGCCCCGTGTGCTCCAGCAGAAAACACGCCTGCGCCACCCGTGTCTGCGTCAGATATCGCACCGGCGACACCCCCATATGCTTCAAAAACACACGCCCAAAATGGTCCGCATGCAGTCCCGCCGCCTCCGCCATTTCATCTCTGCTTAACCCCGGCTCCTGATACCGCCTCTGCACCAACGCCACCGCTTTCGCCAACCCTGTCGGCATTGCAATCGACGGCCCAGAAGGCCCATCATTCCCCTCCTTCACCTCTCCCATCAAAGTCCCCAGCAACTCCAGCAGCGCCGCTTTTAAAAGCGCCCGCCCCGCCGACCCCACATTCCGCTCCCCAACCCGCGTCGCCGTCGAATACTGCGCCGGCGTCCATGCCGTCGCCCGGCAGCGCTCCACCAATCCCCCAAACGCCCGATCCACCCGCTCCCGATCCCGCACATCCCCCACCAGCGCCAGCGGCGCTTCCTTCAGCACGTCAAACCGCCGCTCTCCCGACACATCCAAAAACACGCACCACCCCTGAAACCGCTCCGCACTCGCCGCCACATTCCCAAAATGCACATTCAACAACCCGAATTGCCCCTCGCCAATCGACGTCCTCAGCGGCCCCATCATCAAATCATTCACGCATCCCTTCCTCATGAAAATCAACTCGATAAACGCCGCCGGCCGATTCCCAAACGTCGATCCTGTTCCAGCAAAATGCACCGGCGACGTCGCCATACGATCCACCCACCCAATCAAAATCTCTATCCATGCGCATGTTTTATCCATGTATTTATCTTCCCACGCCATTCACGCTGCGGCAACAATCCCGTACCTTTATTCCCTCTCTCCTACCTGGAAAACTCACATGATTCGCATGGGATTAATCGGCTGCGGGCAAATGGGCCTCGTTCACCTCCGCGGTCTCACCGAACTCAAAGACATCATGCGCTTCACCGCCCTCGTCGACACCGATTCTGGCAAAACTTCCCGCGCTGCCGAACTCGCCCCAGACGCCGTCCAGGCTGCCGACTATCGCCGCATCACAGACCACGTCGACGCTGTCCTCATCGCCCTCCCGCACGATCTCCACTACGCCTGCGCCGCCCACTTCCTCGCCCACGGCAAACACGTCCTCCTCGAAAAGCCCCTCGCCCTTACCGAACAAGAATGCCTCCACCTCATCGAGCTCGACAAATCCCCAGACCCCATGCTCATGGTCGCCTATCCCCTCCGCTCCGATCCTGCCTGGATCAAACTCGGCGCACTCATTCAAGCCAAAACCTTCGGCGAAGTCTTCCAGGTCTCCATCTGGACCGAGCAATACACCGACCTCACCCGCGGCGTATGGCTCGGCCAAGCCGCACGCCTCGGCGGCGGCCAACTTTTCTCCCACGGCTGCCACTACATCGACCAACTCCTCCTCTGGCTCGGAAACCCCCTCGAAGGCACCCACATCGGCACCAACCGCGGCACTCCCTGGATGGAAAAAGAAGGCACCAGCAACGTTACCCTCCGCTTTGAAAATGACATCCTCGCCTACCACTTCGGCACCTGGGGCGCTCGTGGCAGCCGCCTCAAATACTCCGTCCATGTCCATACCACTCACGGCATGCTCGAATTCAACCGTGCTCAGCGCCTCATCACACTCCACGTCGATAAATCCGGCGGTGACCCCCACTTCATCCAGGAAGCTCTCGCCGGTCAACCCGTCGAAAAACTCGGCCCCACTGAAACCGTCATCCACCGCTTCCCAGAAGCCTCTTCAAAAGCCGTCAACGAACAAGCCATCAACTTCATCAACTGCATCCACGAAAAGCGCCCCTCCATCTCCCCCGCCTCCGATGCCCTCCAATCCCTCCGCGTCATCTGGAAACTCTACGAGGCGGAACAAAACAAAACCGTTGCCGATCTCCGCGGTCTAGGCTTCAAACGGAGATAAAACATCTTCTCTTTGACTCAGGACACGGGACTCCCGCCTCCTGGTGGGTCACGCCACATCAATCAACCCCAGCGCCTCCCCATGCTGCTGGATCAATACCCGTCTGAGCAGCCCCAACTCCGGCGCACGTAACTGCGGATCCGCCTTCACGATGTTCTCCGCATCCCGCCTCGCCGTCAGCAGCAGGTCCATATCCTCCGGAATCTTCGCCACCTTCAGTGGCGGCAATCCATGCTGCCGCGTCCCAAAGAAATCCCCCATCCCGCGGATTTCCAGGTCGTTCTCCGCGATCTTAAACCCATCCGTCGTCGCCACCATCGCCTTTAGGCGTGCATCCGATTCCGGCGTCACCGGGTCCCCGATAAGCACACACAGGCTCTTTCGCTTCGACGGCCCGCGTCCCACGCGCCCGCGAAGCTGATGCAGCTGCGCCAGCCCAAACCGCTCGGCATGCTCAATCACGATCATCGTCGCCTTAGGCACATCCACACCCACCTCAATCACCGTCGTCGCCACCAGCACATCCACCGTTCCCGCGCGAAACGCACTCATCACCCGTTCCCGCTCCTCCTGCGAAAGCTGCCCATGAACCGCTTCCACCACCTTGTCCGCAAAGTATTTCTGCTTCAACAACTTCAAATGCGATGTCACATTTTTAAGCTGCTTGGCTCCCTCATCGGTGTTCTCATCAATCGCCGGCAGCACCACGTATGCCTGCTCCCCATCCGCCACCCGCTGCGCCACATACCGATACACATCGTCTGACTTATCCGTCCCCACCGCCCGCGTCGCCACAGGCTGGCGCCCCGGCGGCAAATGCTTGATCGTCGATACATCCAGATCCCCAAAAATCGTCATCGACAGCGTCCGCGGAATCGGCGTCGCTGTCATCACCAGATAATGCGGGCTGTGCGCCAGCTTCACCGGCATCGCCTGCCCACGCCTCAAGGGCGATTGATTCCTATTAGCTTTCTCACTCGTTGCCCCAGAGGCGCCTCCGGAAACAATCTCTTCTCTTCCAACGCTGGCCCCACGGCTCTCGACGCTGGACTCCCCCGATCCTCCGGGGGTCTCCACTCTCGACCGATCCCGGATCGCCGCACGCTGCAGCACGCCAAACCGGTGCTGCTCGTCAATTACCACCACCGCCAGTTCCTTAAACCCCACCGTTTCCGTAAGCAACGCCTGCGTCCCGATCACGATATCCACCCGCCCGCGCTTCACATCTTCCAGTACTTGCGCCTTCTTCACCCCCGTCGTCGCCACCGCCCCGCTCGTCAGCAGCGCCACTCGCACGTTCGACCCCTTTAAAATCCGTGAAATCGAAGCGTAATGCTGCTCCGCCAGAAGCTCCGTGGGCACCATAATCGCCCCCTGCTTGCGGTTGGCCACCGCCATCAGCATGGCATACAGCGCCACAATCGTCTTGCCCGATCCCACATCCCCCTGCAGCAGCCGATTCATCGGGATCTCGCTCTGCAAGTCTCCAATGATCTCCTTCACCACCCCTTCCTGATCCTCCGTCAGCGCAAACGGAAACCGCTCTCGGATATGCGCATCCATCGCGGCATTCCATCCCAGCTTGCTCGCCTCAAGCTGCGTTCGGTTGAAGTGCCGTTTGATCGCAATCCCCAGTTGCAACACCAGCAATTCATTAAACGCAAACCGTCTGCGTGCGGCCTTCGCTTCATCCTCATTGGCCGGCATGTGCGCCATGCGAAATGCTTCCGAAAGCGTCGGCATCGCACGTTCCACCCTCAATCCCTCCGGCAACGGGTCCTGCACCTGCCCCAGCACCTTGGGCAGCACATCCATCATCACCCGTTCGATCTTCCCCGAAGGCAAGTCCTCCGTCGCCGGGTAGATCGGCTTAAACCGATCCTTCCCCTTCTGCACGACCTCTTCCGGGTCCACCACCTGCCATGCCGCGTTCACAATCTGCGGATACCCGTTAAACGCCTTCACCTTCCCCTGCACCCGCAATTCCATTCCCGGACTGATCTTCTTCTGCAAATACCCCGCATTGAACCATGTCAGCGAAAGCGTCCCGGAAAAGTCCTTCAGCGTCACCTCAAAACGGCTCTTCATCGGCCCGCCCCGCCCCTGCACCACCCGGGCCGCCACCACCATCCCCCGCGTCGATCCCAGCGTCTCCAGTGTCAACTCTGAAATCGGTCCCTCCGCCGTCTCAAACTCATACCGCATCGGCAAATGCCGGATCAAATCCCCCACTGTCGATATCTCCAGCCGACCAAACAGCTCCACCCGCCGCTTCCCCTGACCGGGAATCTCCCCGATCTTGCTCGACAGTTTTAGGTCGTTGCTCTCCGGCTTGTCAGATGGTTCGCTCATAACAATGCCAATCATACTCCCACGCTGGGCAGCCCGAGTCTTTGAAGCCATCCAGCACGCAAAGACCGCCCGCCCTCGCCAAAAGCTTGAGCAAACGACCCACTTAAACCGCCCTTACTCCCTTCGCTATTCCTCTGTCCAGAACCCAGTACCCAAGACTCAGAACCCAAGCCCAAGAACCCATCTTCCGCTATACTCCCCTCATGCCGCAAAGTTCCAGAATCGCTCTGTTCCCCGGAACATTCGACCCCATCACCAATGGCCACCTCGACGTCATACGCCGCGGCTGTGACATCTTCGACCACCTCGTCGTCGCCATCGGCCAGAACCCCACCAAAAAAGAGCTTTTCTCACTCGAAGAACGCATCGAGATGATCGAATCGCTTCTCAAGGTCGAAGCCCCCTCCGTCAAAGTCGAAACCTACAAAGGCCTCACCGTCGACTACGCCAAATCCATCGGCGCCTCGGTCATCCTCCGCGGCCTGCGTAACGTCTCAGACCTCTCCTACGAATTCCAGCTCGCCCTCACCAACCGCGCCGTCGCCGATATCGAAACCGTCTTCGTCATGTCCGGCGAAAACTATGGCTTCACCTCCTCCACTCTCATCAAGCAGATCGCCGCCGGCGGCAATATCGACCGCTTGAACAAGCTTCTCCCGGGCATCGTTGTCGAAAAACTCAAAGCTAAAAAAGCCGCCAACGGCGGAACCCTGTCCTGGCTCAGGACCGACGGATTCAAGGAATAGTCATCTAATGTCCATGGACTACCGCATCATCAGCATCGGCGCTCTCTCCCACCACGAACTCTGGAAAGAGCAAGGGCCCACGCGCGCTTCCCGCGCCACCTGCACCCTCGTCCGCAGCGACGACAAAGTCATCCTCATTGACCCCGGCCTTCCCCCCAGGCTAATCGTCCAGGCCCTTCAGGAGCGATCCGGCCTTGACGCATCCAAAATCACAGATGTCTTCCTCACCACCTTCCGTCCTGCCCACCGCTGGGGTATCACAGCGTTCCCCAATGCCAACTGGCTCCTCTCTCAGATGGAGCGCGAATTCGTCGGCCACCGTCTTATCGAACAGTTCCAGGCGGAGCAGGATCCCAACCTCAAAAAGCTTCTCGAAGAAGACATCGCCATCCTCAAGAAATGCACCGCCGCGCCTGACCGCATCGCGCCCCAGGTCGATCTCTTCCCCCTCCCCGGCTACACCCCCGGCACCTGCGGCCTTCTCTTAAATCAGATCAATCTCACTGTGCTCGCCGCAGGCGACGCGGTCCCCACCGTCGAGCATCTGGAGCAAGGCCGTGTCCTCCGCGCTGGCTACGACGCAGAGCAGGCCCGCGAAAGCTTCATGGAAGCCGTCGAAATCGCCGACGTCATCATTCCCGGCCACGACAACATCATCATCAACCCCACCCGAAAAAGGTTTTGAAGTTAAAGGTAAGAAGTAAAAAGTAAGAAATTGAATTCGGACGAATTCAGATTTGAATTTTGTCTTAAAAACTTTTTACTTTTCACTTCTTACTTCTCACTTCCAACCCCCTTCACCGCCCCCAAAACCGCCGCAAAAATCCCCCGCCCCGCCGCGATCACCCCACGGTTTCCCATCAACGTCGACCCTCTTGAAAAATCCAACTGCTTCCCCGCCACATCCGTCACCTTCCCGCCCGCCTCCGTCACCAGAAGCACCCCCGCGGCATGGTCCCAAATGCACTCGTGATACTCCGCCTGCATCGGCAGCCGCATGTAAATAGAAGCCACCCCGCCCGCCACCAACGCATACTTCGCCTGGCTGTCCAATGTCATCGGCGCGGCCTTCACACCCAGCGCATTGGCAATCTTCACCGAGCGCGGCATATCCGAATGCCCGCTCTCCACGCTCTTGGCCAACACCGCCTCGGCCGTATCCGTCCCTTTCCACGCGCTCAGCCGCACCGCGTTTTCCACACTCACCGATCCATCCAGCGGCACCATCCACGCCCCCTTTTCCTTGATCGCAAACACCAATACGCCCTTCACCCCCAGCATCTCCAGATTCGGGCACGCCATCACCGCCAGCACAGGCTCTTTCCCTGCGATCAGCGCCAGGCACACTGCGTACTGTTCCCCGCGGATAAAACCCTTGGTCCCATCAATCGGGTCCAACGTCCAAAACACCTTCTCCCCCACCGGCCCATTCACCTTCCGCGCATCGTTGGCCCCCAGGTCGATCCACTTCAGCGCCTGCTCCTCTGTCACTTCCTGATTCAGTGACAAGCCGATCTGCGCCGCGATCTCTTTACGCAACTCTGACTGATCCCCCATGCGCAACATCCCCGTCCCCTCCTCGCCCACCACCGGCAGCCCGCTCTGCGCCTCATGCAGCGCGCGGCAAATAATCGCCTGCGCACAGAAATCCGCAATCGTCACCGGGCTCTTGTCCGTCTTCTCCACCTTCATCTGATCCGTCATCGCATGCTGGATCCGCGCACACGCAAACCCCGCCACACGCACCGCATCAATCGCCCGAACCAACAACGGCGTTACCTGAGGACCTGCCATCTTAAACTTCTTTCCCCCTCTCCCATTGGGAGAAGGCTGGGGTGGGCCGCCAACGCACGCCCTCACCGATTCGACTTAGACAATCCGCTCCAACTCTTCGACTCAGGACGCAGGACCCTGGACTCAGGACTTCTTCATTCCCCTGGAATATAGGAAATCACCCCGGTCCACGGGCTGCTCGCCGTCGCATACTTCCTCTTCTCAATGCGGCCTGAAAGATAGGCGTACCGCCCAGCGATGCATGCGTGCTTCATCGCATGCGCCATCCTCACTGGGGTCTTGGCATGCGCAATGCCCGTATTCAGGAGAACGCCATCGGCGCCCAATTCCATCGCAATCGCAATATCAGATGCAGTCCCCACGCCCGCATCCACGATCACCGGGTAATCCGCCTGTCCGCCCGCTTTGGGATCCTTCAGCAACTCCAGAATTAACCGGATCGAATTCGGATTCAGCACCCCCATCCCCGACCCAATGGGCGATCCCGCCGGCATCACCGACGCCGCGCCCGCATCGCGCAGCCTCACCGCCATAATCGGGTCATCCGATGAATAGCACAGCACCTTAAACCCGTCCTTCACCAGTTCCTTGCACGCTTCCAGCGTGCCGACCGGGTCCGGCAAAAGCGTCTTCTTGTCCCCCAGCACTTCCAGCTTCACCCAATCCTTGCCCGGGTTGTCCAACTGTTCAAGCAATTCCCGCCCAAGCCGGGACACCCGCACCGCGTCCTCGGCATTAAAGCACCCCGCCGTGTTGGGCAAAATCGTGTATTTGCTCAAATCCACATAGTCCAGCAGGCTCTTCCCCTCTTTGTCGATCAGCCGCTCACGCCGCACCGCCACCGTAATCACTTCCGCCCCCGAAGCCTCCAGCGACTCCTGCATCGAAACATAATCTGGATACTTCCCCGTCCCCACAATCAGCCGCGAGGTGTATGTCTTGCCCGCCAGTTTCAATGCCGAATCAAGTTCTTCTGTCATATTGCTTATCTACTCTCGTTGTAAAAAGGCATCCAATTCCGGTCTATTTTCTACTCACTATCCACTACTTTCTCGACTCACCCGCCCCCCACCAGCGTCACAATCTCCACCTGGTCTTCCGCCTGCAGCACAGTCTCGGCATGCTTGCGCTTGGGCACAAGCACCTTATTCACCTCCACGGCCACAGCCTTCCCCTTAAACCCCAGCTTTTCACACAACACCGCCACCGTCGCCCCCGCTTCCGCATCCACATTCTGTCCATTGACGACTAAATTCATAGCCCCGAATTATACCCTAATCGCACCGCCACCCGTCACTCCAGCTTCCATTTCCCACGGCATCCCAGGGCTTTCGCATCTAAAACGTGGGATTTCCGCACTCGCGTGAAATTCTCGGGGCCCGCCGGCAGGGATTTTGCCGTTGAAGGTGAATGCTGGTTGGTTATTTGAACCCCACTTAGACGCTTCTCATTGACACCCGACAACCCGAATCACGACAACCCGGGCGCGTAGACCAACATTTTTGATGCGAAAGCCCTGCCCCAGCCCCTCCTGACACGTGTATAGTTCCCAAAGCCTTTCAGGAACTCACTCCATGAAATCCACCCTTCTCTTGCTGGCCCTCGCCCTCTGCGCCACCGCCTGCGACCGCGCTGAGCCAACCCAAACCCCGGTTCAAACATCAGACAAAGCCCCCGTCCCCGGCCAATCTCCCACCGGCAAACCCACTGCCACCGCCGCCACCCCCATCCCCTCCATTGATCTTCCTAAACTCCAGGCCCTCCTCAAAGACTCCGCCGATAAAAAACAAGTCGTCATCATCGACTTCTGGGCCACCTGGTGCATCCCCTGCGTCGAAATGTTCCCCTCCCTCCACGCCGGCGCAGAAAAACTCGGCCCAAACGTCCGCCTCATCACCATCTCACTGGATGACCCCGCCGACGACGATAAAGTCCGTGACTTTCTCACCAGAAATCACGCACTTAAAGACGCCTATATCCTTGATGGCGATGCAGATAAGCAGCTCGCCATGGTGGCCGGTTTAGGAAAAAACTGGGACGCTTTAGTCGCTCCGGCTTTGTTTGTATTTGGCAAGGACGGTAAACTACATACACAGCTAACACAGAACGTCAAAGGCCAACAAGCCCTCGACGCCGCAGACAACGCACTCAACAATGCCACTCCGGTCGTGCATTAACCCGTTTATTCAGCCTCTTACAGAGTCTCAACGATGAGCACGATGCGCGAGCCCGTTACCCGCAAGATGTACGACATTTGGGCGTACTTCTACGATAAAACTTTTGGCGCCCTTGTCCTTGAGCGCCACACCACCGCCATTCATCAGATCCGCCCCGAGCCCGGCGACAAAGTTCTCGATATCGGCGTCGGCACCGGCCTCATGCTCAAGAAATACCCCAAGGACGTCACCGTCATCGGCATTGAGCTCAGCGAGGGCATGCTTAAAAAAGCCCTCAATAAGAAAAACGAAGCTGGTTTGGAACACTGCCACCTCGTCTGCGCGGACGCCATGCTCCCCCCTTTCAAAGACCACACCTTTGATCGCATCATGATCGCCCACGTGGTCAGCGTCGTCAGTGATGGCCGCAAACTCGTCCAGGAAGCCCACCGACTTCTGAAACCCGGTGGCCGCCTCGTCCTTCTGAATCACTTTCAATCACAAAACCCCTTCATCGCCTTCCTTGAACGCATCACCAACCCCTTCTTTATCAAAGTGGGCTGGAAGTCGGACCTCTCCCTCTCCGAAACCATCGCCAACACCGGCTTCAAGATCGATTACCAGTTCAAGATGCGTTACGTCGATCTCTGGCAGGTCGTCGTCCTGTCCCAGGAAACGCCCGGCACACCCACCCCTTCCGCTTCGACAAACGCCAAAGCCCAGCCTGACCCCATGGCAGACCCCAAGCTCGCCATCCCCGGTCACTAGGCTCTCTCCTGCTCTAAGCTTGCTCCGCCGTCTTGGCTTCCCCACCCTCCCACTCTGCAAACAGCCAGAACAGCAGCCTCGCCACCGCCACTTTTCATCCCCCTCTGGCCTTTAATCCCTTCGCGCAATAGCGGTCAATCTTCATTCCACTCCCTGCACCGAACCGCAGTAGCTCCACATTCGTATCCCTCTCAAGTGCACCCGTCTTTGGCATTTGCCCCCCCTGCTGTAAGATTCACTACGTATTAATCGCTTCAGGTTCTTCTAAGCAGCCTTGCCTACACGTTCCAGACACAATGATCCTTGATTATCCCACGCTTCTCGTTGTCTCTTCGATCATCACCGCCATCCTCGCGGTGGCGCAGTTCATTGTCTGGTGGAGCAACCGTGAAATCGCCGCCATGGCCTATTGGTTCGCCAGCAGCATTTTCACCCTCATCATCTTCCTTCTCTACCCCATCGTCACCGACTACCCCGACGAAAAATTCCTTGCGTTTCTCGCCACCGCCGCCTCCGTCTGCTCGTTTATGACCAATTGGGCCGGCGTCCGCGTCTTTGCTTCGAAACCTCCATTCGCACGCTCTGCCGTCATTTTCGCCCTCCTTTACATTGCCGCCGCCGCAATCGTTCTCTTTGTCCTCAGGCCAAACAATTCACCCGCGATAGCCACTTATGCAAGGGTGATTTTCCAGTCCCCCATGATGGCCACCATCGCCCTCCTGACTGCTTACGAACTTTTCATCCTTCCTAAGAAGCTCAAAGACCCCGCCGTCATGTGCGTCACCATCCTCTTTGTCTTCGAAGGACTTTTCTTCTTCACCCGCGCAGGGGTTGCCATCAAAATCCTCCTTGAGGGCAGCGCTACCCAGCCCTCCTACTACATCTTCTCCGTTTCTTTTCTACAGTTCGCCATGTTCCTGATCGCCTTCAACATCGGCTTCCTGGTCATGACAACCACCCGGTTGCAGGCCCAGCTTCGCCGCCAGGCCACCACCGACGCCCTCACCGGCATACCCAACCGCCGCGCCTTTACCGACCGCGCGGAACTCGAATTCAAACGCAGCCGCCGCAACGGCTCCCCCATGAGCATTGTCCTGATCGACATCGACCATTTCAAAAAGGTCAACGACACCCACGGCCATCTCGGTGGTGACGCCCTCCTGAAGGCCATGTCCTCCAAACTCGCCTCCGGCATGCGCTGCACAGACCTCTTTTGTCGCTGGGGCGGCGAGGAATTCTGCGCCCTGCTACCGGACACCACCTCCGCTGGCGCCCAAATCATGCTTGACCGCCTCCGCGCGCAAATCGCCACTCTCAGCTTTGATCATCAGGGCCACCCCCTCGCCGCCACCATCAGCGTAGGCATCGCCCAGATTTCCAATGAAGACAACTCCATCGACCATCTCATCGCCCGCGCCGACAAAGCTCTTTACGCCGCAAAATCCTTCGGCCGCAACCGCGTCGAGGTACAGCCCAACCAGACCCTCGCACCCATCGGCGAATCCCTCCACCCCGCTTAATATGCGTGCCACCCTCTCCTCCAAGTGAGCATGTCTTCGTATTCTCTACATTCTTCTGCCTAGACCCCAGACCCCAGACCCTCATATATGTCCAATCAATTCGATGTCATCGTCGCAGGCGTCGGCTCCATGGGCTCCTCCACCTGCTACCACCTCGCCAAGCGCGGCATAAAAGTCCTCGGGCTCGAACAATTCGACGTCCCACACGCGCGCGGCGCCGGCCACGGCCACTCCCGCGTCATACGCCTCGCCTACTTTGAACACCCCGACTACGTCCCCCTCTTAAAACGCGCCTACGAAAATTGGCGCACCCTTGAAAAAGACGCCGGCATCGACATCCTCCACGTCACCGGCGGCGTCTACATGGGCAAACCCACCTCCGAACTCATCGAAGGCTCCCTCCGCGCCCAAAAGCAACACAACATCGAGCACAAAGAACTCTCCCACGCAGACCTCGCCGCCCAATACCCCATGTTCAAACTCCCCAAAGACTACGTCGGCATGTACGAAAATGCCGTCGGCTATGTCCTCCCTGAGCAGGCCATCTCCTCCTGCGTCATCGAAGCCCTCCGCCGCGGCGCAACCATCCACGGCCATGAACCTGTCCTCTCTTGGTCCTCTGATTCCTCCGGTGTCCGCGTCAAAACCCACAAGGCCGAATACACCGCCAAAAAACTCATCTTCACCGGCGGCGCATGGTCCGACCGCCTCATCACCGGCCTGGGCATTCCCCTCAAAGTCACCCGCCAGGTCCTCGCCTGGGTCTGGCCCAAAAACCCCGACATCTTCCAATCCGGCCGCCTCCCCGTCTGGATGATCGATCACGGCACAGGCGGACAGCACTACGGCTTCCCCATGGTCAAGGAAATCCCGGGATTCAAACTCGCCTATCACTCCCTCGGCACCCCCACCGACCCCGACAAAGTCCTCCGCGACCCCCAACCCGGCGACGAGGAAACCTTCCGCCCCCTCCTTCAGCAGATGATCCCCGACGCCGACGGCCCCACCCTCGCCATCCGCACCTGCATCTACACCAACAGCCCCGACGGCCATTTCATCCTCGACAACCACCCCACCGCCTCCAACGTCTCCATCGCCTGCGGCTTCTCCGGCCACGGCTTTAAATTCGCCTCCGTCATCGGCGAAATCATGGCCGACCTCGCCACCCAGGGCAAAACACCCCTCCCCGCGCAGTTCCTCGGCTTAAAACGCTTCACCTGACACGGCTTACTTGTACCCCACCACCATCGAGTCCGGTCCGCACAAGTGATGCACATACGTGCCTGAGAAGCCCACCTCACGCATCCACCCAAACGCCTCTTTGGCCGTGTAATCAAAGCCTCCCGGCGTCTCGATCAGCATGTTGAGGCTCATCAGCAGACCAAACGTGTTTTTATTCCGCTCATCATCGATGATCGCTTCATAGAGAATCACCGCTCCCCCCGCCGGCAGCGCGTCATAAGCCTTCTTTAAAAGCATCTTCTTCTGGCCCAGATCCCAGTCATGCAGAATGTGCCCCATCACAATCACATCCGCCGTCGGTAGCGGATCTTTCATGAAGTCGCCGGCCTGGAACTTCACCCTGTCTTGCAGCCCGAAGGAAGCCATGTACTTTTCAAAATGCGGCCGCACCACCGGGAGATCAAACCCAATGCCGGTCAAATGAGGATGAGCCAGCGTGAGTTGCGCAATCAGCCCGCCCTGTGCGCACCCCACATCGGCAATCGTGCCATGCTTGGCCCATGAGAAAAGCCGGGACATCGCTTTGGCTGCCCCCATGCTCAGTCCGGTCATCGAATTCAAAAATTGCGCCAGACGGGCCGGATCGGAATAAAGGATTTCAAAAAAGCCCTGCCCACCCGACCGGGCTTCATTCTGCGGCAGTCCGGTCTTCAGCCCCTCGGTCAAATTCGCCCAGAACGGAAAAAGCCGCGCATTGGCCATCTCCAGAATCCCCCCGACATAGCTCGGCTTGGCCTTATCCAGGTAATGATCAGCCTCTGCTGTGTTTTCATAAATGCCGCGTACACGCTTAAGCATCCCCAACGACACCAGCGCATCAAAAAAATCCGTCGCTCCCCGCGGGTGCAGGCCGAGCTTGGAAGCCAGATCCGGGGCATTCAGCGGCTTTTGCGCCAGCAGAGTAAAAATCTCCAATTCCACCGCCGACAAAAACACCTTCGATTCCCAAAACCCAAGTCCAAGTTGCATGATGCGTTCGTTGGTGACGGGAGTGGTCATAGTGATACCTCTGGTATGGGAATGGAGTAGGTTTTAAGCCCTAAAGGCTAAAGCGTCAAAAAACTGGCAAAAAATGGATCCAGCGCCGTCACCCCTCCCCCGCCCCACGCCGATAGCCACGCGGCGTCACCCCCACCACGATCTTAAATCGTTTCACAAAATACTTCGGATCCTCATACCCCACAGCCCGCGCAATGTGCTTAATCGGGTGCGTCGTCAATTCCAGCATCTGCCGCGCCCGCTCCATTCGCAGCTTTTCCAGGTACGCAATGGGCGAAAGTCCCAGCTTCCGGTGAAAGATCAGCGAAAGCTGTGATCGCGATGCCGCCGCCGCTACGGCAATTTCCTCAAGCGTCACCGGCCTTTGGAGATGGCGATTCATGAACTCCATCGCCCGCGCAATTCGCGGGTCCAAAACGTCGCCAGCATGGTCCACACCCGAGCGAATCCAAAGAATCGCTTCCAAAATCGCGTGAAATGTCAGCTCCCGACGCATCAAAAGCCCCTCAATACTCAACTTTTGGGCCTTTCTCAGCGCCCCGGCCACTCGCCGCAACACCTGCGGCGTCGAGGCCAAACTCGTTATAAAATACCCCTCTTTTGACCCGGGAAGATCAAGCATGGCGAGCATATGGGGCGGGGGATCAAACACCGCATAAGCCACATGCCAATGGCCGGGCTCGCCCGAGCTTTCCGCCTGCACCTGCCAGAACTGTTTTGCCCCGGGCCGGATGAGCATAACATCCCATTTTACCCCTTTAAAATGGTCTTTTCCGATTTGATACTGCACCTCACCCGAAAGGGTCAAGCTGATCACCCACTCGCTGAGCTGCCCGTGCGCGTGTGCCGGTTGCTTCATGAATTCCTGGGAAATGAATAGCCGCGGAGGTGTGTTTTCGGGAGTCATTGCGGTGTTTTTTGAAAGAGCCATATCCGGACGATATTACCCCTTTTCCAGACAAACGTGAGTCGAATAAACACCTCAGGTGCGGATACCGTAGATCCGTTATTTCACCCGGTTCCACACCGCCAGGAGACCTGCACATGACCGCAACCGCCACCCCGCAAACAGATAATCCTGCACTCACCCCCATCCAGACCAATGCGGGACCCAACGGATTGCACACGCCCTTTAATCCCGAAAAGTCCAAGGAAATCCTCGACACCTTCGCCCGCGATGGCGTGGTGCTCATCCCCGGCGTCCTCTCCCAGGAAGAATGCGCCGCACTGCGCAACCACATCGACGCCAGCTATTTAGACCCTAAACAACCCAACCACTACACCCCCAATAGCAACATCCTCGTCCGCATGTTTGAAAGCAGCAATCTCATGCGCGATCTCCTCATCCGCGAGCCCATCATCAGCCTCGTCGAAACCGTGCTTGGCGCCCAATGCCATCTCATGGCCCAGAACGTCGTACGCAACGGGCGCGGGTGGGCGATCGACACCTTCCACGCCGATGTTGATACCGATTGCGGGCTCGAATTCCCCCTGCCCCCGGAAATCCCCCGCCATGACCCGCGCCTCAAGCTGCCCGTGTTCCGCATGACCGTTCAAATCATGCTGACCGACTGTGACCAGGAGCAGTACGGCCCAACCCAGTTCGTCCTCGGCAGCCACTACTCGGGCCGCCACCCCAGCGACCCCCAAAAACCATCGTTTGAAGGCCGCGGCCCAACCAACGTCCTCTGCAAAGCCGGCGATATCTATCTGCACAACGGCCAGGCATGGCACCGCGGCGCACCCAACAACTCCGACCGCACCCGATATCTGCTCCAACTGGCGTACTGCCAGCGCTGGGTGAGCCAGCGGTTCTTCCCCTTCATCGACTACAAAATGCCTCCCCACGTCTGGGAAGGCGCCAACGACCGCCTTCAGAGAGTCCTTGGCCGCCACCCCAGAGGTCCCTACGGCTAAAAAAAACGAGACATCCCAGATAACAGAAAGAAGAGCGACTGCATGCCCGCGAAATTACAGCAGGTGGTTTTGTATCAATGGAAGCCCGGCATTTCCAAAGAGCGCGTGGCGTACCACATGACGGAGCTTCGCGGCTTGGTGGGGAAAGTCGACGGACTTTTACATGTGCAGGGCGGCCCGCGGAATGCATGTTATGCCTATCCGCCCGGCGCTGATGCAACCTATGACGATGTGTTGATCCTCACTTGGAAAAGCGCCGAGGTTTTCGCCGGGTGGGGAAAACATCCGGAGCATGATCGCCTTGCGCCGGCTCTCGTGGTGGACCTGACAAAGCTGTTGGTCTTCACCTACGAAGACCCGATGATATGAGTCAGGCATTCGCGGCAAACACCCACTAATTAAGTGGCCTGAATGACGCACATTAAAAAATGTTGCAGAACAGGCCTTTAAAAAACACAACCGGCCCGCTTACGCGGGCCGGCTGGTTGGTTTCTCAGACTCTACTAGCTTGCATCAATTACTTGATGAAGAGCATTTCGCGGTAGGTCGGGAGGGGCCAGATGTCATCGGCGCAGATGGCTTCGAGGCTGTCTGCCGCCTTGCGGACTTCCAGCATCGCCGGGATGACTTCATCACGGAAGTGCTTGGCGTGGGAAAGAACGTCGCCGGTGGCCTTGTGGCCGATGGCTTCTTCGAGGTGCCCGATGGATTTCTCCAGGTCGCCGACGATGGCGGTGACCTTGTCGAGGCTGGTGGTGTCGGGGTTCTTGCCGGCGCCTTTCATGGCGGCGGCGACGGTGGCCAGTTCGCCCTGGTAGCGGTAACCGGCGGGCAGGATCAGGGTCTTAGCCATGGAGAGGGCGGTCAATGCTTCCGCGTTGATGTCCTTCACATAGCGTTCAACGTAGATTTCGTAGCGGGAGTGCGTCTCGCGCTTGGAGAGCACGCCGTACTTGTCCAGCACCGCGACGTTTTCCTTGTCCGTCAGGTGGGGCAGGGCTTCGATGGTGTTCTTGTAGTTGGGCAGCCCGCGCTTTTCCGCTTCCTTGTGCCAGGCTTCGGAGTAGCCGTTGCCGTTGAAGATCACCGCCTTGTGATCGGTGATGATGCTCTGAAGCAGCTTGGCCACGGCATCGTTCAACTTCTTGGGGTCGCCCTTGGTGGCCTTCTCCAGCTCTGTGGAGATGAAATCCAGGGATTCAGCAACAACGGTGTTGAGGACAACCAGGGGGCCGGCGATGGACTGGTTGGAGGAAACCGCGCGGAACTCGAACTTGTTGCCGGTGAAGGCAAAAGGCGAGGTGCGGTTGCGGTCGCCGGCGTCCTTGGGAAGAGGAGGCAGCGAGTCAACACCCATGACCAGGGTGCCCTTCTTCTTGGAACCCTTGAGCGCGCCCTTTTCGATCTGTTCGAAGAGGTCGGTCAGCATGTCGCCAAGGAAGATGGAGACGATAGCCGGGGGAGCTTCGTTGGCGCCCAGGCGGTGGTCGTTGCCAGCCGACGCCATGGAGACGCGCAGGAGGCCCGAGAACTTATGCACGGCGCGGATGACCGCGGAGCAGAACACAAGGAAGGTCATGTTCTGGTGGGGGGTGTCGCCGGGTTCCAGCAGGTTGCCGACTTTAGAGCCGCCCAGCGACCAGTTGAGGTGCTTGCCCGAGCCGTTGATGCCCGCGAAGGGCTTCTCGTGCAGGAGGCAGGCCAGGCCGTGCTTCTCAGCAACGCGCTTGAGGGTGAGCATCAGGAGTTGCTGATGGTCGGTGGCCACGTTGGCCTGTTCGTACATCGGGGCGATTTCGTACTGGCTGGGGGCCACTTCGTTGTGGCGGGTCTTGACGGGGATGCCCAGCTTGAACATTTCGTTTTCAGCTTCGAGCATGCAGGCCAGGACGCGGTCCGGGATGGCGCCGAAGTACTGGTCTTCAAATTCCTGGCCCTTGGGCGAGGGAGCACCAAACAGGGTGCGGCCGGCGACGTTAAGGTCGGGGCGTGCAAAGTAGAAGTTGCGGTCGATAAGGAAGTATTCCTGCTCGGGGCCGGCGGTGGCGCCGATGAAGCCGGGGTCAGCGATGCCCAGGATCTTGCAAAGGCGGGTGGCCTGCTTGGAGAGAGCCTGCATGGAGCGCAGGAGAGGAGTCTTCTTGTCGAGGGCTTCACCGGTCCAGGAAACGTACGCGGTGGGGATGCACAGCGTCGTGCCATTGGGATTTTCAAGGATGTAGGCAGGGCTGGTCACGTCCCAAGCGGTGTAGCCACGCGCTTCGAAGGTGCTGCGGATGCCGCCGGAGGGGAAGCTGGACGCATCGGGCTCGCCCTGGATCAGCTGCTTGCCGGAGAACTCGACGATGGCACCGCCGTCGTCGTCGGGGGAAAGGAAGCTGTCATGCTTCTCAGCGGTGATGCCGGTGAGGGGATAGAAGACGTGTGCGTAGTGCGTTGCACCCTTGGAAATGGCCCAGTCCTTCATCGCGGCTGCGACAAAGTCGGCGATGTCGGGGTTGAGCTTCTCGCCAGACTTGATGGTCTTGCTGAGCTGCTTGTAAACGTGCTTGGGCAGGCGTTCCTTAAGCTGCTTATCGTTGAACACATTGCAGCCGAAAAGCTCATGCGCGGCGTTGTCCTTGAAGTTGAGAGGGGCGCTCTCAGACTTGAAGTTCGTCACGGCGTTGATCGCGTTCTGACGGGCGTTGTTGGTCTTCACGAAACCGGCCTTCCTTTCGAATTGTTTTCAGATCTGGTGTGGAACCTCTGGGCTAACTCGGCCCAGACCCAGCTTAAATTGCAATAAGCGTGCCAAAGGTAACGAAATTTGTAAGTTTTGGGAAACAGGCGTGATATTTTCAATGACCGAGACAATTGGCCCCCGACAGGCGATCAGCGTTCACCCAATCGCCTAGGGGATAGGCAGATGGACTCATCAGGAGAAACCCGAGTGCCTAATTTCTAGGCAGATGCCTAAAAAACAGTTAAGCCCCCCATCCCCACAGGCATTAAAAAAACATTATTTCGACTTCATCGCTGCCGCTTGCGCTTTATCCAGCGCATCCTGATAGGCAAGAATCGCCAGCAAGCCCACCGATGTGGGCCCTGGGCTAAGTTGATTGTTCCACATCACCAGACGAATGCCACCCACTGCATCCTCCGGGGACTGCATGTAGTACGTGGACGCTCCTTGAAATGCCAGCAGATTCAAGAATCGCGCGGCAAGCGAACACGACAACATCACCCGCGGACGCGCCGCGTCGGTGACAATTAACTTATTATCCAGGCTCGCGGCCAAAAAGTGGAGCGCCTGTGCCGTGTGCCAGTCCGGGTCCGGAACGCCCCCCAGGCTTCGATCCCGCAGACTCAGCCCCCCCACCACGTCTGACGGCCCATCATCCGCAGCCGTTAAAAGCTGCATTTCCCGAAGCCGATCCACAACCTGCGACAACCGCTCGTCCAACCCCCGCAAGGCATTTGGTTCAACCACACCTTCCATCCGCGCACGCGATTCACCCAGCCACGGCAGGATTCCGGTTGCCGGACTCTTAAGTTCCAAGGAAAGCACCAGCCGCCCGTAGGTCGCGGCAAGGCCGGGCTCCATGGTCTTATCGTTTACCAGCTGAAAATAGCGGGAAGCCGCGGAAAGAATGATCGCCTGCAAAGTGATGGGAATCTCGCGTTGCTGTGCCTGCCCAGAACGGTCCATCACCTTCTCAAACCACTTGCCGTCCGCGCGCTGGAGCGCCATGATCTGAGCGATAATCTTGTCGCGAAGCTCCTTGCGGTCCTCCATCCCCGGACCATCCATGATCGCCAGGGCCACAAGCGCCTTGATGGCAATCCCTTCATCCTTGTTCATCAGAAGGACCTGGGATTCCAGGTACGCCATAAGCTGCTGAAATGCGGCATCATGCAGAGACCGATGGGCGGCATTCCCCCCTCCGAGTCCCGCTGCCGCGCCAGGTCCAGGCGCGTGCCGCTTGCAATATCGGCCCAGCGCCAGAGCCACAATGGCCTGCTCTTCCAGTGATGCCACCTCCGGGCGATAAAGGTTTCCCGAAGGGTAGTACGATCCCAATACATCCCCTTTGCTGCGCACACGGTGAGCCAGATGGCTCGCCACACTGTCGGAAAGCTGGTCAACCTGACCCCGCGTAAGCCCCGTCGCCGGAATGACGGGATTGCCACGCTCAAGCAGAACAGGCGCGGGCTTGGGCTTACCCATCTGCACAACCCCCGGCTGCACGATCTGCAGGCAATTAAAAGTCATCAGCACCGGACCGCTGGGCCGCCCCAGATGACCCCAGCCGTCACGCGCCAGGCCCAACTGGCTGTTGAGCATCGCCATTTGAAATTCAGGATTGATGTTTCGGCTGATCGCCCAACCCGGCCAAACCCAGGATTCGCGCGATTGAGGTTTGTCCTTGTCCTTTTCCAGGAGCGAGGCGTACAAGCCGTGATAACCGGGAACAAAACGCTCAAAAACTGATGTTTTAGAAGAATCCTCCCCAAGAATGACGGGCCTGAGGGTGTGGGCGATCTGAATATCGAGGGTGACCAGGGGCAATGCCTCTTCAAGAGTCAGCTGCGTGCGCGCCGCGGGCTGAGTCTGCGTCTCCGTTTCGTGGAATTGCTGCAGCGCCAGGTCTTTGAGGGTGAGATTTGCCGTGTTCATCGCGGCTTTCAGAGCCAAATCCCCCGCCCGAGCCAAATCGGCGATGCCGTTTTGATTGGGAAGGATTTCCGAGCCGACCGCTTGACCATACCCAATGCGCATGCCCCGATAACGCAACTCAACTAACACCCCCGCCAGCCCGCGCACCGGAATGGGGGGCCCAAGATTGGCCCGCCCGGCCACAGGCCCAATGGCCTTGTCGAGGCGCGTAAATAGCTCAAAGGCCTGAGCCTCCCCGACAAATGGAAGGTTATCGGATCTGGGGGGAGCCCCCTGCCCGAAATCACGCGGCGCCACCACCCCTCCAACCGGGGGGTCGGCGTAGAGGGCTTGTGCAAAACCAAGACCTGCAATGCAAAGAACCAGCCAGGCGTTACGCATATAGTCAGTTCTACGGCAGTAATGGACTGGCAGTTCAGTCCCGGTGTTTTTCAACAACCCTCCAACGGATTGGTTGATTGAGGCATTGGGCAGGGCTGGCGTTTGCTCTACCTATGACCTTTAGGCCATAATAAACGATAATACATATCTGAGGCCACTCGAAAGCATGCCCACCGTCCGTGATTGACCAAAGCATGCCCGCCTCAAGTTCGTGGTACGGATGTTCTACCCTTCGGGGCTTGGGAGGTTTCCAGCATGGCACACTACGCATCCGCAGCAACTGACGCGCTTCATAAGCTTGGCGGCAATCGCGTCACCCATCTCATCGACAACGATGCGAAGCTTTTCGCCGTCATCGACAACATTGTGGACTCCAAGCCCAGCGAATACCTCGCCGGAAAAATGCTGGACTCCATCAAAAAAGTCTTCAGCGCCCACAGAAAAATTCTTGAGCAGTTCTCCCGCGATCCAAGCTACTACAACCGCGTCCGAGCTGGCATGCTGGTGGAACTGGCTTATGCTCAACTCAAGCGCCGCATCATCCATGCGCGCCAAAAGGGGATGGAGATCCCCATCGTCCCCGAAATCACCATCATGCTCCTCCTGGGCCATAACGCCCTGATCGCCAACGGCACATCGTCGGGCGTTTATCACGTGCGCGACGGCAAGGTCACCCTCGTCACCGCCCCCACCTCCGATTCATCCGCCATCCGCAGCGTTTCGGAAATCGCTGAAAGCCCCTCGGCCACCCCCAAGGGCGTCAAGAAAATCCCCAAGACCCGTCTGACCTATTGCGAAACAAAGCCAGGCGACCTTTTCCTTCTGGCCAGCGACGGTTTAATGGAGTTCGCAGGCAACGACCCGCGCCTCACCAACGTCTCCGCCAGCGGAAGCACAGATGACGCGATTAACGAAATCGTTGAAAGCGCACACCGCAAGAGCCGCGGCGGCGTAATCACCGGCATCCTGATCAAGGTGCTCACGGGCTCCAAAGATCCGTTCTCCAAGTCGGCACGCAAGATCGCCGCGATGAAAAAACTGGCCTTGTTTGCCCACATGGACGAGCACGACATCCTCCGCCTGATGGGCAAGATGAAGCTTGTCGACTTCAAGGAAGGCGATAAGCTCAAAATCGAAGGTGACGCCGACGCCCGCCTGTACTGTCGCATCTCCGGCCGTTTGCAGCTCATCAGTGAAGAAAAAATCATCGGCATCATGGGCCGCAGCCAGATCGTCGCCGACGTCGGCCTCCTCAACAGCCTCCCTCGCAACGGCCAGGTGGTGGCGCTCACCCGCGCTTCCATGCTCATCATGTCACGAGAAATCTTCCGTGACATCCGCAACAACGAGCCGGAATTGGCCACTCGATTGCTGTGGGTGATGACCAAGATGCTCTCCGGCGAAGCCCGCAACAAGACCGAAGCCGAGGTCGAGCGCGAGACAAAGGTGCAGCGTTCAGAAAAGCTCACCGGCGCCGAGATCAACATGCAGGTTGACGAATCCACCGCCCGCTACACCTATTTCGACAAGAACCAGGTGAAAAAACCAGGCGATTCCCAGTTTTAACCCCACGCCCGGTGCGACAATCCACCCCGCGGCATAAGGCCACCTAAATCTAACTTCGCGCTCATCACCGGCTAAAGTGATAACGGTTTCCTGTTGTCACCGCCATGAGCCAAACCACCACACTTAACGTGCCCCAGGCCGCCGGTCTCACCCATCGGCACTTGAAAAACGCTGTGCATCACAACGGAGTCCTCTCCGCCGAGGGCTTGCTTGAACGTGCTTTCACGTTCTGGTTCTCCGGCTTTGTGTACAACCAGATCTGGGAAGATCCCCGCGTTGATCTGGCGGCGCTGGAGATCACCCCCTTCAGCCGCGTGCTGGCCATCTCCTCCGGCGGGTGCAACCTCCTGAACTACCTCCTGGCCGGGCCGGAAAAAGTGGTCGGCGTCGATCTCAACAAAAACCACATGAGCCTCACCCGCCTGAAGCTGGCGGCGGTTGCGAATCTGCCTACCCATGAGGCGTTTTATACTTTCTTCGGGTTGGGTCAATCCAAGGAAAATGTCGCCCAATATCACGCCCACATCGCGCCCGGGCTCGATCCCGTCACCCGCGATTTCTGGGAGGGCGGCTCCCTCGCCCGCCGCGCACTTGGGCGCAAGCGCATTAACTATTTCAAGACCGGTTTCTATGAAAAATCCAAGCTCGCCCTCTTTTTCCGCGCGACGCATCTAATCTCCAGGCTCACCGGGCGCGACCCGGGCAAGCTGCTTGCCCAGGCCCGCACACCGCAAGAGCAGGAACGCGTGTTTGATGAGGTGTACGGGCCGCTATTCGAAAACAAACTCATCAAGTACTGCACCCAGCTCCCCATCGCGGTTTACAGCCTGGGCATCCCCCCCAGCCAGCACAAGATCATGTCCGAGGAATCCGGCGGGCAGATCATGGCGCTCTACAAAGAGCGCATCAAGCGCCTGGCCTGCGGCTTTGACATCAGCGACAACTACTTCGCCTGGCAGGCCTTTAGCCGAACTTACGACCCCAACCGCCGGGCCCTCCCCGATTATCTCAAACCGGAAAACTTCCAAACGCTCAAGGCCAACATCGGCAAGGTCGAAACTCACATCAACACGCTGACCGGGTATCTCAAGTCCCAGCCGGATAAAAGCCTCGACCGCTTCGTCTTCCTCGACAGCCAGGACTGGATGCCCGGCTACGTGATCCAGGAAATGTGGGCACAGGTCGCCCGCGTCGGACGCCCCGGTAGCCGCATCATCTTCCGCACCTCAGGTGAAACGTCACCCATCGAACGCGCCCTCCCCACCAAGCTCATGGCGCGCTTCAAGTACCACCCTCAGCGTTCACAGGAGCTCTTCAAACAGGACCGCTCGGCCATCTACGGCGGGTTTCACCTCTACACCCTTGAATAACCCCTGCACATGACTCAAGCAGCAGCGCAGCAAACCCGCGAAATGGACAGCATGTACCGGCTGACCCGGCACATCTATGACGCCACGCGCAAGCCCTATCTCCTGGGGCGAGACCGCCTGCTGAATCAGATGTTCATCCGCCCCGGAGACCATGTGCTGGAAATCGGCTCCGGCACCGGGAGAAACCTCATCAAACTCGCGCAGCAGCGCTCGGATTGCCGGTTCTACGGGATAGACGCCTCCACTGTGATGCTCGATACCGCACAAGCCAATGTAACACGCAGCGGCACGGCACAGCGGGTCACAATGGCGCTGGGCCTGGCGGAATCATGGTCGCCCCAATCGACTTTCAAGCGTGAAAAGCCGTTTGACGCGATCTTTTTTTCTTATTCCCTGTCGATGATTCCCCAGTGGGAAAAAGCACTGGAAACAGCGGTCGCGAATCTCGCGCAGGAACGCGCCATTTACATCGTGGATTTCTGGGACCAGGGCGAAATGCCGTGGATTTTCTCGGCCGGCCTCAAGCAATGGCTCTCGCTTTTCGGCGTGCATCACCGGCCTGAAATGCTGGCTCATCTGCACTCGATGCCGGGCGAGCTTCATGTCACAGGCCACAAACGCCGCTACGCATATATCGCACGTTTCACGCCCCAAATGCGGCCATGAGTTGTACCCGGAGCGCTGGCGTCGCGCCGGCTCTCGCTCAACCGGCCCACAGATGTAAGTGAGCTGCCCACCCAGCCAACGGACTCCATCCACTCCGCCCACTCTTCATTTTCTGCCTTGTCCCTTGTACCTTATCCCTTTTACCTTTCTTCTCCTCTCGCCCGCCCTACAATCTGGCTCTCCTAAAAAGACCAGAGGGCTTGAAACTGTGGAATCCACCTTTGCCGCACTCCCGAAACTGACCCGCCCCGGCCTATTCATCACCGGCACCGACACCGGCGTGGGCAAAACCGTCGCCACCTGCGCCATCGCATGGGCCCTGCGCCGACAGAACCCAGGCATTCGCGTCGGCGTCTGCAAACCCTACGCCACCGGGTGCCGCAGTGAACGCGAAGGCCTCGTCAGTGAGGATGCAGAGGCTCTGGCCTACTTTGCCGACACCCGCGTTGACCTGGACACCATCAACCCCATCCGTTTCATCCCCCCCATGGCCCCCGGCCCAGCGGCACGCATGATGAGCCAAACCCCGGACATCGACGCCCTGGCACTGGCCCTAAAGCGCATCGACCAGGCACATGATGTGGTGCTCGTCGAAGGCGTGGGCGGGCTGCTGGTCCCATTAGATCCAGCCAATCCCTCCGTGACCGTGCTCGATTTTGCCACCGCCCTGGCTTACCCCGTTCTTGTCGTCGCCCGTGCCGGGCTGGGCACGCTCAACCACACGGCAATGACCTGCGCGCTGCTCAAAAATGCCAAGCTGAAACTCGCCGGCCTCGTCGTCAATAACTACGAACCCGATGTCGCCCGCCACACCGATGCGTCCATGTCCGGCAACCTCGAATGGCTGCGCACCATGAATCGGACCGACCTCCTGGCCGTCTCCCCCAATCAGCCCCAAGGCCGCGTGGCCCCTGAAAAAGGAATCATCGCAGACGATGTTCTGCACGCCTTCCTTCGCACCGACTGGCTCCAAATCGTGGCGCCCCAGCGTCGCGGGATCTAAGTCAGATTCCCCATTCTTCTTTTTCTGCTTTCCTTTCTGCTCTACTTTCCACTCTCCGCGGTCTATTCTCCAGATCGCGTTACTACGCGATCTTCGCCAGCCGCACGCCCACACTTCCCATGAAATCCTTCACGGGCTGCATTTCAGCCTCTGATAGTGTGTGGTACGGCGCCCTGCGATGGCGCGTGCCAAGCCCCATCGCTTCCATCGCCCCATGCATCCCCGCATCAAAACCACCCGGGCAAGCGACGACTATTTTGAAGAACGGCACATCGATTTCCTGGTAGATCCGCCGCGCCTTGACGATATCCCCCTGATGGAAGGCAGACCAATACGCGCGAGCCACCGCCGGATAAAGGCTGCCGAAGGTTGAGAGATAGCCATGGCCGCCGCCAAAGGGAAACATGGCGATGTGGTTCGCCTTTTGCCCGCCGCTGATGATCGAAAGCCGATCCTGAAACCGATTGCAAAGCTCACGCGAAAAATCGCCGCAGGTGTCATCCTTGACCGACACGACATCACTGGAAGCCTGCAGGGCCAGTTCAATGGTTTGAAGCCCAAACGCATGACCGCGCGGATTGAAGATGCTGGTCATGATCATCACCGGAAGCTCTCGCCCCACCGTCGCATAATGCTGCGCCAGCGACTGCGGCGTGCACGATGCCCCCCAAT
>CAZGOM010000036.1:0-40015 GCA_964527265.1 uncultured Phycisphaeraceae bacterium | reverse complement strand
GCAGCAGCAGCAGCAGCAGCAGCAGCAGCAGCAGCAGCAGCAGCAGCAGCAGCATCAGCAGCAGCAGCAGCATAGCGAGCAGCATCAGCATCAGCATCAGCAGCAGCAGCAGCAGCAGCAGCAGCAGCAGCAGCAGCAGCAGCAGCAGCAGCATAGCGAGCAGCATCAGCAGCAGCATAGCGAGCAGCATCAGCAGCAGCATAGCGAGCAGCATAGCGAGCAGCAGCAGAGCTAATCTTCTTGCATTCCTCCATCGTCTTGGCGTCGGCGCAGTCGCGCGCCAGATCGTCTCGTCCGAGATGTGTCATCATACGCGAGATCATCACATTGACCAAGGAGCGGATCAGGTATTCCACGCGTTCCTGCTCGATTTCGCGCGTGTCGGCCGTTCCGGCGAGCCTCGTCACGAAGGGCGTCAGCCGCTGCCGGTCCGCGTCGCTCATCGCGTCGTTGAGGCCGATGGCGAAGGCCGAGATCGGCCGCGAGAAGCACTCCGGCATGTCGTGGGCGCTGCTGACGGCACGGTATTTGAAGCCCGCGGCGACGAGCGCCGCCTCGTTGATGCAGGTGCCGCCGGCGGGGCCGGGGAATTCGTGGCTGCCGCGCTTCAGCCGCCAGTCGCAGAGCGCCTTGAACTGCTCGATGGTCTGCATGCTCATCCTCCTCCTCGGTCAGCCGGTTTCCGCCCGGCAGCGGGTTTCGCTCTCGCGCGTCAGCGCGACGAGCCAGTCATTGAAATCCTTGAAGCCGCTCGGCGGCCGGATCACCTCGAAGCGGATGCCGCGCGCCTTCAGCCGGGCCATCGCCTTGTCGAAGGCGGCGATCGCCGCCGGGTTGGCGTCGTTGTCGGCGAGCACGAAGAGCCCGCCGCATTGCGGCGGCAGGCGCAGCTCCGCCAGGTTGTCGAGCGCGATCGCCGCCGCGATCCGCAGCTCGGGATTGGCGAAAGCGGCCGAATAGCCGTTCTCGATGCCTTCCGAGACGCCGAGCCATTCGCCCGCCGGCATCTGCTTCAGCGGCTTGCCCGAGGCCCCGCGCGTGAGCGGGATCAGCCCGCCCTTGCGCGGGCCGAGCGTCATCTTCGGGTCGGCGAGCGCAGCTTTCGTCACACGCCCGTCGGGGTGGAGCTGGAGCCAGCTCCGGTGCACCGCCAGATGCTCGGAGCTGGCGCCGTCGATGACGGGGGCCAGCATCGCCGGCAGCTCGCGCCCGCCGCTCTCGCGGTTCCAGACCCTCGGGCCGTAGCGCAGGGCGCGCGGCAGGCGCGGCAGCTGCGTCAGATCGATCGCCCGGCCGAGCATGTAGCGCTCGGCCGGCGAGCCCTCATAGGGTTCGCCGGCGAGCCAGATCGCCTTTGACTGGCGCTTCTTCTTCTCGGTATCGTCGCGCTGCGCCCGCTCGGCCTGCTCGCGCGCCGCCCTGGCCTTCTCCTCCTGCCGGCGCAGCTGCTCGGCGTTCATCCCGCCGAGGCCGAGCCAGTCGATCGCCCAGGCGATCGCCGCTTTCACATCGCCGTCGCAGGCCCCGGCCGCGACCAGGTCGAGCACGTCGCCCTTGGCCGTTCCGGCGAAATCCTGCCAGACGCCGACCTTGCTGCCATGCGCGCAGATCGACATCGAGGAGCCCGGCGCGCCGGACACGTCGCCGAGCACATATTCGGCGCCCTGCCGCCTGGCATTCGGATAGAGCTGCATCACCAGCTGGTCGATGCGCGAGCAGAGCCGCGACTTGATCAGGTCGATCGAGACGGGGTGGCTCATGCCGGGCGCTCCCGGTCATTGAGCGCCGACGCGACCAGTTCGCAGAGCTGGCCTCGTTTTGGGCTGGAACAGTAGCCATAGCGGCCGGTCGGACCGGGCGGCAGGCATTTGCGCGCAGCCGCGCAGGCTTCCGCGATCGCAGCGAAACCCGGATTTGGCCCTCCCTTGCTGTAGCTATAGGAAACCACGCGCCCGAATTGGTTGGGCCGCATCGAGCACTCGCCGACCAGCTCGTTGCCGGTCACGACGCGCCAGCCGAACATCGTCAGTTCGCTGCGCCACATCATGACCGGCCCTCGCCCAGGCAGAGCGAGAGGACGAGCCCCTTCATGACCGGCCCTCGCCGCCGCGTAGGCCGGGGCGGCTCATCAGCCGCGAGCGCCGGGCGTCGGGATGCTCGGGGCCATAGGTTTCGGCCGCCCGCTCCTGGAGATGCTTGCAGAGGTAGAAGATCTCGGCCTTGCGCATGTTGGCGACGCTCGCGCCATGGCGGCGATAGACATCGTGGCGGTAGGCCGCCCGGCCCATATGCATGTTGAACGGGGCCATCGCGTAGACCCGGCGCAGCTCGGCCGGCATCGCGTCGAAGCGCTGCCAGTGCAGGGCCATGTCTTCGTAGACGCCGCTGCGCTGGTTGTTCATGGCGCTTCCATCACCGATTTCGCCGGCAGCAGGATCTCGTGCAGCTGCTTGTCGGCGTCGATCAGGGTCTGGAGCAGGCGCGGATTGCCCCAGGCGCGCAGGGCGTTGAGCAGGAAGACCGCGTCGCGCACCCGGGTGCGGGCCGGGCTGGCCTCGTCGGGCTCATAGGCGATGTAGACGCTCGGCAGCTGGCCCTGGGTCAGGCGGGCATAGATCACCAGCATCTTGCCGCCGGGAATGGCGATCGCGACCTCGTGCACGAGATCGGGCTTCTGGATGGGGGCTGCGGCCATGGCCTGCGCTCCGCTGACGAGAAGGGGGCCGCCCGGCGATGGCCGGGCAGGGGGAACGCGACACGAAGCGACTGTTACGGAACGAAGTTCAGGCGGCCTGGAGGGCGGCGCGCGCCTGGTCGGGGTGGAGGCGGACGAGATAGGCGAGCAGCGCCTGCTCTTCCTCGACCAGGGCGCTGGTGACGTCGCGCCGCAGCCGCGCATTGGTGCGGCGCTTGCCCTTCGCCTGGCCCGATAGCGTCATCGGATGGCAGTTGACGCGGCGCGCCATCTCGTTGACGGGCAGGCGGATGCGAGAAAGCCGCTCCTCCAGATCTTGCCCCTGCAGCTCCTGCGCCTCGAGGTCTTGCGCTTCGATCATGGACATGTGACTTAGCCTTGTCGTGTGAACTTTCACACGTCCATCTGATTTGCAGAGTTGCGTCAAGTGTGATGGTGCAAATTGCTCACAGCCATGTTGCGCCGCACCGTCCGCCCGGATTTCACATCTCGGGGCGGTCGATGCAGCAATCTGTCGAGCACCACAGGAAGGCGCGCAAGGAGCGGCTGCGCGCCGCGCAGCTGGCCTATCTCGACGAGGTCGAGCGGCGCACCAACCTGACGCCGACTGAGATTGCTCGCCTTGCAGAGGGCGACCCGTCCACCTTGACCCGCTTCAAGAACAAGCCCGGCTACAACGGCACGCTTTCCGGCCAGATCATCGAAAAGATCGAGGCGAGGACCGGCGTGCCTGCGCCGATCGACGCCCGGCCGAAGCAGCCCCAGGCGGTGCAGCAGGCGGTGCGCACCGGCACGCATGGCGGCCTCTCCGAGCAGGAAGGCGAGCTCTATCAGGCCCCGGTCGGCGATCCGATGGCCGCTTTGGTCACGGCCGCGGTCGCCGGCCGCGTCCATGTCGTGCCCTGGACGCTGCACTCGCGGGCGCTGGAGGAGGAGGGCTATTTCCCCGGCGACATCCTGATCGTCGACCTCAACGCCACGCCGCAGAGCGGCGATGTCGTCTGCGCCCAGCTCTATGATTTCGAGCGCGGCGCGAGCGCCCGCACGGTGTTCCGGCTCTACCATCCGCCTTTCCTGGTCGGGGCCGGCCGGGAGGAGGGCGCGCGGATCCCGCAGCTCATCGACGGTTCGGTCGGGATGAAGGGCGTCGTCGAGCTCTCGATCAGGCGGCCGCGGCGCGGCGGGGCGTGATTATCCACAGCGCGGGTGCAAAAAATCTCAGCGCCGATTATCTGCATCATCACATGAACTTTCACATTTCAGTTTGAACTTTCACACGCACATGCTACCGCTTTCACGCCGGCTGATTTGCAGCCGCGTCGAGAGGGGTTCTGGTCATGCATGGTTCATTCCCCGCGCCGTCCGCTCGGGCCGCCCTGCGGGCGCCGCCAGCGGCGCCGTTTAAACGCCCCGCCGGAGCGGCCCGTCCGGCCGCCGCCGCCCGGCCGCGCGAGTGCCTGGAATGCGGCACGGCGCTCGCCGAGACGGCGCAGGTCACGGCCGAGTTCTGCTGCTCCGGCCACCGCATAGGCTGGAACAACCGCCGCATGGTGCGCGGCGCCCAGCTCTATGACTGCTGGATGCTGATCCGCTACGAGCGCGGGCTCGCCCGGTTGCGCGGCCTGTTCCAGCTCATGGGCGCGCTCGCCGCCGCCTATCGCGCCGCCGACAGGCACTACCGGGCCGGCCGGCGCAGCTGGCGCAGCTGCTCCGGGCTGCTCGACAGCATCCCGCAGGCCTATGGCAAGGGCGGAGACAACCGATGAGCCGGGGTCCGCGCCGTTCCGCCGCCTTCGGCCGCACCAAGGCGCAGCATCTGTGCCTCGTCGCCGCCAGGAGCGGCAAGCTGGTCAAGCAGGCCCGCCCTTACGAGCTCGTGCTCCAGCAGCCGACCGGGCATTTCGATCCGATCAGGATGTTCGGCAAGCAGGCCGTCAAGGAATGCGAGAAGGCCGGCTGGCTGACCTATCTCGACCGGGGTGACGGCAGCTTCCGCATCATCACCACCCCGGCGGGCGATGCCGAGCTGTGCAAGCCGCTGAAGCTGAAGACCAGGCCCTATTCGAGCTTACAGGCCGACCTGCGCCGCGAGGCGCTGCGATGATCGCCGCCATGGTCTTCGCCGTCGCCTGCGCCGGGCTCGGCTCCGGGCTGCTCGCCACGGCCGTCGGCCGCCTTGCCGATCGCGACCTGCCCCAGGCGGCGATCGATGCCGCCCTGGCCGCCGTCGCCGTCGCAGCCGGCACCGCCGCCATCGTCCAGGTGCTGCCATGAGGCTCGCGAACCAACTGCCGCTCGGCGATCCCGGCAAGGGCTTCTGGACCTATGCCGACATCGCCGCCCATGTGGTGCTGTCCGAGAAGGTCACGCGCCAGCGCATGCGCGAATGGGCCGGATTTCCCGAGCCGCTGCCCTATAGCCGGCGCGAAATGCGCTGGAACCCCCAGGCCGTGCTCGCCTTCTTCGGCCGCTACGAGACTGCCGCGCGCGCCCGCGCGCCGCAGTTCAGCCTGATCCAGGGCGGCCGCGCCGGCGCTTGAAGCCGGCGGGCCACCCGCCTAGCCTTCCACAACCCGCGAGGATCGAGCCATGGCCAGAGCCAAGGGCAAGGCGGCTGCGCGCCGCGAGCAGCCGACGCCACGCTTTCACCAGAACGACTATGGCGTCTGGCACTGGAAGCCGGAGAAGAAGCTGCGCCCGCACTGGAAGGGCGTCTCGCTCGGCAAGGATCGCGCCATCGCCGAGGCCGAGGCCAGGCGCCTCAACCGACAGGTCGAGGCCTGGCAGAAGGAGCAGGCAGCGCCCAGCCCCTCCGCCCTGGTGCACCTGCCGCCGCAGAAGCGCGCGGCGGCGATGACGGTCTCGCAGTTGGTCAACCTCTGGCGCTATGGCGAGGACGGCAAGGGCAGCGACGACTGGCGCGGCAAGCGCTTGAGCACGCGCAAGCAATGGGGCTATCTGCTGAAGCCGCTGGAGGCCGAATTCGGCGATGACAACGCCGCCGGCCTCTCGCGCGGGCGGGTCAAGGCATGGGTCGACCCGCTGAAGCGCCGCGCGCCGGGAACGGCGAACTCGCAGGTTTCCTGCGTCCGCGCGCTCTACAGCTGGGCGATCGACACCGAGACGCTGCCAATCAAGGTCAACCCCTTCTCGCGGCTGAAGCTACCGAACGCCAAGCGTCGCGCCCGGCTGTTCACGCTCGACGATCTTCGCCACGTCGTCGCCGTCGCTGATGGCCGGCTCGCACCGCCGGAGCAGGAGCCGCCGCCGGGCAAGCGCCGCAGCCCGCCCTGGATGGCGCGCCCCTCGCTCGGCACGGCGCTGGTCCTGGCCTTCGCCTGCATCCAGCGCGCCTGGGACGTGATCGCTCTCGACGAGACGCACCTGGTCGCAAAGCCGGACGGCTCGACGCGCCTCGTCTTCGACCAGTCGAAGAGCATGCGCATCGGCAAGCTTTTCGAGCTGTCGCCGGGAGTGCACATCGACATGCGCCTGCCTTCGCTGGTGGCCCAGCGCCTCACGGCCGCGCCGCCGCTGCGGGTTGAGGGCAGGAATATCCGGCATCTGATCGTCAACGAGGTGACGCGGCGACCCTATCGCGACCGTTCCGTCAGCACGGCTTTCGCGCAGCTGATCAAGCGGGCGATCGCCGTCGATCCCGAGCGCTGGGGCCATCTCAAGGGCATGCAGCTGCGCGACGGCCGCCGCTCCGGCTTCGTCCATCTGCGCAAGCTCGGCTTGACGGTCGAGCAGATCGTCAACATGAGCGGCCACACGCTCGAAGAAGGCTACAAGATCGTCGAGCACTATCTGCCGCGCACGGCCGAGGAGGCCGACGCGGCGGCCGCCTTCATGACCGGAGAGCTGTAATGGAACGTGGTGATGCAGTGTGCGAGTTCGCCTATCGGCTGGCAGAGCTCCAGGCGCTAGCTGAACAGCTCGGACTATCGCCGGTCGCGGTACAGCTGACCGGGGGCGACGATCACATGACGCTGCGGGCAGGCATCGATGCCCTCAGCTATACGATGGCACATGCCTCGTTGACCGAACCCGGCGTCGACATTCTCGGGGGTGTGAAGATTTACCCGGCCCATCATCGCCGGAACGGCACTAGAACATGATCGAACTGGCGACGGTCGCCAGTGCCGTCGCCAGTGCATTTCCGTCGCCAGTGTTCTCCGAAAGTTCCGTTCAGCAATGCGGCCCAAGTGCTTGACAGGACGATGGATTGAAGCGAGGCCACCGCGCACATAGGTTTCGGCTGGCGAAAACGGACAGGGTTAACAAGTCGTTAACAAAGCCAACGAGTTAGCCGGGATTACTGGCGACAATCTCGCCCAATTCCAGCCCGTCTTTCCCCATTGCCGCCGCTGCGCCGGCGAGCAGCTCGCTTGCCATGTAGAGCGCCTGGCGCGGCGTGATCTCGCGCAGGAGATTGTCGGGCTCGCCGTCCGGCCGGATCACCGGCATGACGATGCGGATCGCGCCGCAATGGCGGTTGACGAAGGGCTGGCAGACGGGATGGGGCTGTGTGCGCTTGGCCATGGGGCCCTCATGAAAAGCCCGCCCGGCGCGAGCCGGGCGGGAAGTCTAGGGAGGAAACGCCAAGGAGGCGTCCCCGCCGGGAGATGAAGCCCGGCGAGCTGGTTCAGGGCTGGCGTGGCCGCAGATCCTTGATCTGGCCTTCGACCCGGCCGATGCCGGCCGAGACGTTCTGGATGGCGACGTTCTGCGCCTTCACCTCGCCGGCGAGCTGGAGCAGGGCGGCCGTGTCGCCCTCGCGCTTCGAAGCGGCCGCGGCCGCCATCGCCTCCAGCTGGATGATGCGGTGCTCGGCCATGGTCACGCGCCCGTCGACCTTGTTCCAGGCCGTTATGATCGTGCCGAGCAGCACGAGCAGGCTGACCACCTGCGTGCCGATCGAGAGCTTGTTGCCCCGCGTCACTTCATCCGTCGCCATCTCATCGCCCGCCCGCTCGCGTCCAGCAGCCCGCCGCGACGCCGCCTTCATAGACTTCATCGACCTCTGCGACCGTGCGGGCCGCCTGAAGCTCATTTCCCAGCGCCCGGCACTGGCCCGAGACATTCGCCGGCCTGACGGTCCCACAGGCGGCCAGCAGCATGGCAAGCCCGCACGCGCTGGCGAGCCTCGGCAACGGCATCCGCAGCATCGCGGCCCTCCTGGTTGTAGATCTCGGTTGCCTTGCCGACCCGCCCGGCCGCCACCATGTCGACGACGCGCCAGCCGGCGAGCAGCAGGCCGGCCGCGAGCGCGGCATAGGCGGCAAGGCGCAGGCTCACAGCGCCGGCGCCTTGCCGCGGTTGATCGTGACGCGGCCGGTCAGCAGCAGCCAGGCGCCGACGCCGCCGGCGATCAGGATCAGCGCGAACGCCGCGAGCGCCCAGGGATTGCTGATGCCGGCGATCAGCGCCGAGCAGGCGCCGGCGCCGGTCGTGATCGCCACCGTGCCGACGCTGCCGGAGCGCGCCGGCGGCACGTCGTCGGGCTCGGCCGCGGCGCGCGATACGTCGTCGGGCTGCGCCGTCGCCTGGTCGGCCGCCTTGAGCGCGTCGAGGAAGCTCTTCCAGTAGCGGGCGATCAGGTCGGCCTTGTCCCTGCCGTTGACGCAGGCCCGCGCCGCCTTGGCGGTGCTGTGCGCGTCGGCGGCGCTGTAGCGGCCCTGCGGCAGGAAATACTGGCGGATGCGGCGGCCGGTCCAGACGCCGCGCTCCATGCCCTCGATCAGCAGCGCGACGGAGATGTCCATCTCCATCAACCGCTCGGGTTCCTTCTCGAAATCGATCCGGCGGCCGAGCACTTCGGCTATGATGTCGCCGGCGCGCCTGGCATTGGCCCGCCCCGTCGACTGGACATGCCCCATGCCGGGGAACTTCGCGCCGTCGCCGGGATGGATGTTGCCGAGCTCGCGCGCCTTGTCCGGCCGGGCGCCGGTGATGTCGTAGCGGCGCATGAAATAGCTGCGTCCGCCCTTCTCGCGGACGGGCTGCATCGTGCCGCCGGTCTCGTGGAAGGCGGTCGCCAGGTCATAGGCGACGACGCGCCAGTCCTCGAGCCGGCGGCGCTGCCACTCGTCGAGGATGGCGTTGCAGCCGGCGACCTGCGCCGTCGAGAGCCGGCCGCCGAACGGCGCGCGGCGGGCATAGGCGAAGAAGGTGGTGCGATCGAGCGACATGATCTCACTCCGGCTTGACCGGCCAGGCGCTGAAGCCGGCCGGGGATCGCGCGATCTCGCGCAGGGCCTCGCGATAGGCGCGGCGCTTCGGCGCCAGCGCCTCGCCCGCCTCGCTCGCCTTCAGCGCCCAATGGTCCGTCGCCGTGAGCCGGGCGCGCGCATCGGCGGCGACAGCCTCCTGCGCGGTGGCCATCTCGGCATGGCGGCAGAGCGCCTTGACCGCCTTGCGACGGCGCACCCATTCGGGGACGAGATCGATGATCGCGTCGCACAGCCCGCGATAGGGCACGCCGTCGATCGTGACCGGAGGATAGCGCGGCGTCGCGCGATGGAAGCCCGCGGCGTCCAGCTGCTCCAGCGACGGCATGGTGACGGGCTTGCTCATGTGACCACCTGCAGAGTTCCCTTGGGGCCCAGCGCGCCCGACAGCGACGCGGCGTTGACGACGCCGGCGTGATAATTGAAGGAGGTCGCAGCCGTTACGGTCGCTGCCTTGCCATGGATGGTGACGTCGGTCGCGTTCGCGAGGATCAGCGCGCCGCCGCACCAGAGGCCGCGGATGTCGATCTGCGTCGAGTTGGTGTTGCTCGCGCCGCCGCCGCTGATCGTGACATCGTTGCCGGTGCCGGTGCCGGCATAGGTCCCGATATTCTCCATCGTCCAGCCGACCGCATTGTAGATGCCGATGCCGGATATCCGGCAGCAGAAGATCTGGAAATTCCGGATCGTACCGATACGCGTTCCCTGCGGCGACGTCCGGTCCATGCCATTGAGGACCAGACCGTTTGCCCAGAAAGAGGTTCCGATCCGCGAGAAATACAGGTCCTCTACGACGAACTGGTCGGGCTGGCCGGTACCGTCGCCGTCCAGCCGCATGATCTCGGCGTTGGAGGTCGGGTGGCCATCCTCGAGGAAGCCGCCGATGCCCCTGACGCCGCCGCCGGTGAAGCCCGCTGCGCCGGTGAAGTTGAACAGCGTGCCGGCGTTGACGTCGACAACGAATTTACTGGCTTGGCTGCCGAGCCCCTCCATGACGATGCCGGACATTTTGCCGGGATCGAACAGGCTGGCGACACGAAACAGCCCAGTCGGCGGGATTAGCAGCTTGCCGCGGCTATAGCGGGCGCGGATCGCATCGAGCGCATCATGCACCGCCGGCTGGATATCGGTGCCAAGCCCGACGCCGGTGCGATAGCTCCAGCCGCCGACGCCATGGCGCGCGTCGAGGAAGTCGCGGAGATCCGCAGTCGCCGAGCGCGGCTGGGCGTAGAGGGTATGGTCGGCGATGAGCTGTGCGTGGTTCATGCGTCTCTCCCCCTGCGGTCGATGTAGGAAATGGTTCCGATCGTCAGCGTCGTGCTCGGCTGCTGGCTGACATAATTGACCTGTCCGCTGGCGTTGACCGGGATCGATTGCGAGTACCCGAGGCCCACGGCGTTCGCGACCTTGCCGCTTGGACTATTGAAGTCGACGACATCACCAATGCGGTAGACCACGACGGACGGCGTCAGGGAGGCATGCGCGATCAGCCCCCGGATGTTGGCCTCGATGCCGGCGATCGGCGGGACGGTGAGTGTGACCGCCGTATGCGTCGTGTTCGCCGCGACGGTGTTGAGATCAGCCTTTGGCGTCGACCATACGAAAAGATCCCCGAACTGCTTGAACGCAAGGATCGCGCCCGCGCCATCCGTGAGCACCGCGCCGATCCGGCGGAACCGGGTATAGGTGGCCGGCAGCGTCGGCGCCGTCGCCGAGGTCGAGAACAGAGCCTCGACATCGGCGCCGAGCGCCTTGCAGATGGCATGGACGAAGTACCAGGTGCTGTTCGCTTTCGTGCCGGCATCGAGGCCGCCCTGGTTGGTGCCGGCCGCCCAGTTGGCGTCGAGACGCTTGGTCAGCGCCGCCGCGAGCAGGATGTTCAGCGCGTCCGTGCTGTCCCGCGCCGAGCCGATTGCGATGTCGATGTCGTTGGCCGCGTCGACGCCATTGTTGGCGAGCGTGAAGCCGGAGAGATAGCAGGGCGGCAGGGGCGCGGCCGCGGCCGGCGGGATGGCCGCGATGGCCGCAATGACGAAAGCCGTTGTCGCGAGCCGTGTCGAGTTATTGCCGGGGGGCGGCGTCGGAGCGACCGGGGTGCCGGTAAAGGTCGGAGATGCGGCCGGCGCCCGTAGCGCGACTTCACCGTCCAGTTCTTCCAGCGCCGCCTGCACATTGCTCGCGGCCAGCCCGCCAGCCGGAAGCGCCGCCACATCGGCAGCTTCAATGCCGGCCACGGTGAACGAGCGGCGATACTCCCATTCGACCACGTTGTTCGTCTGGAGCGCACCGGCCGGAAAAACGATCGTCAGCCCGTCCGATGCGGCGCAGTTGGGATCGCCAAAGCCACTGCCGGGCGACGCGCCGACGATCTGCTTGACGCCATTCCGCCAGACATTGACGTAGCCGGGCAGATAGCCACCCGAGACCGGCACGATGCCGCTGGCCGCGACTGCGTCATCGATCAGGAGCTTGCCGCCGCGCGGCAGGCTTTCCGGCGCCGTGCCGAGGCTTGCCCAGCCTGACCCCGTCCAGACGTAGGGGCCGGGATCATTCGCTCCGACCGCGACCGTCAGCGTGAAGCAGACACCGGCCTGCAAGGGCTGGCCGGCATTGTCGACAAGCGGGAAACCTGTCTTTGCGCCGAGGTAGAGCTTCTGGATATCGTCGCGGGCGGTCACCGCGATGTTGCGTGCGCCGACCGCCTCGTCGCGCGCCGTCAGAGCCTGGCCGATCTGGTCGGCGAGCGCACCGAACTGCGCCGCGACCGCCGTGTCCTGCGCCGCCTGCGACGCCGTGAAGTCGATCAGGTTCTGCGCGACCTGGGCGAGCGCATCGAGCGCGATCGCCCGGTTCTCCGCCGCGCGCATCGCCGCCCGGTCGGCGAGGTCCTCATGGATCGACTGCGAGTAGGAGTTGAGATCGTTGAACCCGTTCGCATGCGTCGCGGGCGTGCGCCGGTAGATCCGCAGATCGGCCGGCGCGGCCGGCATCGACCCTGTCGGTGCAACCGCGATCATGAGCGTACCGGGAGCCAAGTTTACCGTGTAGTGCGCCCCCATCGTCAGCGGGGTCCGGGCGCCGGCGGCTGTGATGTGCTCGACCCTGACATGGCCGGGATCGCGGGCCGGGAAGCCCGGCGCGAAGCTGGTCTCGACGCCGGTCCACGGCAGGGTTACGTCGCAGAGTTCGGTCAGGACGGTCATGGCATGGTGGCTCCGAAATCGGGCAGGCGGTCGGGGACGAACTGGCCGGGGCGGCTCCAGAAGCGCTGGCCGAAATCGCGCTGGGCCATGTCTTCCATCCGGCGGAAGCGGTCGGGCGCGCGCGGGTCGATCATCAGCGCCATCTGGTCGACGACGGCGCGCTGGAAGGCGAGGCGGCCGTACCAGAGCGAGGATCCCGGCAGGAAGCCGGCGCCGAGATAGAGCGCGTCGCCGGCGAAATGCGTCTCCTCGCCGCGCCCGGCGCGCTGCAGGTTCCCGACGACGAAGCGGCCGACCTTCTCGGCCGCGCCGAACTGCGCGCCGGCGAGCGTCGCGATCAGGCTGGTGCCGTGCCTTGTCTGGTCCTGGCCGATCAGGTCGCCGAAGATGCCGAGGCCGCCGCCCTGCAGCAGGCCGGCGGCATAGGCGCGCGAGCCCTTCAGCGTGGTCGGGTCGAGGCTGTAGGGGTCGCGGCCATTGGCGACCTGCTTGGCCTGCATCGCGACGATGCCGAGCGCCCACATCGCGGAAAAGGAGATCGCGGCATGGCCCATGCGCGAGCCGTCCCAGCCGCGGGCCATGGCCCTGGCGAAATGCAGGGTGATGAAGGTGATCGGGAAGGATTTGTAGAGCCCGAAGGCGCGGCGGGTTTCGCCTTCGACCGTGCCCGGCCGACTGTCGCCATAGAGCAGGGCGCGGGTCATCGGGTCGCCCTCGATCACCGCGTAATCCATCTCGGTATCGATCAGGCGCTTGAGCTTGTCTGCGGCCCGGCCGGCCTGCTCGCCGCCCAGCGCGCGGACATCCATCGGGCGCAGCAGGAAGGCGTTCGGCCGCTCCTCGTGCAGCGGCGTCTCGCGGATGACGTTCCAGTCGACCTCGTCGATGCCGTAGCGCTCCAGGCTCTGGCGCAGGTTCGGCTCGAGCTCGGAAAAGGGCGTGCCGGCCTCGCGCGCATGCAGCGCCATGGTCTCCAGGCCGAAGCTGTTGCGCAAAGTGGCCGACCAGCGCCGCAGGCCGGAGGCGCGGATCACCGCGCCCGCGATCTGCCCGGCCCGACCGGTGCGGATCGTCTCGCCGGCGAAGCGGTCGACGCCATGGGCGCCCTGGGCGAGCGCGTCGGAGATCAGCCCGTTCTGCGCCGCACGGATCTCCGAGCCCGGCTCGGCCATATCGCGCACTGCGCGCTGGATCAGGCTCATCACCGGCAGGCCGTTGAAGCGCGCCGCCATGGCGAGCGTCGCGGTGTCCGAGATCGAGGAGACGATCGCCGAGCCCATCTGCGAGCCGACCAGCACCGAGCGCATGTCGCCCATCGCATGGGCGAAGGCGGTGTTGACCGGCACATCGGCCGCGCCGGTGACATGCGCCCAGGTCGTCTCGAAGGCCTTGCGCTGGGTCTTCAGCTTGTCCTCGCCCTTGCGGTTCTGCTTGAGGGCCTTGAGCCTGGTCGCGGCATCGGCCGCGTCGGGCGCCGTCACGGTCTGGTTGCGCAGCTCGCGGTCGAACAGCGAGAGCATGTAGCGCTTCAGCCCTTCCGGGTTCGGGCCGAGCACGCGCAGCATGGCGATGTCCTCGCTCATCCGGGCGATGTGGTTCATCTGCGCGTCGAAGACGCTGTCATGCGTCCCGAACTCATTGGCGAAGGCGAGCCAGCTCTCGCGATCCTTCAGGGCGAGGATGCGCGGCTCGCGCCGGCTGTTCGCCAGCATTTCCGCGCCCTGGAAAGCCGCAGTCGGCGGGCCGTCGGCCCAGCCGGAGACCGCGTTGTCGTGGACCTCGCCCATGACGCGCTCGAAACCGGCATCGTCGAGCGGCCGGCCGGTGGCGAAATCGAGCACGTCCTGCCGGCTGTTGAGCTCGCGCATGCGGGCGATGAAGTCGGCCTTGCTCACCGCCGCGACCTTGCTGCGATCGAGCGTCGGATTGGGCAGGCGCCAGCCCTGGCGCTCCGGGATCGCCCCGCCCGCCGCGTTGAACTGCTCGAACAGGCTTCTGGCCGTCTTCTCCCAGGCCTGCGCCACGACGCGGGCCTCCGGCGTCGCATCGGCGGCACCGTAGGCGGCGCCGAGCACGTCGAATTCCCGCGCCGTCTCGCGCTTCAGGCCGAGCATCTTCGGGCGCAGCGCCTCGATGCCGGCGACGAACAGAGACTGCGCCTCGCCCTTGATCGTCCGGGCGAGGTAATGGACGTTGCCGCCGGTCGCGATCTCGTGCGGGTCGCGCCAGAACAGCGAGCGCAGTGCCGGCCAGAGCGTCGATTTACGCTCGTCGGCGAGCAGCATCGGCGCCTTCGAGCCGAAGCCGAAATCGCCTGGCGTCGCCCGCAGCTCCTTCACAGACGCGCCATAGGCCTGGACATGCTGGAGCGTCGCCAGCTGCGCCTGGATGGTGCGGATGGCGAGATCGGCATGGCGCGCGGCGGCCCGCGTCGCATCGTCAGCGATGTTGAGGGCGATGTAGGTCAGCGGCGCCTCGGCCGCCGCCCGCGCATCGCCGAGCGCGGCCTGGCGCTCCTCGATCGCCGCGCGCAGCCGCTCTGCCGCGTCGCGGCGCACCAGCCCAGCCTCGACCTTCCCGAACAGGCAGGCAAAGACGCTCATGCGTCACCGCCCTTCTGGCCAAGGCAGGCCTTCAGGGCGTCGGCGGCATCGGCGTCGGCGGCAATATCGTCGAGCAGTCGGCGCGCGCTGATGTCGCCGCCGTCGAGATGGATGGTGAAGTCGTCGCCGGCGGCGTCGATGCTGCGCTGGAGATCGGCGAGGCGCGCGCGGTATTCGGCCGGAGCGTCGGTATCGGCCGCGAGGCGGCTGAAAGCGTCTAGTGCCGGGTCGCCCGCTTGTCCGCCCGGCGCTGCGCCAGCTTCGCCAGGCTGCGGAAGGTCCCGGCCCGCTGGCGCAGGTCGGCCGCGATCAGCCTGTCGGGCTGCGTCTTCGCCGCCGCCTCGAGCTGCGCCGCGATCTGGAGATGCCTCTCGGGCGGAAACCGCATCGTCAATCTCCCAGTCGCGCCAGGCGTCGATCGCCCAGCCGGGCGGAATGTCCTCGGCGATGTCGGCCAGGGCCGGCAGGTCCGGATTATCGCCCATCACCTTCTGGATCGCAACGCGTTCCAGCGCGCTGTCCCAGTCCTGCTCGACCCCGCGCACCACCAGCTCGGCCGCCTCGGCGATATCGCCGGGATGGAAGTCGTCGGGATCCATGTCGAGATTGCGCATCTGGGCGCGGATGCTCTCGGCTTCAGCCTCGATCTCGTCGGCCAGGCGCTCGTCATAAAGGCGGGCATCGGCGCTGTAGGCGCGCTCCTCCTCCAGCCGCGCCACGGCGCCGGCATCGGAGGCCGCATAGAGCGGCCGCTTCATCTTGAACTCCTGCTCCAGCGCGTCGAAGACCTCGGCGGTGATGTCGCGGGAGGGCAGGTTCGGATCGTGGTCGCGCAGATAGCCGGCGGCGATCAGCATCGGTTCGAGATCGGCATCGAGCCGCAGGCCACCCGCGCGCCCGACCATGCCGACGCCGGGCACGAACATCTGGTTGATGCCCATGTGCCTGACATCGGCGTCGAGCCGCAGGCCGCCCATCTTGGCGATGAAGCGGCCGAGCGAGACCGGCTTGAGCGGCCGGGCGGGGCGGCGTCGGGCCGGCCTGGCCGGCGCGGGCGTTGCTGCGCCCTCGACAACGCCGGATGCCGGCTGCGCCCCGGCCACCAGGCGCGCATCGAGATCGGCCAGCACCTTGTCGAAGCCGGCCATGGCGTCGGCGCCTGCCGTCTCCAGCCGGGCGATCGCCGCCTCGACCGCCTCGCCATGGATCGCCTTGCCGGCGCTCGACGGATCGGGCGCCAGCGCGTCGACCAGATTGTCGCGCTCGGCGAGCCGGGCGAGCGCGTCGAGATCCTCCGGCGCAAGCTCGCGCAGGCCTGCCGGCAAGGCATGCGGAGAGACGGGCGGCAGGGCGGGCGAGGCCTCGGGGCTGTCCACGCCGGAGCGCAGCGGCGGGGCCTCCTGGACTGAGGCCCGCAAGGGGGCGTCTAGGCGCCCCTCCATGGCGGGCGCAGGAGCGACCTCGCCCGGCCGGGCCGTCACGATATCGGCAGGGCGGGCCGCCTGGCGCAGCAGCCATGCCCCGCCCCGGAACAGGCCGGCGAGCCCGGCATTGCCGAGCCCGGCCTCGAAGACGTTGCCGAGCGCCCGGCCGAGGCCGGCCTCCAGGCCGAGCTCGGAGCGGCCGGCCTCGATGAAGGGCTCGGCTACCGCCTGGATCGCCATGCCGTAGCCGGCCTCGCGCGCCAGCATCGGCAGCACCGCGCCGCGCAGCGGGCCGCCGACGAACATCGTGGCGAGATTGAGCGGATCGACGCCTTGGCGCGTCAGCCCGGCGAGGAAGCCGACGGCATGGCCGGCGATGCCATAGGTCCGGTCGGCGACCTCCGCCGCCTGGCGCTCGCGCTCGGCCGCCTTGGCGCGGGCCCGGCCGGGCACGTCGAGATAGGGCTTCAGCCTGTCCTGCTGCTCCGGCGAGAGGCCGGCAGAAAGCTCGGCCAGCTCGCGCGCCTGCGCCTCCATGGTCGAGCCCGACCAGTCGAGCGCGGTCAGCCGGCGCCCTTGCGCTTTCGCCAGCTCGGCCGCGCTCATGCCGGCGGCGGTCTCGACCTCGCGGCGCAGATCGGCATGGGCCTCGGCCCAGGGCGCGCCGACGCCGAAGGCGGTATCGAGCCCGGCGGCCTGCCAGCTCGCGCTCCAGATCTCGCCGAAGCTGGCGGGGTTGGCGGCGAGCGGCCCGCGCGAGGCGGCGTCGCGTTCGGCAGCGAAGGCGGCGTCCCAGCTCATGGCTTGCGCCCCCGCAGGCGGGCGACCTCGGCCCTGGCGGCTTCGAGCCGGGCGCGCGTCGTCTCGATCGCGGTCGCGCCGAGCGGCGAGCCCGGCCGCGGCACGCGATCGGCCTCGCTGAGGGCCGAAAGCTCGCTCTCGATCGCGCCGACTAGGCGTTCCGAGGCTTCCAGCTCCTCGGCCGGGGTGGCGTATTTGCCGGCCTGCATCGGCAGGTCGCCGGCGCCAGGCGCCTGGCGCCGCCAGTAGCCGCCCTGCTGCGCGTCCCACCAGGCCGCGCCGGCATCGCCGCCCGGCCCGGCGGAGGCCGCCGGCCAGCTCGCCTGCTGGCGCTTCACCAGCGGCAGCATGTCGACGACGAGGGCCTTGCCGTCCGCGCCGAGCACGGCCGCATCCTGGCCGGCAGGGCCGGGGAGCATGACGAGATAGCGGCCGTCGCCATAGCCCTGCGGCTTCAGCCGCCCCTGCGAGCGGATGAAGTCGATGTCGACCGGCTTGCCGTCGCGGCCAGTGGCGGTGCCGCCCGGCAGATCGGCGAGGGTGAGGCCGGCATAGGCGGCGCTGAACTGGCTTTCGGAGGCGCCGCGCGGCAGCGGCACCTTGACGCCGTTGATCTTCGCGAGCTTGCCGGTGACGGCCTCGATCGCCCCTTCCAGCGCCTTGGCGTCGGAGGCGTCGAACAGCGCGCCCTTGCCGTCGCGATCGGCGACATAGACGGCGAGCGCCGCCTCGACCAGCTCGGCCTGGACGGCCGGCGGATAGACCGAGCCGCGCAGGGTGCCGGCGAGCGCGCTCTTCAGGTCCGTCGTCTTGCCGTCATCGACGCCGGACTGCTTGAGCAGGGCCGCGCCGCGCGCGACGCGCTGGCCGAGACCCTGATCGTAGACCGAGAGCTTGCCGGCGGTGATCGTCAGCTTGTCCGCGCCGAGCTGCTGCATCGCCGCCTCATAGGCCTCGCCCGACATGCTGGCGGCGGCGCTCCGGGCGAAGCGGAAGCGCTCATCGGGATCCGCGCGCTCGAAACCGGCCTTCAGCCCGGCCGCCTCCTGCGGCTTGAACGGTTTCACATCCGCGCCGAAACGGGCGGCGGCCTGCAGCGCCTGGTCGCCGCGCGCCGCGAGCGCGCCGGCCATTTCCGGCGCGTTGAGATCGCCCGGCATGGCGACGGGCGCCGCGCCGGAGCGCTCGAGCAGGCCGACCGGATTGCTGGAGCGCTCGCGCCCGATCGTCTCGGCGACCGACTTCATCACCGCCAGCCGCTCGCGCTCCGGCGTCGAGACATGCGGGGCCTGGGCGAGCCGCGCCTCCTCGGCGCCGATCGCCTGTTCGAGCTGCGCCGGCGGGCGGCCATAGGCCTCGCGCACGGCCGGCGCGATGCGCTCGACGAAGTCCAGTTCGCGCAGCTTGCGGGCGGCCTCGGCGTTGCCCAAGGCGACGGCCTGGGTCAGCGTGGCGCGGGTCTGCGCCACCAGCTGCGGATCCTGGGCATAGCCGGCCTTGTAGGCGGCGACGATGCCGTTCGCCTCATCGCCGGCGACGCTGGCGAGCTGCTGCATCAGCCGCTTCTGCTCGCTCGCCTGGCTGGTCAGCTCCGAATTGACCGCGCCGATGGCCTGGTAGGTGCCGGCCTGGCTCAGCTGCGGCGTCGTCGCCGGATCGGCCCCGAGCCGGCGAAACATGTCGGCGACATAATCCTTGGTCTTCTTGCCCTGCTTGTTCGGGCCACCATCATGCACGCTGTCGGGCACGATGCTGGCGAACTGCGCCGGGGTGTAGGCGGTGCCGAAGCGCTCGACGGCCGCGGCATGCCATTTATCGGCATTGCCCTGGCCGGCATGATAGGCGGCGAAGGCCGGGGCGAGGCGGCCCTCATAGCGCTCGGCGAGATCGCCGAGATGCGTCACGCCCATGCGCCGGGCGAGGTCCGGCCGGGCGCGCAGCACGCCGCGCACGCCCTCGTCGTCGAGGCCTTCAAGATCGGTCAGGCGCATGCGGCGGGCCACGGCGCGGGCCGTGTCCGGCATGAACTGGGTCAGCCCGGCCGCGCCCTTCGGGCTGGTCGCGTTCGGGTTGCCTTCGCTCTCCTGCGGGATCAGCGCCTGGGCCACCACCTGGCCGATCTGGTCGCGATTGGTGACGCGCCCGAGCATGGCGACGGCGCGCCGCGGTGAAAAGCGCGCGACATTGGTCAGCTCGGCGCTGCCGAGCGCGTCGGCCCGCGCCTGTGCCTGCTGGATGCGGGCCTGGCGGATATCGGGCGTCAGCGTCGGGAATTTCGCCGGGTCGGCGAGCGCGGTCAGCGCCGCGCCGGGATTGGTCTGGATCAGCTTTTGCGCGTCGCCGTCGTCGAGCGTCCTGACGACGCCGCTTTTACGCGCCTGCGCCGCTTGGCGGGTGATCCAGCCCTTGTTCGCGCCTTCATCGACCTGCTCGAAAAAGGTCTGCGTCGCCGCCGCCCGCTGCGCCGGCGAGCCGGCGGTGGCGGCGCGGTTGAGCACGCCCGTCTGCTGGGCGTCGAGATCGGCGGTGAAGCCGTCCGCCTGGCGCCGCAGGAAGGCGGCGCGCGCCTGGCCCTGGTTGGCCACGCCGTAGCGCGTGAGCTGGGTGCGCAGCTGATCGCGCTCGGTTCCGTCGGCGACGGTGCCGAGCGCGTCCTCGCGGATTTTCGCCTCTTCCTCGGCATAGCGCTCGGCTGCCGTCGCCGGGTCGGCGTCGTTCTCGAAGCGCTTGTCGAGATCGGCCTGCTTCTCCAGATAGGTGGTGGTCGCGCGTGCCTTCTGCGCCGATTTCTGCGCCTCGCGCAGCTGGTTTCCGAACTGGCCGAGCGCCTGGCCGGCGCGCACCGTCGCGGCGGCGGTGGCGCTGCGATCGTCGAGTTGCGGCAGGGCCTGCGGGCCGGGCGCCGCGACGCGGGAGGTGTATGTCTCGAAACCGGCCATCTCAGTAGAGCGTGAACGGGGAGCCCGTCCATCCCGGATTGATCTGTGCGCCGGTCGCGCTGGTCGAGGTCTTGCCGCCGGTCTTGCCGCCGCCGCCGGCGAGCGAGGCCCATTGCGAAATGGTCGAGAGGATCGCGGTGCCGGCCCCGATCATGCCGGCGCGCTTGGCGTCCTGCGCCTTGCCGATCGAGCCCGCCGCGCTCCAGAGCTGCTCGGCCGCCTCCTGCTGCGCGCCGGCGCCGATCAGCATGGCGTCGGCCTCGCCCTGCATGGCGGTCAGGCCCTGCAGGACGAGCGGCGAGCCATAGGCGGGGTCGAGATCGCGCGCGGCGACGCTGGCGGTCTGGTTGTCGAGCACCGTATCGACCTTGTCGCGCAGCCGCGCCTGGTCGAAGGCGCCCTTGGCCAGCGCATTCTTGGCGTTCTGCTGCGCCATCCAGGCCTGCATGCGCGCCGCGCGGGCCGAGCCGCGCCCGCCGGCGAGCTGGCCCATGGCCGAGAGGCCGCCGGCGCCAGCGCTGGCCGCCATGGCGATGCCGGTGATCGGGTCGACGCACATCAGGGCCGCCTCGCATCGATATCGACATTGACGCCCGACAGGGTGAAAGGCAGGGGGTCGCTGCCCTCGATGTCGACGATGAGCTCGGCCGCCGGCGGCGCGCCGGGCGTGCGCGAGACCAGGGTCGGCGAGGCCGGGTTGACGGCGCGCTCGCCGGTCCAGAGCGTGATCGGGCCGCCGAGCGGATAGCCGCCACGCACGTCGATCGGCTCCCAGTCGCCGCCATTGACGCGCATCTGGCCGCCGGCGCTGTCGACCATGTCGAGCGTGACATGCCGGCCCTGCTTCGCCAGCGTCTTCGTCGTCTCGCTGTCCAGTGGCAGGAGGCCCGCCCGCCAGGTCATCGGAAGGCCGACGATGACGTCGCGCGCCGGCGTCGTCAGCGTGATCGCGCCGCCGCTGACCGTGCGGGTGTCCTGCACCGCACCATCGGCGAGGATGCCGACCACCTGGCCTTCCAGATGCTCGAGGCCCGAGATCGTCGTGACCGGCGTTCCGGAGGTCAGCGGCAGGGCGCAGTCGAGATACCAGGCACCGTTCGCATCGGGCGCGTCGGGCTCCGACGGCTCGAAGAAGGGCTGCATCACCTCGATATAGCGCCGCGTCGCGCCGTCGACCGTGCGCCGCACCACCAGCCAGAGCTGGTCGAGCTCGCCGTCCTCGCTCGGGATCACGCCGCCGGCCTCGACGGCCCCGTTGACCATCGGCCGGCGCGTCCAGCCCATCATCTCCTCCTGCGGCCGGAAGGTCAGCGCCCGCAGCGAACCGTCGAAGCACCAGACCCAGAGGATACGGTGCGGGTTGCGCTGGAAGGCGAGGCCGCGGGCCCGCCCGGCCAGGATGTGGCGGGCGAACTTCGTCACCATGTCGACGTCGAGCTCGTCGGAGAGCGAGGAAAACCGGCAGAAGAAGGCGCTCCTGCGGTCGGTGCCGAGGAAGATGACGCCGCCGCTGACCTGCGCCGGCCGGTGCGAGGCCGAGCCTTCCGTGGTCTGCTGGAGCGGGCGGATGTTCGCCATGGTCAGCGCGTCGAAGGGCGAGGGCCCGCGCACGATCCATTCCGAGCCGGTGCAGCCGACGACGATGACGCCGGATGAGCGCAGCCACTCGACCTTCGGCAGCTCCCCGTCGGGCGCACCGAAGCGGCCGATCAGGGCGCTGTGCTCACTCTCGTCGATCTCGAAATCGTAGAAATCGCCCGGCCGCGAGCGCCAGAACGTGTCGCCGCGCGCGAACATCAGCGCCTGGTCGATCTGCGAGACATGCTCCGGCCAGCCGCGCGCGCCCGACCAGGCACCCTCGAACCAGCGATAGGTGCCGTTGACCACGACGGAGATCGGCATCTCGTTGCCGACGATGACGCCGACGGCTTGGCCGGAGTTGTTCAGGCTGTTGATCTTCACATAGCCGTAGCCGGCATGGACGAACTTCCAGACCACCTTGCCGCCGCCGGCCGACTGCTCGCCCTCGTCATGGATCGGCGGGTTCGAGCCGGCATCCGTGCCGGAGACGACGCGGTAGACCCGGCCCTGCCAGCGCCGCTCGTCGTTCGTCGCCAGCGTCTCGCCCGAGAGCCAGAGCGGTGTGAGCGCGATCGAGCTTTCGTCGAGCCGCCAGATCGTGCCGATATGCCCCCCCTGGAAGAGCGGCGTATTCGCGTTGAACAGCACCGCGCCGGAGACGCCCGAGACGTTGACGATCGACGCCGTGTCTAGGTTTTGCGGTTCGAGCGGCGGCTTTCCCGGCAGGTAGGGGGTGAGCGTCCAGTTGACCGGCCCTTCGCGCTTCAGCACCTGCGGCTGGTAGCCGGGGCATACGAAGAAGATGCTGTCCGTGACGTTCTGCCAGCGCAGGAACGGGATATCGACATCGGACCAGGGCGCGGCGATCTCATAGGGCACGCCGCCGGAGATGACGGTGCCGCCGTTCAGGTAGAACCGGAAGACGCCGCCATTGATCACCAGCATGTAGGCGTCGGTCTTCGAGAAGCGGAAGGGCACGAACTCCGCCGCATTTGTCTCGCTCTTCAGCGGCGCGACATAGCGCGTGCCCGGAGAGCGCGTGATGCCGCCTTCCAGCATGACGTTGACGTTCTCGGCGCGGCGAAGCGCAATCTGGCGCTTGGCGAGGTCGCGCCGGGCCCAGAGCTGTTTCGAGACCTCGCCGGCGGCGAAGGAGAGCTGGCTCTGCAGCACGCCCATCAGCGCCGCCCCCCGTGACGGCGCGCGGCGAGCCAGCTGGTCTCGCGCGGCACCTCGCGGCGGGCGCCCTCCTGCGCGTCGCGGCGTTTTGCGGGCGCCAGCAAAAGCCGCGCCTCGGCCCGCAGCTCGGGCGCCCGGCCGGCGGCGCGCGCCACCGGGCCGGCCATGGCGGCGGCGAGCTCGAACTCGTAATACTGGCGAAAGAGCGGCGACCAGAGCCCGGCATTGACGATGCGCCAGGTGGCGGTGATCGTCGGGGTCAGGGTGCGGCAGAACAGGCGGCGCGCCTGCGCGGCATCGTCGGCGCTCGGGTTCGCCGGCCCCATGACCTTCCAGTCCTCGCTGCCGAGGCCTTCGATCCGGATGACCTGGAGGCAATCGGCCGGCAGGTTGTGGCGATACCAGCCGCGCGCATCAGCGAGCGTGCTGGTCGCGGCCGGCACGTAATCGTCGGTTTCGGCGAAGTTCCAGCTGTGCGCGACCGAGCAGGTATCGAGCACGCCGAGCCAGAGCGCCTTGGCGCAGCGGGCGGCATGCATCTCCTGGTCGAGCGAGGTTATCGGGGGCTGGTCCAGATGGAACAGCGCCCCGTTGACGGCCGCCACGAGGAAGGCAGCCGTGGACATCAGCCTTCCCGCGCGATGTGGGCGAAGACGGCGATGTTGCCGGCTGCGGTGGCGGCGGCGGCGAGCGTGCCGATCAGGTCGAACTCCTGGCCGGGATCGTTCGCCAGGCCCATCAGCTCCCAGACGGGCTTGTTGAGGCTGCCGACCGCGACGGCGGCGTTCAGGCCCTTGGTGCCGGCCGAGGCGAGGGCCAGCGCCGCGGCCAGCACGGCCGGCTGGGCCGTGATGACGTTGCGCGGATCCTCGAAACCGACATTGAGCGTCGCCGAGGTGATCGCGGTGTGGTGGATCAGCGAGGTGGCGAGGATCAGGGCCGAGCTGGAGACGCGGCCGAAATAGAACTTCGTGCCGATGCTGTCATTATCGAGCAGCGCGAAGTTCTCATGGACGAGCGTGGTCTGCGCCTGGGCGTTGAAGGCGGTCGGCCGCCGGCCGCGAGCCGGATCGGGACGAGCCTTGGAATAGAGCGTGCGAACGGCCATGACGGCCTCCTGGTCTGGTTTCGGGGGAGGGCGCGCCGCCGGGGCGGAGCGCCGCGATCAGGACATGCGGAAGCGAAGCGGGCCGGGCGGCCTACTTGGTTTCGTCGCAGACGATGTCGATGACCTTGCCGTCTTCCGAGCGCGTGGCGGCGTGCCAGGCCTCGATATAGGGGTGCCACTGGTACTGCATGGCCGGGTTCTTCTCGACCTCGGTCGACATCGGCATGGCCGGGCCGGCATGCATGCCGGACTTGCAGTAGAGCGGGCAGCGCCGCAGGTTCGTCGAGAGGAAGGGCAGGGCCTCGCAGGAGATCAGCGAGATGCCCATGAAATGGGTGACGCGCTTCTCCTCGATCTGGGCCTTGCTGCGAAAGTCCTTCGAGGTGACCTGGAGTTCCTTGTAGAGAGCCTCGTTCTGCGCGCCAGTATGCAGCAGGTAGACGTCTTCCATATCGACGTTGACGCCGTTCTGGATCAGCTTGCGGATGCCGGCGGCGAGCTTGCGGACGGTGAGGTTGGTGTTGGTCGACGCCACCTCGTAATCGACCGCGATCCGGTTGGCGGTGTCGTAGACCACCGCGCCGGGCGCGCCGTCCTCGGTATTCTTGACGTAGCGCGGCCCGTAGATCGCCTCGAGGCAGATGTCCTCGATGCCCTCGCGCACCGCCCCCGCGCCTTCCTGCACATAGGTCGACTTGTGGTCGACGGCGTTCATGATCTCGATCTCTTTCGGGATCGTGCGGCCCCAGTCGATGCGCTGCGGCGAGACGAAGATGCCGGTGTGCTGCGCCAGGATGTTCGGCGTCGGCGCATTGGCCGGCGCGTTGCGGCGGGCCTTCGAGCGGCCGATCAGCTCGACCACCTGCATCTCCTTGCCCTTCAGGTTGGTGATGGGCGAGAAGCTCTGCTCGATCGGCGCCGGCAGGCGCGACAGGGCGAACTGGATGTTGTTGGAATAGTGGGTCTGCGCTTGCGAGCGCACGTCCCCAAAAACTTCGGGCATAGGGCACCTCTGGCGAAACGTTGAACGGAAGTCGGTTCAGGTTTCGGCCAGGGTGGCGGCGCCGGGGCGCGGGCAAGGCCTATCGCTTTACGTCCGGTCGACGGTCCCGGTCTTACCGGGGCGATGCAGGCGGGCGACGCTCGGACAGCGAAGGTGCGGCCGGTAGAAAGGTGAGGCAAATCACCTGTCCGAATGGCCCGACGCTATGAACGCGCCGGGCCGATTGTCAAGGGGCTTCAGGCGCTTGCCGTCATCGGAACGGGCTGGCCCATTCCTATGAAGAACGGCGGCATGGCGTCGAGCGAGCCGGCGCCGACGAAGCGGCCCCGCACAAAGACAAAGGCCCAACCGGCGGCGAACACGGTGCCGTCCGGGATCGCGTCGAAGCTCTGCCCGGCCCAGCGGTCGCGTTCGGTCGCGCCATAGCTGCCGGCGGCGGCCTCGGCCGGGCGATCGGCGTTCCAGTCTTCCAGGAAGGCGCGCACCGCCTCGCCGCAGGCGATGTCGGGCACGGCGGAACGCCTCTGCTCGCCGGCCGTGTCGGCGCCGGCCGCCGCAGCTTCCGGTTCAGGGGCGGGCGCGGGGGCCGCCGCATCTTCCGGTTCAGGGGCTGGCGCGCGAGCGGGTTTCGGCGTCTTCGTCATCGGGTCTCTCCTCTTGCGGTTTCAGGCAGGCGGGATGGTCAGCGCGGCGCGACCTGGGCGAGCTCGTCGAGCAAGGCGCGGCGCTTGCTGTTGACCTCGCCATGGCGGAGGTTGCGGGGATTGGTCAGGGCGTCGGCCTCGGCGCTCTGGAGCTGGTTGAGCTCGGCCTTGATGGTGGTTTCGGAGCGCGCGCCGAGGCCGCCGCCGGCGCCGGGCAGGACCAGCTTCTCCTCGCCCAGGGCCGCGCCGACCTTGTGGAACAGCTCGACCATGCTGGACGCGCCCATGACCTCGTCGAGCACGGCGGCGTCCATGCCGGCCGGGGCGAGGGACTTGAAGGCACGCTGCGCCAGGGCCTTGTTGGCCGCGAATTGCGGGCCCCATTTGGTCTGGAGCGCCTGCGTCGCCTGCTGCTCCTGCTGCGCCATGGTCGCCGAAAGCGATTTGAAGCGCTCGTAATCGGCGCCCATCGTCGACTTCAGCACCTTCTCGACGACGGCGACCGGCACCTTGGCGTCATGGCAGGCATCGACGAAGGTCTTCTCAAGCCCCTCGTCATAGGTGTAGCCCTCCGGCGCGTCGGCCTTCGGGGTGGCCGGCTTGTACTCCTCGCGGTTCTCGACCCAGCCGAGATCCTTCCAGCCGCCCCATTCCTCGAGCTTTTCCGGATCGGGCTTCGGCAGCACATTGCGATCGGTGACCGCCTTGTGCGCGTGCATGCCCGATTTCAGCGCCTCGGCGAGCGAGGGCGCCTTGCGGCCGGCGTAGAAATTCGCCGTGTCCTGGTCCAGCCCGAGATCGGGCTTGCCCCACCAGGGGTTGGCGTCGGCGGCAGGCGGCGGCGGATCGCCCGGCGCCGGGGCGGGCGGCGGCGATGGCGGAGGATCACCCGCAACCGGAGGCGGGGTGGCAGGGGGCGGTGCTGCGGGTGGCGGCGCCGCCGGCGGCGGGGCGGGCGGGGCATTGGGATCGGGCGTGCTCATCTACGTCCTCCGGTTTGTTCTTGTGGGGGCGGCCGGCGCTCTTCCATCAGGGAATAGAGGTCGGACGGGTCCAGCTTCGCGGCTTTGAACAGTTCCAGGGCGAGCTGGCGGCGGCCCTCGGCGATCGCGTCGTCGCGGGCGGTGCGGGCGGGATTGTAGTCGAGGGCGAAGACGCCGCCGCGGAGCGCGATGTCGGCCATCAGGAGGCGGTTGCGGCCGAGCTCGGCATAGCCGTCGAGCACGCCGCGTCGGTTGCCGGGATGGCGCCAGAAGGCGGCGAACCAGAGGCGGAGCTTTTCCATCAGGCCGCCCGCTGCTTCGCGAGGGAACCCGCCTGCTCGGCATGGGCGGCCTCGGCGGCGATCGTCACCGCCTGGCCGGTCTGCTCCAGGGCTGTGGCCTGCTGCTGCGCCTCGGCGCGGCTCTGGCGGCGCTGCTCGATCAGCCGCGGATCGCGCTGGATCGAGGGCGGCGCGCCGAAGCCCTCATGCACGACGCCGAGATAGGCATCCATGTCGAGATTGTCGGCCGCCTCGGGATCGAGCTGCGCCGCCTGACCGACCGCGTTGAAATAGTTCATCGCGGCCCGCGCCGTCGCCATCTGCTGCACCTTGGCGAGCGGGCTCTGATAGAGGATTTCGAGCCGCCGCTGCTGGAGCTCCGGCGGCGGCGGCGGCAGCTGGCCGGCGCGCTGCAGGACGCCGAAGCGGCGGGCGATGAAGCTCGACAGCATCCGCATGATGCGGATCAGATGCGGCCCCATCAGCCGCAGACGCTCCTCCTGGAAGCCGAGGAATTCGGTCGCCGTCATCTGCGGCCGGTCCTTCAGCTGGAGCATCAGCGAGAAGAACAGCGCCTCGCGCACGGCATTGCGCCGCTGCTCCGATTGCGCCGCCGAGAGCCGCAGGTCGCCGCCGCGCTCCAGCGTGTCGACCAGGCGCTTGCCCTGGTCGGACATGGTGCCGTGCAGGATGGCGTTCGGCACCCAGTCCGAGGCGTTGAACACCGCATCGTCATGGACCAGCTTGACCGGCTCGGCCGCGTGCTGCGCTGCGACGATGTGGCTGCGTTCCATCTCCTGCAGCATGTCGGCATCGGGCCTTGCGACATGGGCCGGGCCGATCGGATAGGGCGAGGTGGTGCGGGTGCGCCAGCGCGCCGTGTGATAGGGCAGCTCGTAATAGCCGCCGCGCCGCTCCAGCCCCTTCAGGTCCGGCGAGCAGTAGAGCGAGCAGATGGCGCCGTGCTCCGGGCCGAGGCGCTGCGGGTTGAAGTTCTCGTTCTGCCAGGTCGAATGGATGATCTTGTAGGTGCGATCGTCCTGCGCGCCGTCGACCGGCCCCCACCAGCCCTTGAGCTGGCGGCCCTTCAGCTCGTATTCGCGGTGGAAGCGGTCGATCTCGCCATGGGCGTCGACATCGATATAGCTCTGGCCGAGCGGGATGGCGCGGTCGATGATCCGCTGCTTGCCGAGATCCTCCTCCTGGCAGATCGTGCCCATGCCGAAGACGCCGGTATCAGCGAAGACGTTGGAAATCTGCTCGTAGAAGGCCGAGATCGCCGGCCCCATCGACGACAGGATGGTCGAGGTGACGAGATAGGACCAGGCCTTGACCGGCTGCCACTTGTTCAGATCCTCGTCGTCGGTGGCGATCTCGATCCAGCGATTGGCCGGGTTGGTGAGCTGGCCATAGATGCCGCCGACGAAGTTATCGAGGGCGAGCAGGCCGGTCGCGTCGTAGAGCTCGTCGAAGCGCGGGCGCCGGTTCGTGCCCGGCCTGACGATCTGGTCCGGGGCGAACAGCCGCGCATTGTCGTCCCAGTCGCCCTCCTCGAGGGCGCGGACGGACTTCATCTCCTCATGGCGGCGCAGCGCGTCCTGGCTGGAGAACATCGTCAGGCTCCCAGCAGCATCTTGTAGCCGACCGAGGCGCCGGTATCGCCGCGCCCGCCGGCGCCGACCGCCGAGCGCACACCGCGCATGCCGGCAAGGCGCTTCATCCGGGCTTCCGCCGCCTTGCGGGTCTGCTCATTGTCCTGCGGCGGGCGCAGCGCCTCGCGCAGGGCGGCGGCGGCCTTGTCCTGCGCCGCCTGCGCCGTCATCTGCGCCACCCGTTCCTGCCGGCCGGAGCCGCCGAACATCTTCGCCACATCCTTGCACATGGGTCATCCCCTCCCTGGAAGCAGAGCGAACTGGACAAAATCCTCGCCGGCCTTGCCGAGCGCGCGGCACAGCCCCTCCTCGACGAAGCCGAGCCGAGCGAGCCAGGCGCGCGACTGGCCATGGCCGACCCAGGCGCGGCATTCGAGGCGCTGGAAATTCGGGGCGACGACGAAGGGGATGAACCGGGTGACGACATGGCGATGCGCCGCCAGCGCGATCGACGCCCAGGCATCGGTGGCGAACATCAGCGCCTGGCCGTGGCGCGGGCCGACCTGCCAGAGGCCGAGCAGCGCGACCGGCTCGCCGGCATCCGTGCAGAGCGCATCGAGCCAGGGCATGCGCGGCCGCGTGCTCTCGATGTCCTCGATCAGGTCGGCATCGTCGTCGGTGAAGCGGCAGGCATAGATCTCGCGCCGGTCGAGCTCGCGCATGTTCGCGACCACCCAGGCGATATCCTGCTTCGTCACGTCGGCGTTGGAGAGGATCAGCATCAGGATCTCCGCAGCGGGTTGTAGCGTTTCGGGGCCTCGCCCTTCTTGCCGGTGCCGCGCATGCGTTCCTCGCGCATGCGGTCGCGCTCCGAGCGGCGGATGCGGGCGGCCTCGGTGCCGCACTGCATCGCCCCGTACTCGGCCGCCTCCATGACGTGGCTGTCGGGGTTCTTCACCGCCCGGCCGCGGTCGCCGGTGCCGCGCGTCAGGTGATACTGGTAGGTGCCGGCCATGGCGCGGCGGATCGTCGGGCAATGGACCGCGTCGACCTTGAGCTTGCGCTTGCCGCCTTCGATCTTGCCCCGGATCGGCGCATGCCGGGTCTCGGGATCGTTGCTGCGGGCCAGCGCGACCTTGATGCCCAGCTCCTTCGCCAGCCGCGAGCGCATCGAGCCCAGCGTCAGGTCGTCGCCGGCGTCCATCGCAGGATCGCAGGCGGCATGGAACTCGCAGCCGGCGAAGCGGGGCGAGCCCATGATGACCTGGCAGGCGCGGGCGAGATCGAACTCGTCGCCGCGCTGGAGCGCGACCTCGGCGAGGATGTGCAGCGTCCCGTCCGCCAGCTCCTGCAGGAAGGCCGCCGCGGGCGTCGCGCCGCCATCGAAACCGAGCAGGACGGGCAGGATCGGATAGGGCTTCAGCGGCTCCTGGCTGACATGCACGTCATCGTCGAAATCGGCATAGATCACGTCGGTTTCGCGGTTGTAGCCGGGCTTGTGGTGGACCTTGATCTTGAGCCACCATTCGCGGTGCCGGTTGGCTTCCACCATGCCGAGATAATAGGCGCGGCCGACCGCCTTCAGGTTTTCGGCCTCGGGATCGAGCCCGCCGGGCTGGCGGAAGTGGCGATAGCCCTTCGGCTTCTTCGGCCCCCAGAAGTCGCGATAGGTCCAGCAATCCGGCGCCGGCGCGTTGCTGTCACCGATGATCGCGCCGTAGGGGATCTTCGGATCATCCGGCAGGCCGATCTCGCCCCGGTTCGGGAAGCGCCCGACCGTGCGGCCGAGGTTGATGAACAGGTCCTCGCGATGCGTCGGCATCTCGTTCAGATAGGCGTCCGTCGCCTCCGTGCCGCCGAGGCTGTCGGGGACGGCATCCTCGCCCCAGGCGAGGAAGTTGACCTCCATGTGGATCGGGCCCCAGCCATCGTCGAAATCGAGCGTGAACTGGCCGGGGCGGGGTGAGGAGCCGACGATGTTGCCGACGCCCTTCGCCGGGTCCAGCACCTTGCACCAGCTCGGCACAAGGGCCTGCCAGACATCCTTGTAGGTGACGCGATAGGCGTTGAGCCGGTAGAGGCGCGGCGCGCCCTGGAGGCGCTTGCCGTTGTGCAGCAGCGGCGGCTGGCGCATCGCCCGCAGCAGCGAGCGCTTGACGCAGGCCGTGGTCTTGCCCGAGCCGACCGGCCCGGAGAGCAGGTCACGCGTGCCGTTCGACATGATGAAGCCGTCGGAGACCGGCCCGGCGCTCTCCAGCAGCAGCGCCGCGCCGGCATCGTAGCCGCGCAGCATCTCGTCGAGCGTGCCATAGCGCAGGAGGGTCATTCCGGCGCCTCCGGCGTGACATCGACGGCGTCGCGGGCGAACCAGACTTCCCAGGGCGCACGGCCGTCGCTGGCGCCGACCTGGCCGCCGATCGACAGCGCGACCAGCGGCACCGGGCGGCCCTGATCGTCGACCGGCTGCATCCGGGCCATGAAGTAGGGCGCCAGCTCGCGGCGGATCGCCTGCTGCCGGTCCCAGGCTTCCGCCACGGTGCAGCCCAGCCGCCTGGCCATCTCCTCCGGCTCGAGCATCGCCCAGCGGGCCATCTGCTCCTGCGGCGTGCCGCCGAGCAGGCGGACGATCCAGGACTTCAGGTCGCGGGTCGCGAGGTTCTGCGCGCCCTTCGGCCGTCCGGCCTTGGCGGTGCGCTCGACCTCGCCGGCGACCTTGCCGGCGTCCCAGCTCAGCCGATCACCGGACGGCCGCTGCGAGGCGGCGAGCAGGTCGAGCTGCTCGCCCTCGGGCGGCAGCGCGGCCCTGGCCTCGGCCAGGAGCCCGGCCACGGCGCCGGCGGTGCCGTTCGCCTCAGCCATGGCGAAACTCCCCGGAACCCGCCTTCACTAGGCCGCATGTCTTCGCCGCGCCCTGTCCCCGAGCCCCGACGCCCCTGGCCCCGACTTCCGGCCGATCCCGGTTTTCGCCACCTCCGGCAGAAAAGACCCGGAGGGCGCCGACAGGCGCACCGAAGGGGGCGGGGGAAGAGGGGGCGGGGCGAAGCCGGGGGGTGGGGTCGCGGCGAGAGGGGGGGGCGGCCTTCCGCCGCGAGGCCGGCCCCCGGTTAACCCGAACGGTTAAGCGATCCTGCGGCGTACGGCCTTGATATCGCTCGCATTCCTCTCCGGCTGGCGACAGCGGAACTGGCGACGAAGGCCGAAAACGGCCGGTTTCGCCCAGGTCGAGCCCGCGCCTGGTCGCGCCGCTCGCCGGCGCGCCAGCTGCCGGCCGACCCGGCGCACGCGCACCAAACACCCCAAATCGAGCGATCCCGGCGGCCGAGCGGCCAGCGGCGCCCAAGCCCTTGAATATCCGAGGATATTTAATCGCTTCCGGCGCTTCGGAGCCGACCGGGCAGGCGAGAGCCGCAACACCCTGCGCTATGGCCGCAGCGACCGTTGCGGAGGGTGTTGCAGCATAAGCTATTGATTTATATATATATTCTGACTTTGCAACACTTGCAACACTAGCAACACTCCCGAACCCGCGCGCGTGATCGCGCCCACTCGCGCCGCGCCGCCTATGCATGTGCACCCGCGAGGCCAGAAGGTGTTGCAGGTGTTGCAGCGTTGCAGGCGCCGAATAGGCTAATGATTGCAATGCGTTAGCTTGCAACGCCTCGCACAACGCCCCTGCAACACCTGTCGGCCCGAGCCCCGGATAGCCGCGCGAAACAATCGCGGCACTGAAAAGGGTTACAGGGAGCGGGCAGGCGAGGGCCATGGCGGCGGATCATCTCGGCGAGTGAAGTTTCACACGCCCATCTGATTTGCGCCTCGCTGTCAATGCGCTCGCGTGGCGCCAAAACCCCCGCAATCCACAGGTTATCCATCGCAGCGGCGGCGAAACGCCAGCAAATGCAGGCCTTTGCGATATATGTGAATTGTATGTGATTTTTCACTTGACTAGGTTTAGGGACATGTCCCATAACTCATTTCACGGCGCTGGCAGGCGCCGCCAACCACCCGGAGACGAGCCCCATGAGCACCCAGCAAACCCCCGCCACGATCTACGCAGAAGCCCTTGCCGCCGCCGAGCGCGCCATCGCCGCCCTAGGCCCCGAGGATATCGCCGCGCTCGATTGCGGCTATGCATGGGTCACGGTCCGCCCGGCGCGCGGCGCCTTCGTCACCTGGTGCCGCGCCAACAAATACGGCGCGAGCGGCTATCCGACCGGCTGGGAATTCTGGTGCCCGGGCCGCTTCCGGGGCCAGGCGATCGGCCATCACCGCGCCGGCGCCGAGGCCTTCGCCGACGTCCTCGCCAAGCACGGCATCAGCGCCACGACAGGCTCGCGGCTCGACTGAGGCATCGCCTCGGGGCCGGCTCGCGCCGGCCTCGCACGACGCCCCTGCGCATCCCGGCCGTGGCAGCGGTCGGCAACCGAACCGGAGAAAGACGATGCCCCCCGCCAACGACAACCGCGCGCCCGAAACCGCCGCCGAGCGCGCCCGCCGACTAGACGCCGCCGTTCGCGTGGTCCAGCAGCGCCGCCGCATGGCGCGGCCGGCACAGGAGTTCGATACCTCGGCCCTGCCGCTGTTCGGCGACCAGGGCCGGCAGCTGACGATGTTCTGACGCATCGCCTCGGGGCCGGCCTCGCGCCGGCCTCGCACGATGCGCCAGAGCATCCCGGCCGTGGCAGCGGCCGGCAACCCGAACGGAGAAAGTCAATGCTCGACAACAGCCCGATCACCGCCGAGGAGCTTGAAGCGCTGCAGGCCTTTCGCGCCGAATACGGCCGCGAATGGAAGCAGTACCTGCAGGCCGCGTGGCTCTCCTACGCCTACAAGGGCCGGCACATGGGCGGCCGCGATAGCGGGATCCTCCGCAACATCCGCAATAATCGCGGCTGTGAATGGCTCCAGAAGCTCAAGCTCCCTGCTTGACCCATCGCCTCGGGGCCGCGCCTTAGCGGCCTCGCACGATGCGCCAGAGCATCCCGGCCGTGGCAGCGACCGGCAACCCAACCGGAGATCCCCGATGGCTTCCGACTTCATCGAATACGAGTTCACGCGGCAGGACGGCTCGACCGTCTTCGAGATGGTCGAGCGCTGCGACGCGATCAACCAGGTCGCCATGTTCCGCAGCATGCACAAGGCGGTTGCCGCCCGGCCGATCGAGCTGACGGCGGAAAACGCTGAGGATCGCGCGCGCCGACTAGGCGCAGCCGTTCAGAGGCTCAGGGAGCGGCGATTGCGCTCGCGGCCTGCGCAGGTATTCGATACCTCGGAGCTGCCGCTGTTCGGCGACGCGCGCCTGCAGGTTGAGCTTTTCGGCCGGGGAGGCTGATCACAAACGAAAGCGCCGGGCGGCTGGCAGGCCGCCCGGCATGGCTTCGGGCGGTCAACCGCCCGGAGGGACGAACCCGCCCGAAACCGAACCGGGATCTAGCACGATGGCCCGCCCGCAGATACATGCCCCCGACGCCGGCGACGCCGCCCGCAAGCGCCATGCCCGCGAGGCGCTGCGCGCGCGCGGCGGCCGCCTGGTGCAGCTCCAGCTCGAGGCCCAGGCCCTGGCCGACCTGGAGGCGATCCGCCGGCCGGGCGAGAGCGATGCGAGCGTGATCAGCCGCGCCCTGCGCCGGGTGCAGGGGCTGGACTGGGCGAGCTACTAGCGCTGCGTTCGCGTCCGCCCGAACAGGACGGCTGCCGCGGCGGCATCGACATCGCCCTCCCGGCTGGGTCCGTTCACCGCCTGTGCGATGCCGCTTTCCGAGACGCCGCGCGTGCGAAGCTCCTTCATCCGCACGCCGCGACACTGCGAGATCACCGCCGCGCCGATCGAGCGGGGATCGGACTTGCCGTCGTCAAGCGCGGTGGCGTAGCGCTCATAGCAGGCAAGGGTTTCGGGCGCGTGATTGTTACTCGACAACCGGAGCTGTTCCTCCGCCAGCGCCGGCCCTGCCAGCATCACCAGCCCCGCCACGATCGCCTTGTGCATGGTCTGTCGCCCTCCCGCCGCGGCGGATCATGTCGCGGCTCGCCACAGCCGTCCAGACGCCGCTTGACGCCGCCGCGGACTCCTGTCCTATGTTCCGCATTCGTTCTTATGCGGAGGCGGCGATGGGCAACAAGATCGGCAGCGACTGGCTGGTCACCAGCATCACGCCGGAGGGCGTGCGCGAGGTCATCGCCTCCTCCGGCAATGTCTGCGTCGCCAAGGCCGCCTATGAGGAGGCCTTGAAGCACCGGCCCGGCCGCGTCGTCCGCTTTGAGCACGGCGCGCTGATCCTGCGGCAGGAGATCGCCCCGGAGCGCGAGCGGCGCTAGCCGGCCGGGGCGCGCCGCAGCGCATTGCCGCTGGTCACCATGGTGAAGCCGTCGGCGAAGATGACGCAGACGCTGTTCATCCTGCCGCGCGCCAGCACGGCGCAGGCCTGAATTCCGCCTCGGTCAGGTCCCCGTCGAGGGTGGAAAGCTGCTCGGTGAGCCGCCGGATGACGCGGGCCGCATCTCGGGCGAGAGGATCGCGATCGGCCCGCGCATCGAGCCGGTCCAGGACGTCGCTGACTCCATCAGACATCGCGAGCCTCTTTCAGCACCTGGCGCACCACCTCGGGCCGACGCCCGCGCCCGCTGAATGGTTCGGGGAAGCTCATGGCATCGCCCTCCGATCGATCCGCTCGCCGCGCTCATGGATCATCATGGCGAAGTTCGCCACGTCGACCGGATCGCCCTTGCGGACATGTTCGACCAGCATCTGAGACAGAGCGCCATTCGAGCAGGCTTCCTTGTCGTCCCAGCCGCCGCGACCTTCAGAGCGCTTCTTCGCGAGCTTGGTCTTCATAGCGACTGCGAAGCGATCAACGGCAATATCATCAGGATGATCCTCCGGCGCTTTGGCAGAGGTGAGGGCGGCGCGGGACATGAATTCCGCAAGCTCGTCGTGTGTGATCAGGCACATATCCGGATACTCAGCCGGCGATGTACAGTCATCGCGTTCACATAGTTCTCGCCATGCGTCGTCAACCACCGGCACCAGCTTCCACCCGGCCTGCACAGCGCTCACAGGGGCGGGCTTGGCAGGGGCGGGGGCCGGGTGGAACGGGTCGGTCCTTGTGAACATAGGCAGCGAGAAATAGTCTGGGTCGCTGACCGGGTCGTCTTCGACGCGCCAATGGCTTTCGTCCAGACCAATGGCGCCGACGAGATAGCCGAAGGGTCCGTGGAGGACCGCCGGCAGCTGCATGGCTTCGACCATGGCCGGCTTCTCATGATAGAACGCCATCGCTTTCCTCCTGTTGCCGGTCGGCCGCCTCGGCCGCCGCGCGCTTGATCCGTTCGTTTTCGCGCTCGACCTGCATGTCGAGCGTCGCCATGGCCTGCATCAGCGGGATCGAGATCAGCCCGCCGCCGCGCAGCTCGTCGATGCGGAAGCAGCGCAGGGCGCGGCGGGATGCCGTGTGCAGGGTTTCCTCCGACATGGGTCTAGGTCGCTTCCACGGTTGCGCCGGCGTCCCCAGGGGCGATCAGGCGGAGGAAGCTGATGCGATAGCGGCCATGTTTGGCGCGGTGTTCCTGCTCGCAGTAGCGCCGAAAGGCCCGCTCGGCCGTCTCGCCGGGCAGCATCTCGATGCCATGGCCGAGCATGCCGCCCTTCCAGGAGCCCTTGTCTCGCCCGACCTCCTTCGAGAACTGGATGTCGAGGCTGCGGAGGCACTTGCGTGGCCACAGATAGCCCAGCCATTTGAACCAGCCGGTGCCGAGCCGCCATTCGCGCTCTTCGATATAGGCGCTGGCGCGGATGACCTCGCCGTCGTGGTCGGCAATCTGGAAGTCGAGTTTCGGAACTGCCTCGATGAGGGCCGAGCGCTCGTCCCATGGCGACATTGCGACCTCGCCGGCGAGCCGGCCATAGGCGTCATAAATGCGGTGTGCGATCTGTCGCCACTGCGTCCACGGCAGGAAGCAGCCCCAATCCTTCGTCGTGCTGCTGTCGCCGGTCTGCTGCCCGAGCTTCACATGCAGGTGGCCTTCCGACAGGCTGAAGCCGTACTGGCGCGAGTGCTCGTCCCAATAGCCGCCCGTCGTGCTCCAGTCATAGCGCGAGGTGTCGACCCAATGGCGCCAAGGCTTCACGATCGCCGGCAGCTCGCAGATCAGCGTCGCGCCGAAAGCCTGGAGACGCAGATGGCAGGCGCCACCATCATCAGGATCGGAGCTGCCGGAGCAGAGCACCGCCGCCAAGGGGCGCCATCTCTCGCGAAAGGCGAAAGTGAAGGGTCCAAAGTGGCGGTCGTTATCGCCCCAGCGTCGCTTGCGTCCCATCGTCACTCCTCCTCCATGCGCAGGAACAGTTTCACGGGCAGGGACCATCCCCGCCCGCCATGCTTCCTGCTGTTCGTCTTCTTGCCGATCGGCTGGCCGTCCGGGCTGCGCTGCGTCGCCAGCCGCTGCATCGCCTGCTGCCAGCCGGAGATCGCGGCGCCGGGCCTGGTGCCCCAGGGCGAGCCGTCGAGCAGCTGCGCCAGGCCGGCGCTCTGGTTCGGCAGGGTGACGGTCGCCGCGTCGTGATGGCCCTCGACGAAGACGCCATGGGCCTGCAGGGCGAGCGCCGCGCTCGCCGCGCCGGCCGCCTCGTCGGTCGAGATCCCGGCCGCGATCGAGACAAGCGAGCCGATCGTCATCTGGTTGCCGCCCCGGAAGGCGATCACCGTCTTCGAGATCAGCCAGTTGAGCATCTGCTCGGCATTGCTTTCCGCCTTCGGCTTGTCGCGCAGGTCGAAGGGCTCGCAGAGGATCGAGACCGTATAGCTGTCGGCGGCCTCCTCATGCATGACGAGGTCGGCCATCGCCAAGAGCGTGCCGATCTGGTCGCCGCCGCGCCCGTCATGGCCGAGGCTCGCGAGCTCGGCCTGGTAGTGCTCCAGCGTCTCCTGCCAGCGCGGCCAGCCGTCGAGGATCATCCGGCGCAGCTGCCGCCCGAAGGCGGCCCAGCGCGCCGGCTCGAGCTTCGGTTTGGCGGCGCCCTTCGGCAGGGTGGCGAGCGGCAGGATGGTGATGCGCGTCACGTCCTGGCCGAACAGCGGCGGGATCACGATCGAGGAAAGCAGGAAGGCCGAGCGCGCCGTGAAGCCGCGCCATTTCTTCGGATCGTTGGAGCCGCGCAGGATCGAGCCGCCCGAGGCCGACTGGCGTACCAGCTCGACCATGCCCTTCATCTTCGGCGAGAACGGGTCGGCCTCGGCCTCGTCGATGCCGGCGGCGCGGGAGGAATAGCCGACGCTCTGGTAGATGCCGGCCGCCGTCGCGTCGGAGGAGGAAACCAGCGAGGCGCCCATGACGAGCGCGATCAGCTTCTGCAGGGTCGATTTGCCGGTAGCGGCGTCGCCGGTCAGCCAGAGCATCGGGCGCCAGTCGAGCGCCCCGCCGACGATCGCCCCGGCGATCCAGCCGAGCACCAGGATCGAGCTGAGCCGGTGCCCGCGGATCTTCAGCGGCTCGCCGGTTTCCGGGTCGATGTCGAATTCGGCCGCCCAGGCCCAGCTGTCGAGCAGGGTCAGGAAGGCCTCGGTCTCGCCGCGCCAGAGCAGCCGCTGCGCCTGCCGGCCTTCCGCGTCGGCGAGGTCGGCCGGCTGCGGCAGGGCTGAGGCGCCGGGATATACGAAGGCGCCGAGCTTGCCGGCGGCGCGCCATTCCTGGCCGGTCCAGAGCTTGTCGCCGCAATGCCAGACCAGTTCGCCATCGCCGCCGCGCCAGGCGCCGACGCCGCGCAGCTTCTCCGCCGGGTCGAAGGGGCCGAGTTTGCCGCAGGCGTCGATCAGGCTGTCGGCGAGCCGCGCCGCGTCCCAGCCGGTCTGCTCGCCGGTCTGTTCCTTGAACTTCGGATAGTTCGTCCAATACCAGTCATTGCAGCCGGCGAAGAGCATGCGAATGCTGTCGGGTCCGTGCTTGTCGAGCGCGACGAACTCCTTCGACGGCGACAGGTAGAAGCCGAGATCGATGCCCTGGACGCCGAGGCACTCGATCGGGCAATTCTTCGGCAGGGCCTTGATCGGGTTCTTCTTCAGCTTCCATTTCGGCGGCTCGTCGCCGTCATCGGGCGGCGGCGGCGCACTGCCAGCGTCATCGTCGCCGCTGCCGCCGCCGGCCGGGGCAGGCGGGGCGGGCGGGTAGATCAGCTCTTCGACCTGGTCGACGGTCCAGCTCGTCTTGCAGGCCCGGCCGACTGCCAGCGCCAGCTTCATCCCGCCGCGCTTGAAGGCGCTGAGGATCGCCCTGGCGTCCTCTTCCAGCTCGGCCGCCTCCTGCGCCGCCAGCTGCGCGGCCTCGCGCCGCGCCGCGTCCTCGGCTTCCGCCGCCTTCACATTGGCCTGCGCCTGCGCCAACGCCTCAGCCATCGGGGCGAGAAAGGGCGCGATCGGTTGCAGCGGCGGGGGGAAGGGGTCGGTCATGTCAGGTTCGGCTCGGCCTGGCGGTACAGGTGGCGCTGGCATTCGGGGCACGGCCTGGTGCAGTCATCGCAGCCCACATCGGCGTCCTCGCAGAAGCCATCGAAACACTCGAAGACGACGCCCTCGCCGCCGCAGCGCTGGCAGGTGTCGTCGTCATCGGGATGGTCCGTGAACGTCATGCAGCCCTCGGTATGGCGTTGTGCTCGCGCCCGTCGAGCAGCCGGCCGGCGGCCTTTTTGCCGACGCGAAGCACATAGGCGTCGTGGTCGTATCGGTCGGTTCCAATGAAGGTCGCGCCGCACGCGGTTCCGCGCTCGGCGTCCGTGAGCGGCCGGTGCTCGCCCCACTGCTTGAAGAAGAAGGCGACGCCCTGCGCCGCGCACTGGTCACGGATCGCGCGGGCCCATTCCGGATGCATCGGCCTTGCGTTCGGCCCGCTCTCGCCGCCGACGATGACGAGGTGGATGCCGGTCAGGTCGAGCGCGCCGAGATCCTCCAGCAGCGGCTCGATCGAGAGGAAGCGCACCGCCGCCGGGACCTGGCGCAGATGCTCCAGGTTGATGAGCCGCTTGCGGTCCTCGATCGTCGTGCCGAGCCAGACGTTCGGATAAGGCCAGGCATGGACGGGACCGAACGGAATGAGATGGTCGACCGGCTCGACCGCCGCTTGCAGCATCTTCGCGATGTTCTGCGGCCGCTTCGTCAGCAGCATCCAGTCGAGATGCTGGCAGCACTCGATCTGCGCGAACAGCTCGGCCCGCCACTCCGGCGGCACCTGGTTGTCGAAGGCATCGGCGAGGCTGGCGCAGAACACGCGGCGCCGCTCGCCGGCCTCGGCCGCGGCCGCGTTCCATCTGGAGGGCTGCCGCCGATACTGCGCGCTGGATTGCCGGCGCTCGCCCTGCCAGAGGTGCTCCTGCCCGTAGCGCTTCGCCCAGTCGGCGGCATAGCAATGGTCGCAGGCCGGCGAGAGGCGGGTGCAGCCGATCCAGGGATTATAAGTGTGGTGAGCCCACTCGATCTTGGTGTCTGCGCCCATCGCCGGCAGCCTCAGATTGAGGCCAGCGCCCGCGCATCCCGTCGGATGGCGTTCATGCGCTCGACGACGATGGCGGTCTCGACAGGCTCGGCCCGCCTACCGATGGCGAGCATGCCTTCGAAAGCCCCAAGCCCCCACTCGACGAAGAAGGACCGCTCCGCTCTTCCAGCAGCAGCATAGCGAGCATAGCGAGCATAGCGAGCATCAGCATCAGCAGCAGCAGCAGCAGCAGCAGCAGCAGCAGCAGCAGCAGCAGCAGCAGCAGCAT
>CAZGOM010000035.1:0-40525 GCA_964527265.1 uncultured Phycisphaeraceae bacterium | reverse complement strand
TCCTTTTCATCCACGACAACTTCATGCGCCCCATCACCGTCGGCCAGATCGCCCAACACGTCCATCTGGGCGAACGCCAACTCGCCCGCCTCTTCTTAAAAGAGCAGTCCACAAGCGTAGCCAAATACCTGGCCAATCTCCGCATTGAAGCCGCAGGACGCATGCTTTTGGCCGGTGGCCTCTCTATCAAACAGATCGCCACCCGCTCCGGCTACCCAAACGTCGCCTACTTCACCGCCGTCTTCAAGAAAGCCACCCGTATCACCCCCGGCGAATACCGCAAGAAAAAGGGTCAGGTTTATCCCCTCCGCGTTAAAAAGCAGTGCCTTAAATAAGGCTCATCCGCCCGTCTTCACCCCGCCACACGCCAGCATCAATTCCCTCACTCCATCGCAAATATCCACAGCTTGGCCATCGCGCCTCCAAAACCCTATTTCATTCATTTTCCCATTGACCAAATTCCCTTTTGTTCGTATTTTGTTAGGTATGAAAGACGAAGTTGATTTCACATATCGCGACGCCATCCCCCAAGGCCCCGCCCACAAGCGCGGCGCTGGCATCAACCCCGGCAATCGCTTTGAATCCCTGCGCCTTCATGTCCTGGGCGAAGAGCTCGACCGGCAAGCCGTCGAACACGAATCCTCGGACGGCCATCTCCATAAAGTTCAGCGCCAAGTCTTCTCCGACCGCACCCAGACCATCATCAACAAGGTCGCCCAGACCTCTGATGTCCCCTTCGACTGGACCGTCAACCCCTACCGCGGCTGCGAACACGGCTGCGTCTATTGCTTCGCACGCCCCTACCACGAATACCTCGGCTTCAACATGGGGCTCGACTTTGAAACCAAACTCATGGCCAAGCCCGACGCCCCCAAACTCCTCCTCAAGGAACTGGCTTCCCTTTCATGGAAACCTGAGCCCATCGTCATGTCCGCCATCACCGACATCTATCAGCCCATTGAACACAAGATGCGCATCGCCCGCCAATGCCTCCAAGTCATGGCCGACTGCGGCCAACCCGTCACCACTATGACCAAAAGCGCCCTGGTTCTGCGGGATATCGATCTCTGGTCCCGCCTGGCACAGATGAATGCTGGCCGGGTCACCGTCACCCTGGTCACACTTGATGCTGAGCTGGCCCGTCAGATTGAACCACGCGCTTCCGCCCCCAGCGCCCGCCTTCGCGCCATCCACGAACTCTCCGCCGCCGGCATCCCCGTCACCGTCAATATCGCCCCCGTCATCCCCGGCCTCACTGATACAGAAATGCCCAGCATCATCCAAGCCATTGCCGAAGCCGGCGCGCGTCGCGCCGCGTGGGTTCTCCTGCGCCTCCCTTACCAGCTCAAAGACATTTTCCTCGACTGGCTCAAACGCACCGTCCACCCCGACCGCGCCCGCAAAGTCGAATCCCTTCTCCGCCAGGCAAGCGACGGCAAGCTCTACCAAAGCTCCTGGCCCGACCGCCGCCGCGGCCGCGGGCCCCTGGCCCAACAACTCGCTCAGAACTTCGATGTCTTTACCCGCAAGCATGGCTTGAATCGCGATATTCGCCCTCTCTCTACCGCCCACTTCCGCCGTCCTTTGCTCGACGGCCAAATGTCCTTGTTTTAATCCTTCGCCCCCGACTGCCATAGGTGTTTTCCCTTGCACTCAATGAGAGAAATGCGATCTTGAAATCCCATTTCGCTCATGAATAACATTTATATAGCTACATTTACCGTCCAATCATGCCGCTCCTGAAACCTGGAGACTGTCATGTTCAAAATCATTCTTGCCTTCCTCCTCTTCTTCGCATTCGGCTTAAGCGGCTGCGCCAGTGACGCGCTCAGTGAAGAATCAAACGCCCCCGACTCATCGAAATCCCTGGTCCTGCTGGTCCTCCATCTTGAAAATCGGGTCAAGCCGGAGCATCAGGCATGGGGCATTGAAATGTCTGTTACCAACACACAAACCAACCAAGCCACAACTTTCCGTTTTCACCCGCCGGAAATCCAAGCGGACAACAGCCACGTTGAGCATCTCATCGCAATCCCTGTCGACCCCGGTTCCTACACCATCACTCAACTACACTGCGGCAGGGACGTGGTCCTGTTCAAATATTCCTTCAATGTGAACCCCAACGTTCAATTCCAAACCCCATCCCCGGCAACCACCTACATCGGCTGCCTTCAAGTGATCAACCGCGCACCCCAGGCCGACGAAAAATCCTCCGGAAAAGTCTTCCCCGTCGTCGGCCAGGCACTTTCAGGATACGGTGGCGGTGTCACCGACATCATCGTCGTCGACCGCCGTCAAAGCGACATTCCCCGGTTTATCGCCACTTACCCCTTCTTGAAATCCAGAAAAATCGATACCCGGATTCTGACAGCCTCCCAAACCGTTTCACGATGAATAAGCCTGTCGTCACCCAGCGCAAATTCTGGATAACTCGCCTCTAGGCTCCTCAGCCCACCTTCAACATAAATCACATAATCTACGTTAAACCACGCATCACAATGGAGTTGCGTCTATTTTACGACCAATCGTTCCATTAGATAAACTGATTCTGTTTTATCGCGTGAGACAAAATCGTCGCATCTCCTTAAAATGGTCGCACTTTACGAGGGTTCCTCCCTCAGGAAACGGCCATGCCCGGACCCAACGCCGGTATCCCAGATCACGCAATCGCTTTCTATCTCTTTGCAATCATGGCGGTTGTGAGCGCTTGGGGCATTGTTTTCTCACGTAATCTCGTCCGCAGTGCATCCCTCCTTCTCCTTACGCTCGGTGGAGTGGCAGGGCTTTTCTTCCTACTTAAACAGGAATTCCTCGCTGCCGTGCAGCTCATTGTCTATGCGGGCGGCACGCTCATTCTCATTGTCTTTACAGTCCTCCTAACCGCCCGCGCACACCTCCCACAGCCACGCAGCCTCTGGGCGGTAGTCTCCTCGGTTTCCGTCGGCCTTTTGGCCACTCTTGGGCTCATCACATTATTAACCGTAATGACAGCCGCTGACCGTGGGTCAAGTGCCGCGCAAACCCATCCCGGCGGCGTCTCCAACATCGGCAAAGCCATGCTGGGAACATACTTAGTCCCTTTCCAACTCACCGGCCTCATCCTGCTTCTGGTTATGATCGGCGCTTCTTATCTCGCCCGTAAAACCGCTCCCTCGCCCGCTCAAACCACGGGGGGCAAATGACCGACGCACTCCTTGAAATCGGCTGGCTCCACTACGGCGTCGTCTCCGCTGCCATCTTCGGCGCAGGCTTGGCCACCGTCCTCATCCGCAAAAATGCCATCGCCATGCTTCTGGGCATTGAACTCATCATTAATGCCGCGGCCATTAACTTCGTCGCCGCTGCTTATTACTTGCCCAAAGCACCTGACGCAGCCGCCCAAACCTCCGCCGGCACCGTCTTTGCCGTCTTCGTCATCGTTACCGCCGCGGCCGAAGCCGCGGTCGCTCTGGCGATCATCATGAACTTCTACAACAGCGCCAACTCCATCGACCTCTCGCGCGCGGACCAGCTCTCAGGCTGATATGCCAAACCTTTATCTCTCCATCCTCGGCATGCTGGCAAGCGCGATGTTTCTCCCGTTGCTTATCGCCGTCGTTATTCTGCTGCTGGGGGGCCGCAGGCTGGATAAAGCCGCTGGCTGGCTCACATTCGGAGGCTTCGCCGGTTCCTTCGCCTTAAGTGTCGCAGCCACTCTTTCATGGCTCACCCAGACAGGCCAGGCCGCGCAGCCCATAGTCTTCAAACTCGCATGGATCAAGCTCTCCCCAACCGAGGGCGACGCCATCTATCTTGGCGCTTTTGCCGACAGCCTCACCCTCGCCATGTTCTCCATGGTCACGGGTATTGCCACTCTCGTCGCCCTTTACTCCATCGGCTATATGTCCGGGGATTCCCGCTTTGCCCGCTACTTTGCGTACCTCTGTTTCTTCGTCTTCTCGATGCTTGGCCTAGTCATCGCCAACACTCTCGTTCAAGTGCTGATCTTCTGGGAACTCGTCGGGATCGCCAGTTATCTGCTTATTGGCTTCTGGTTTGAGAAAAACGGCCCACAAGTCGCCAGCCTCAAAGCCGTGCTTATGAATAAGATCGGCGACGTCGGCCTTTTCATTGGCATCGGCATCCTCTTTCATCAGCTTGGGCACAATCTTTTCCTGCCCATGACCGGCAACGGTGGCCTTCTCAACGAGATCCAGTCGCGTCTGGCCGCAGGCTCCCTGAGCCCCTCCATGCTCACCGCCGCCGGGATCTTCCTCTTCATCGGCGCCATGGGTAAATCCGCCCAGTTTCCCCTTCACACATGGCTCCCCGATGCCATGGAAGGCCCCACCCCGGTCTCCTCCATCATCCACTCGGCCACCATGGTCGGCGCGGGTGTTTACCTCACCGCCCGCCTCTCCCCCATCCTCACTCCAGGCGCGCACCTTTTCATCATCGTCACCGGCACGGTCACCATGATCATTGCGGGCCTCATGGCCTTGGTGAACAACGACATCAAACGCGTCCTGGCCTATTCCACGGTCAGCCAACTTGGCCTCATGATGCTCGGCATCGGCACCGGCTCCTACGTCTTTGCCCTCTTCCACCTCATCACACACGCCTTCTTCAAGTGTTGCCTTTTCCAGTGCGCAGGCTCCGTCATCACGGCCACCCACCATGTCCAGGACATGCGCAAAATGGGCGGGTTATTCAAAAAGATGCCCATTACCGCCGGATGCTTCCTGGTCTCATCGCTCGCCCTGGCCGGCGCTTCCATACCCATCCTTCACTGGGGCCTCTCCGGTTACTACTCCAAGCACGGCATCATCGACGCCGGCATGGAATATGCCTCCCTTATCGGTCTCTCGGGCGCAAACTGGGGCAACGTGATCATGCTCGCTCCCGTTCTGGCCAGCTACCTTACCGCCTTCTACATGGCCCGCGCCTTCACGCTGGTTTTCTTAGGCAAACCCCGTGATCAAGCCGCCTTCTCACACGCACACGAAGCGCCTTGGACCATGGCCGTCCCTCAAGTTCTCCTGGCTTCCATGTGCTTCCTCTCCGTACCCGGCGCACTCCCCTTCCTCGACATGGTCAAAAAAGCCGACCCAGCCGCCGCCATCGCGCACACCGACACTGCGACATTAGCAGGGCATGCCTCCCTGCTCTCAATCGCCGAGCTCTGGGGTTTTAGCTGGATCGTCGCCTTCGGACTGGGCCTTGCCATCTATCTGCAAGGTTACAAAATCGCTCGACACATCCGCGACCTTCCCGTCTTCTTCGCCTTCTACACCGTCCTGGACCGTAAATTCTTCCTCGACACCCTCTACGACTGGCTCATCGTCGGCATCGTACGCTGGCTCAGCCAGGTCAGCGCCATCCTTGACCAATCCTTGCTGGGCGCCAACTTCATCAGCAAGCCCGTCATGCGCCTCTCTGGTCTCATGAGAACCACCCAATCCGGCAATCCTCGCGTCTCCATCGGCATCGCCCTCAGCTTTGTCGCTCTCGTCATCGTTGTCGCCGGCACTCTCGTCGCCATCTACGGAACCCCATAAACCCAACATTCACCCGTAAATCTGCCTTCTTCCTCTGACAAGACCCAATACCCAGCATCCACTACCCTAAATGATGAGCCTGCTGCCAAACTTCCTGATCTTCCTCCCCCTTCTGGGCGCTCTGGTGTGCTTTTGCGCCTCCAGCAGCGCGCCCGGCAGCGGTCGCAAGGCAGCCTTCTTCACCTCCGGCCTGGCCTTGGCGATCTCGCTGCTCCTGGGCGTCGCCTATGGCATCGACGGCACCGGCCAACCCCTCTGGCAAACCTCCGTGCCTTGGATCAACGCCATCGGCGCGCGTTACCAGATCGGCATCGACGGCCTCTCCCTCCCTCTGATCGTCCTCTCTAACCTCCTTTTCATCCTGGCCATCGCAGCTTCTTCCGGAATTAAAAAATCCGCTCACTTTTTCTACGGCCTGCTCCTCCTGCTTCAAGCCGCCACCGTCGGTGTCTTCCTCGCGCAAGACCTGATCCTCTTCTTCCTCTTCTTTGAACTCACCCTCGTCCCCCTCTACTTCCTCATCGGCATCTGGGGTGGCGATAACCGCCGCTTCGCCGCCATCAAAATGGTCATCTTCACCCTCGCCGGCTCCTTTAGCCTCCTGGCGGTGATGTTCATTCTTTTCCGCGGCGCAGGCGTTCAAGGCGGCCCCATGTGGACGCTCGTCGCCACCGACAATCTGGCCGCCGATGCCGCCCTCACCCAGCATACGATCGTGAGCGCCCTCTCCAGCCATAACGGCGCGCTCACGGCCTGCTTCTGGCTCACCGTCCTGGCCTTTGGCGTCAAGCTCGCCATCGTCCCCGTTCACGGCTGGCTCCCAGATGCCCACGTCGAAGCCCCCACCCCCGTCTCCATGATCCTGGCCGGCATTCTCCTCAAGCTCGGTGGCTACGGCCTCTTCCGAATCTCCTTCGCCCTCTTCCCCCAAGTGGCCGTTCAGTACCAGGGCCTTCTGGCCTCCATTGGCGTTGCTTCCATCCTCTTTGGCGCCCTCTGCGCCCTGGGTCAAAAAGACCTCAAGAAACTCGTCGCTTACTCCTCCATCAGCCACATGGGCTTTGTGCTTCTGGGTTTGGCTGCGCTCAACAGCACCGGCATCCGCGGGGCCTACTTCCAGATGATCGCCCACGGCGTCTCGTCTGCCATGATGTTCTTCGTCGTCGGCGTCCTCTACGAACGCGCCCACCACCGCATTATCGACAACTTCGGCGGCATCTGGAAGCAATTCCCCGATTTTGGAGGCTGGGCTCTCCTGGCCTGCCTCGCCTCCATGGGCCTCCCCACCCTCTGCGGCTTCGTCGGTGAACTCCTGGTCATCCTCGGCGCTTTCTCAGGCATCCGCACACCCGGCCCCGCCAATGGCGGCATTCCCGTCGGATACATCTTCGGGGGGCTGGCCGCATTCAGCGCCATCATCACCGCGGCCTACACCTTATGGATGTTCAAACGCGTCTTCATGGGCCAGCCCAAGCCCCACACCACCATCTATGAACCGCTCACCACCCGTGAAGGCTGGCTCCTGGCCATCATGGGCGTCGCCACCATCACGCTGGGCGTGTGGCCCATGCTGGTGTTCGACATCGCAGATGTCTCGCTCAACAAACTCTTCCTGCTGTGGATCTATCTCCCTCAAACACCTTGAACCTCCACATTCTCAACCAAGCCCTATAACCCGCCAAAGCCAAAACAGTGAACCCCACCATCCCTGACCTTCAAACGCTCCTCCTGATCTCGCCCGAACTGGCGCTGGTCCTGGGAGTCGTCTGCATCCTGATCGCGGGGATCATCCGCCTGGCCAGCCCCCGCAACCTCCTCACCATCTCCGGTATTGCCGCCCTCCTCTGCTGCATCGCAGCCATCTGGACCACCCGCGCCCTCCCTGAAACCGGCGTCATCTTCTCCGGCATGCTCAGCATCGACCCCTTCAGTCAGTACTTCAAAGCCATCCTCGGACTCTTCCTCGTTTTGGTCATCTTCCAGTGGTCCATCCTCACCGACCGCGATGAAATCCAGCTCACCGGACCTGATTTTCTCGCCCTGGTTCTGGGGGCAGGGGTGGGCATGGCCATGATGGCCTCCGCCACCAACCTGCTCATGATCTTCCTCGCCACAGAGACCGCTTCCTTCCCCAGCTACGCCTTGGCGGGCTTCCGCAAACGCAGCCGCGCGTCCAGCGAAGCCGCCGTCAAATATGTCATGTTCGGCGCGGTCGCCAGCGCCGTTACCGTCTTTGGCATGTCCCTGGTCTATTCCGCCACCGGTACGCTTGACCTGGCCCTCTGCCTCAAAGCCTCACCTGGCGCCACGGCAGCACCGCTTCTGGGCGTAGGTCTTGCTCTGGCGGCCTCCGGTGTCCTCTTCAAGATCGCCGCCGTGCCGATGCACTTCTGGTGCCCTGACGTCTTTCAGGCCGCCCCCACACCCGTGACAACTCTGCTTTCTGTCGCCTCCAAAGGGGCAGGCATCTGCATCCTTGTCCGTGCGGTGACTCTCGCGACCAACCCCGGCGAACCTTCCACCGGTCTGATCATTGCGGCATGGACCATCGTCACCCTGGGCCTCCTGAGCGCCACCGTCGGCAACCTCCTGGCCCTTCTTCAAACCAACTTCAAACGCCTCCTGGCTTACAGTTCCATCGCCCACGCAGGCTACATGGTCGCCGCCACTGGCATCATCCTGATCTCCGACCCCGGTTCAGGCGGCGCGGCACGCATCGGCGGCGCCATTCTCTTTTACCTCACCGTCTATCTCTTCATGAATGTCTGCGCTCTCACCGTCGCTGGCCTCATCTTCCAGAAAACCGCCAGTTATGACATACGCACCTATGGCGGCATCCCCAAAAAGAGCCCGCTTCTCTTTGTCGCCATGCTCACCGCCACGCTATCGCTCTTTGGCCTCCCCACGCTTGGCGGCTTCATGGCCAAGCTCTATCTCCTCACCGGCGCTGTCCAGGCCGGCACCGGAATCCTTCCCTATGTCGTCGTTGCGGGCGTCCTCGTCAACTCGCTCCTGAGCCTCTATTTCTACCTCCGTCCGGTCTACTTCATGGCCCTTGCCCCCGCCCCCGAAGGCATCACCCCTGCCCCCGCACGCGCACAAGCCACTCGCTGGTCATTTCCCCTCCCCGCCACGCTCCTGGTCGTCATCTGCACCATCGCCATCCTCATCCTTGGCCTCATCCCCGGCGTCATCATGGACGCCGCGCACGACATGGCCGTCATCCGCTTCACCCCGGGCAAAGTCAAGATCACCCCCGAGGCGCTGTTTAAGATCAAAGACGAGCCGGTGCGCAATCCCAACCGCTGATTCCCTCACCAGCTATCGATCTCCCCAACCTCTACGATCTTGTTCGGTGCATACCCCGATAGGCCCATAAAGAGCGATCCGCTTCGCGGGCTTTGAAGTCCTTTGTCCAGCGCCTTGGCAATCACTTCATACGTCTCCAGCTTCCCCGCCAACACCAGAGATACCTCAATGTTTTGGGGATTGGTTTGTTTCCCTTCGGCCATAACCGAACCGGCAATGATGAACTTTTCAGGGTTCCGGGCGGTATCCCACACCCTCACCCTGACCATCAAACCTGCCTCACGCGAATCCCCTTCCACGTTGATCGCAACTGTCACTTTCCCCGGAAGCATCTGGATCGCGTGCCGCATCGCGTCGGCCAATCGTTCTCCCGTCAGTTCCTGCCCTTTGAACCCTTGAATCAGCTCACGCGTGGAGGCATCGAGTTTGCCGTACTTCTCAAAAATCTCCACTTCCCGTACGGTGTTCGCCAAAGACTGCGCTACCCTTTCCAGTCCTGCCTTGGCGGCATGCGTTTCCGGCACGCCAGCCAATGTCAGCTCCACCCCCGCCAAAGCAGGCAAGCCCATCCCCTGAATCGCCTTGAGTGCTTCCCCGCGCGCCGCCTCGTTGTTGCTTTCCACTGCACGCCGCAGCAGCGGTCCAAGCACTGCTTCATCCGCCGGAGCCACCAACGGCTTTTTCAGCGGCACAACCTCCGGCAACCCCTGCTCCTTGCGCCACACGTTCACCATGGCATGGCGTTCCGTATCGCGCTCCCGAACGCTTCCTGTCACAGTGAACCGATACTTCTGCGGATGCCACTGCGCCAATTGCAGCGCCGCCACATCCCCAATGCGCGGCTCACGCAGTTTCACCTCTTTACTCACATGAAACTCCTCCCCGCGGACCCGCTCATCATCTTCAAGCACCCCCACCAGCAACCTTTCAAACGCTCGCTGTATGCGCGCGTTTTGCTCTTTTTCTCCCTTCGTAATCCGGCCTCTTCCCCACGCATACGGAAAAATGTCATCGCTCCCATAAAAGGGGTACACCACACGCCATTTCACCCGCACCGGACGATTCATCAGCCCATCCGCAAGCGCATCAATCGTTTCAACGCTTCTCGTTGCCCTGAGTTGGCGCACCAAGCGGTTGATCCCTTGTTCATCTTCTTCCGCACCTAGTTTTTCCCACTCCGTAATCATGGCTTGAATCACCTGCTCACGGTTGTATCTCAGCCTCAGCAACATCTGGGCGCCGATAACCCTTCGCTCCAGTTTCGGCGGCTCTGTCATTTCAGTTCGCAGCCAGTTTTCCACCCCTACTTGAGGCAGCAACCGCAAGGCCTCCACATAATTCCACCTGGCGATGTTCGACTCCGCTCTCTCAAACCCTCGTTTAATCGGCTCCAACGCCTCGGCGGGAAACTTCTCCACCAACAGCATCGCCTGCGCTCCCGCCCCCTTGTCTCCTGTCTCCACGGCTTCAACAAGCACCGCTTTCAGCCCCTTCTCCTGCACCGCATCCCACCAGCACGACATCTGCTCTCTGGGCGTCCCCCGCTTGGGATCGCTGAACTCCTTACGTGCGATCCGCATGGCGGCGATCTGCGCAAGCTCTCCCACAGTCAGTTGCCGGTTTTGCCCTGAACTAGAATTCGTTTCCTTAAACCGGCTCGGCCGCGAATCCTCACTCGCTTCGATTAAAGGCTCAAACGCCTCAAGTCCCTCCCCCACCAGATCATCCACTGCGGTACGCCCCACCTGGTTCCCTGCCGGCGGGGGCGAAGCCCAGTTTGTATAGCCCCCATAGCTCGGCCCAAGCAAAGACACCTCCGCAGGCGCATCTGCCAGATTGGCGATACGCCGTTTCACACGCTCCTTGACCGTCATTCGCTCCAATTCTTCTCTGGTATGCAGCGGCGTAGTACTGCTCTCGGCGTTCAAAGCCGATCCCTCACTCTTGGCACTCTTGCCCTGCGCGCCGCCCACTTCCACAGCCACCTCAGGAACCTCTTTGGCCATAGCGACGCGCCACCAAAACCAGCATCCCGCCGTTGCTGCCGTCATGGCCGCTAATCCAATCAATCCCACCGCTATGCGATTTTTCATGCCTGCCCCGATAAAGTGGCCGGTTTCCTGTCGATTCAAACACACTAGACGACGCGCACCACCAATAAGTTCAATACACCTCTCGCCTACCGGATAAGCTGACATCTCGCGTCCAACCCGATATTCACCAAACTCTGGACCTCTGAATCCGGTCCATACAACACTTCCGTGTCCTCCATCCGCGCATACTCTTCCCGTTCCCGGGAATATTCTCTGCCCCTGACCTCCGGCAACCGCGCGATCAGATATTTCACTCGCTCCGCAACAGACATTTTCTCCATCGTCTGCGCATCCGTTGCCGCCGGCACCCCATTTTTAATCAACTGGACCAGCCCGTCACGCATAGATTTCGCCAGATAAACAACGTCCAATTCAGACTTTTCGTTCGCGTATGCATTCAGGAAAGCTTCGCATTCCTTGAGCAACTCCTCCCGGGTGGTCCCAGGCGCGTCAAAACGCATGACTAGCTTATTGAACGCCGCAACTTCAGGGCCCGGAGCGGGGTCAGAAGGTCTAAGTACCCATCGCTCCGGCTGCGGCGCAGGCTCGAGCGTTTTTGAATCCTGATAACTCGGCGGCATCGTGATCATCACTTGACCCGACGCATCGCCACTTCCAGCCGTACAAGCGTATACCATTCCCAAAACAAGCCATGCCACCCGGTTATTCATAGGCCATTCCAATATTCAAAATTCTGATTCGCCGCCGGCGCTTCCGGCTCCCGCCTCAAACACTATAGACTACTGCGCAGCCTCCATCACCATCTTCAAAGGAGCCCTTCATGCCTTCAGCGGAAAACCTAAAACCCTACGTCGGCATCGATCTCGGCGGCACAAAGATCCAAGTCGGCATCGTTGATGCCTCCAATAAAATCCTCGGTCGCGGCCGCTCTAAAACCAAAGCCGAGGAAGGCTCCGACGCTGTTATTAAGCGCATCGCTAAAACCGTCCAAGAAGCGCTCACCGAAGCCGGCATGCAGATGACTCAACTCGCTGGCGCGGGCATCGGCGCGCCAGGCGTCATCGACATGAACAAAGGTGTCGTCGTCGACGCCACCAATCTCCGCTGGAACAAGGTCCCGCTTGGTGATCTCCTCTCCAAAGAGCTAAAACTCCCGGTCACCGTTGATAACGACGTCAATGTCGGCACCTGGGCTGAGTACGTCGCGGGCGCCGGCAAAGGCTATTCCGACATCATGGGCGTCTTTGTCGGCACCGGCATCGGCGGTGGATTCGTCATCAACGGCAAACTCTACGCCGGCCACTTCATGAGCGCAGGGGAAATCGGCCAGACCGTTCTCCAACCCGACGCCCCCCGCGCCTACCGCCGTCTGGAATACCTCGCCAGCCGCACGTCCATCGTCAACCAGCTTATCCAGCTCATCCATGCCAACCACAAATCCAAAATCGTCGACCTCGTCGAAGGTGATCTCACCGACATCCGCTCCAAAGCCATCGACCAGGCCCTCGACGAGAAAGACCCCCTCACCACCGACGTCGTCAAACGAGCCGCTTTCTATGTCGGCTGCTCCATCGCCAATGCCGTCACGCTCCTTTCCCTCCCCTGCGTCGTCATGGGCGGCGGTGTCACCGAAGCGCTGGGCAAACCATGGATGCAATGGGTTCGCGAAAGCTTTGAATTCAATGTTTACCCCGCCCATCTGAAAGAATGCAAAATCATTGAATCCAAATTCGGCGACGACGCGGGCCTCCTCGGCGCCGCCCTTCTGGCCCGTGAAAGACTCAAATAAGAACCGGCCGAAACGGGCAAAAAGCCGCTTCTTTCTTTTACATATCCCTTGTGCCTTTTCATTTATGCCTTTCCGCAAAGACCTTGTACCTTTCCTTCCTCCCGCTACAATCTTTCTCCAATCAACCCTGTCTCCCCTCCGCCCCGCTGGCTGGCTCACGCCCCAGCGGGGTTTTTTTGCCCCAATGGCCTTGCGTCACTTCATCTTTTCCACTCTGCCTATTCAACAAAAAACGCCGTTCACTCACAAAAAATAAAACACCTGAAAATGAAGCCTCTCAACTCCCATTTTCTCTTCTTCAACAACCTTCCCCCGTGTCTTTTGTGTTGAAGTTGTGCGAGCGTCGGATTAGGATGGGTCTCCGTGCCCGGCGATGGGGAAAAATTGCCGTCTCACCACGACTATGTCCGATGTAGTAAATAGCCGCTAGCCCGGCGATTTGGGCTGATGAGTGTCTCCACTGCCATGAACCAGCCCAATGACAAGGACGTCCGACCAACACCCAAGGAAGGGGAAGTTGCACCCATGGTTGCCACACGAAGCTCTCTGCCCGTCACCCGCGAATCCATCACCCACAAATTCAGCATCATGGGCCATGAGGGTTACCTCACGGTCGGTCTTTTTGAAAACGGCCTCCCCGGCGAGATTTTCATCAAGATGTCCAAGGAAGGCTCCACGCTTTCAGGCCTTATCCAGGCTTACTGCCGCGCCTTCAGCCTCGCCCTCCAGTTCGGCCTCCCCCTCCACGAAGCCGTCCACCGCTTCAAGGGCATGCGCTTTGAACCCATGGGCCCCACCTCTAATCCCGAAATCCCCGAGGCGCTGTCGATCATCGACTACGTCGCCAAGTTCCTCGAGTTGCATTTCATCCACAAGCAGCAAAACAGGCGTTGAACGCATCAGCGTTTCAACTACTTTTAAGCCGTCTGCAGCAGGTGATTTAATCACTTCATTTCCTATTGGGCCGAGGAAATTCCATGGGGCGGCAAACCAACTTTTACATGTACGGCAATGACCAAATCAGGTTTTTTGATTTCGTTCAGCAAGACCCCGATGTCGTCTTCATCCCGACTTACTCAAAGACGAAAAAATTCAAACCTCTCACCGACTTGACCAACCCTGGGTACATTTACTTTTGGAACAAACGGTTCAGCCCTCCGTTTATCGTCACGCGAATTGATACGGCCCACTACGCTGTAAACGAGACCTTTTCCGAGATCATTGATTTTTCCCCATCAAACATTGATGAAAATGGCGATGTGACAGTCGGTCGAATCCACGCTCAAATGACTTACTGGATGAGAACCCCTCCGCACAATCTGATGCAAAAAAGCCCTGATTTCATCAAATGGTACGACTCCCTCGCCCGTTGGCTTCAAAAGAACAGCAAACCCCACCCAAGTGGTTATTATCGCCTCTTTCCCGGCGCCGCTGAGTATCAAGCAAATAGGGGCAAAACCAAAGGACGCCGCATCACCTGACCTGCTTCCCCTTCAGCCAGGCCACCGCCGCTTCCCGGTTCCCATGTTCTCCGCCAAGCTGCAGGTCATACGCCTCGTCCAGCACACGTTTAAACCCCGGCCCCGGCTTCATCCCCAGCGCAATCAGATCCGCCCCCGTTAAAAACGGCTCCGGCTTCACATCCTGCGCCATAATCTCCTTCGCCTCTCGTTCCACCACCTCCATTAACACTTCCACGCACGCCACATGCCCGAGTGCCCTGCCCAGCATCAAGGTTTCAGCCGCGTATGACCCGGCCAAAAATCGCTTCTTCTGCGCCAGGCTCAACCCATGCCATCGCAGCAAACCCGGCAACGCCAGCAAACACCCATTAAAACTCTCCGTCACCTGATTGCTCAGCGCCAGCGCCCCCCGCAGCCGCTGCGCCATGTCCGCCAATTCCCGCCCCACAAACGCCTGCACATGCCCTTCCAGCCATTCAATGCGATCCCGCACACCCGGCCCCTCACCGGCATACATCGCAGTCAAACCCACGCGATCAACCATCCACGCCGCCAGCGCCACCGCAAATCCCGCCTCGCGCGGCAATCGCTCCAGCGTCGGCAGCAGCGCATTCTTATGCTCCTCGTTCAGCGCCGGACCATCCAGATTCAGCGACTGCACCAACACCGCCGCCTCCGCCCGCCCCGACGATGCCAGACACGCTCCAAGCTCCTGCCCGATCCGCTCGCGTGATATCTGCCCCAAATGGCGTGCGTTCACACGGATTGCCGCCGCCGTCGTCGGCTCGATCTCAAAACCAAGCCGCGCCGCAAACCGCACCGCACGCAGCATGCGCAGATAATCCTCCGCAAACCGGTCCGCAGGCGTCCCAATCGCCCGGATCACCTTCTGCTCCAGATCCCTCAAACCATCCACATAATCAATGATCCGCTCGGCGGCGTCCTTCGCCACCGGGTTCTCAAACATCCCGTTGATCGTAAAGTCTCGCCGCAGCGCGTCTTCGCGTGCATTGGTGAACACCACCTTCCCCGGATGCCGTCCGTCGGCATAATCCGATTCCGAACGGAATGTCGCCACCTGCACTTCATGCCCCATCAGCCGCACCAGCGCCACACCAAACGCCTCCCCCACAAAGCGCGCGCTGCGGAACGTCGCCACCACCTTGTCCGGCAGCGCATCCGTCGCCACGTCGAAATCTTTGGGTTCTTTCCCCAAAAGCCCGTCACGAACGCACCCCCCGGCAAAATAGGCCACATGCCCCCCCTCCTGGAGCACCCTGACCACCTTCACCGCTGCATCGCGCGCGCTGAACTTTTGACCCTGTTCTTCCGACATTGCCGCAGATTATCAGATATCGCAGAACATGCCCCCCTGCACCCTCTATAATCGAATCATGCAATGCAACATCGACGCCAAGGGAAAAGCCGTCCGCCTCACCGGCGGCATCATCACCACGATCATCGGTCTCATCCTCGCTGGCCTTACCCTCACGAATGTCATCCCACAGGGCCCCGCCATCTGGGCCATTGCTGGCATCACCCTCATCTCCGGCGCCTTCATGATCTTTGAGGGATGGAACGGCTGGTGTGTACTGCGGGCCATGGGCATTAAAACCAGGATTTAGCGCCCGCTTTCAGTCCAAAAAACTCTTCGATTTCCCTGTTCTTTGACTCTGGACCTGGGACTCTGGACCCGCGACTCCGCCGTCTGCAGCGGTCAATATCGCGCCGTAATCAGCCACGCTATCAGTCCAAGAAAAAACATCAGACCGCAACTCTTGACCAAAAACCATCCCGCCTTCATCGGGATCTGCTTCGCGTCCGGCGTCGTGATCGCCTTGTATCCCATCCCCACCATCAGCATCAAAAACACACCGAAATAAAGCCAATACGGCTCCACTGGAAGCGGGTCCACAAACAGCCTCACCGCCAATGTCATCGCCTCACTGGTCATACCTGGCCTCCTTGCGGCGCGGTCTTTTCAACTCCAGCATCAACGCCCCTGTCGCTGCCTGCGCCCTCCTCAGATTCATCCGAAGGCCGGATTTCCTTGGGCAGCGGCGTCAGGCTCCCCACAATCGCCATCAGGTTCAAAAAACCGGCTACAGCGGTGAAAATCAGCCCGATTTCCTCCGGCTTGCCTCCCGTATTGTCCACCACCGCCTGTCCGTATTCCCCCATCACCATCGTCGTTCCGTCGGGCCGCGCCTGCGACGCAACCACATTCAAAATCACCCCGGGAAGCGACCCCCGCTGCACCATACCCGCCACCGGGTTGCGCTGGGCGTCACACACCTGAATGCCCCCCACAAGCACACCTACAAACATCAGCACGCCCACTGCTGCCATCACAAAGGCTCCCCTGAGCATCTGTCCTCGATGGAAATACCCCAGACCGGGAAACACCCATGCCAGCAATGCCGACGGGATAAAAAGCTGTTGTTGTTCTGGTTTCGACGAAGCAGTCAATGCTCAACTCCTGAATGTGCAAACCCGTGTGTCAAAGCCGTGTCCGACCCCTGCGCTGCGTGCCCCGGACTATTAACAATTCGATTTCATCCGGAGCCTGATTGACAATCCCACGCCGCACGATAGTGTAACCGCGTAAACGGTGCCGAGAAACATGGCGTCAACGCACCTCTCATGACCGGACCACTCACGGAGACTGGCGATGCTCGAACTGCTCAACCCGAAAGCGACCGACGAATTGGAACCCCTGGGTACAAGCCCTTGGGCCGCATCCACCCTCGAAATGGCCAAGCGCGAAGAAGACGAAGATGATGAATTCTTCGACGAAGACGACGAGGCTGATGACGATGACGACGCGGATGACGATGATGACGATGACGATGATGACTTCTTCGATGACGATGAAGAAGACGACTTTGAAGACGACGAAGAATTCGGCGACGACGATGAACTCGACGACGACGATGAAGAAGAGTTCGACGACGTCGACGACGACGAAGAATAATTTCCCTAGATTCACGGACCTTCCAGGCCCCTGAAGCAAAGCCCAAACATTCAACGGGACGCCCCCACGGGCGTCCCGTTGCGCTTGATCCCGCCCCCGCTTCTTCGATTCTACGCATCTCCCTCTTCGACTCTGGTCTCAGGACCCTGGACTCGGGACTCTCTTTATGACCACTCCCCTTCCCTACAAAATCGCCGTCCTCTGCTACCTCTTCGACGCCCAGGGCCGCACCCTCCTGCTTCACCGCGTAAAGCCCCCCAACCGCCATCTTTACTCCCCCATCGGCGGAAAGCTTGAGCAAGCCGTCGGCGAAAGCCCCACACACTGCGCCGCGCGTGAAATCTTTGAGGAAGCCGGCATCACCGTCGAGCACAAAGACCTCCACCTCACCGGCATCGTTTCCGAATCCGGCTTTCAGGGTGCCGCGCATTGGCTCATGTTCCTTTACGAAGTCACCCGCCCGGTCACCATCCCCCACACTTCCATCGCCGAAGGCACCCTCGAGTGGTACACGCGCGACCAGATCGACACCCTCCCCATTCCCGACTCTGACCGCCATGTCATCTGGCCCCTCTTCTGGAAGTATCGCCGTTCGTTTTTCTGCGCGCATCTGGATTGCCAGGACGACAAGATCGTCCAGTGGCGCGTCGAACAACCTGCATCCGATATCCGTACTGTTAACAGTTGATCTCCATCCCATACCCGTGTGATGCTTGTTTGATTATCATGGGGTCTCACCGTTGACGGATCATTTCATGCCGTCCACGTCGGTCTGCCCGGTTTAATAAAGCGCCTGTGTTGTGCGCAAATAAAACCTGAATCCTAAATCCCCTTTTCGGGTTAGAGCTATCCATGAAGACATCCACTCTGTTTGCAGCCCTCGCCGCCGGATCGCTTCTCCTGTTTCAAGGATGTGATCGTTCAGACCCCAAAACCAACGCCGCCGGGCTCGTTGCCGTGGTTGATATGGCCCGCCTCCAGGGTGAGACCGGCTTCACTAAAAACCGCGTCGCCGAGCTCAAAAAGCTCCAGGATCAGCTTGAACCCTCCTTCGCCGCTCTGCAAGCCACCTTAAACGGTGAACTGGAAAAAGAACTCCAGGCCCTGCGCAAATTCCCCACCTCCCAGCAACAGGCCAAGGTCGAGCAGATGCGCGCCACCTACTCTCAAGTCCTCGACGGCAAATACACCGAAATCCAGAACCAGATGCAGCAGCGCGATACAGAACTCCTCACCATGTTCCGCCAGAAAGTCCACGAATCCATCTCCACCGCCGCCGCCGAGCGCGGCATGAGTGTCATCATCGAAACCGGCCCATGGATGGTCGCCGCTTCCGATGAATGCAATGTCACATCCTCTGCACTCGCCAAAATCAAAGCCGCAAATATCAACTTCGACACCATGTCCGGCGGCGTCACCGGCTCCCCCGGCATTTCCGGCATTCCCGGCGCTGCTCCACGCAACCCCTCAATCCCCGGTAACGCCCCCGGCATGGCGCCGGGTATGGCCCCCGGCGCACCCAACTACGGCGGCGGGCCTGCTTACCAACCCTCCGGTCCCTCCTACCCCGGCGCTCCCATCGAAAAACGTCCGGCTCCCGCACCGGTTCCTGCCCCTGTCGCCCCCGGTGCTTCCACCACGCCCGCCCCCTCAGCCGCCGGAGCCCCCGCTCCAGTCCCCGCTCCGACGCCAGCCACCCAACCCCAATAACTCCCTCCCTCTGACAAGACCCAAGAATCAGAACTCAAGACTCACAATCCAAGCCCCATCTCCAGCCCACATCAATTTTCTCCATCCCTTTGCCAACCCACCCAGCCTCGGGTTAAATAACCTTTTCAAGCGGGTTTGCCTCCGTTTGGCCACACCCTTTCAAGATCTATCTCTCCCAAAAGGATCAACAATGGCGAAGTCCAAGAAAAAGACACGTTACGCAGTCGTCGGCACCGGCGGCCGTTGCCTCATGTTCATGGACCCCATCTGCTCGCGCTTCCCTGACTCCGCGGAACTCGTCGCACTCTGCGACCCCAACCCCGGTCGCCTCCAGTACCACGTCGACCGCCTCATGGAAAAATTCCAGTACGGCCCGGTTCCCACCTACGACGCCAAAGACTTTGTCAAGATGATCAAGGAAACCAAGCCCGATGTGGTCATCGTCACCACCGTCGACGCTTTCCACCATGAATACATCATCAAGGCCATGGAACTCGGCTGCGACGCCATCACCGAAAAACCCATGACCATCGACGACAAGAAATGCCGCGCCATCTACAAGGCCATCGAGAAAACCGGCCGCAAGCTCCGCGTCACCTTCAACTACCGCTGGGGCCCAGGCCCCACCCTCGTCAAACAGCTCCTCTCCAAGGGCACCATCGGCGAAATCCTCCACGTCGACTTTGAATACCTCCTCAACACCGACCACGGCGCAGACTACTTCCGCCGCTGGCACCGCGAGAAGGACAAGTCCGGCGGCCTCATGGTTCACAAATCCACTCACCACTTTGACCTCGTCAACTGGTGGATCAATGCCGTCCCGGACACCGTCTTCGGCTTCGGTAAACTCGGCTTCTACGGCGCGGAAAACGCCAAAAAACGCGGCGTCAAAGCCAACTACGAACACTACACCGGCGCCAAGACCGAAGGCGATCCCTTCGCCCTCAACATGGAAAATTCCGCCTACCTCAAGAAGGTCTACCTCGACCCTGCCAAATACGATGGCTACCGCCGCGACCGCAACGTCTTCGGCAAAAACATCGACATCGAAGACTCCATGTCTGTCCTCGTAAAATACCGCACTGGCGCCGTCCTTAACTACTCCCTCAATGCCTATCTCCCCCGCGAAGGCTTCCACGTCGCCTTCAACGGCACGCACGGCCGCCTCGAATACCACGAGCACCACTACAACCACGTCCTCGGCGGTCCCACCACCCAGGACGTCACCAAGCACGCCGACCTCGACTGGCGCAGCAAGGTCATCGTTCACCCCATCTTCAAGGAAGCCTACGAAGTCCCCATCCCCAAAGCCGAAGGCGGCCACGGCGGCTCCGACCCCCTCCTTGCCGAACAAATCTTCTCACCCAAAGCCCCTAAGGAACTCTGGGGTAGAAACGCCGGCCCCGGCCAGGGCGCTGCCTCCATCCTGATCGGCATTGCCGCAAACCACTGCTTCAAGTCCGGCAAGCCCATCAAGATCGGCAAGCTCCTCCCCGAAATCGCAAAGCAGACCAAGCTCAGCGAACTCGAATAATCGGATAACATCCTGCCTATAAACACAGGAGGCGAGCCATGTGCTCGCCTCCTGTGTTTCATTCCAAGGGAATTCTTTGTGCCAAAAAATCCTTTACTCGTCAATCCTTTCAAACGCATCTGCAAAACCTGCGGCACTGACATCACCGCCCTCCCTCTCCATGCCCACTGCCCGGCGTGCGGCAAAGCCGTTCAACTCAGCTTGCTCCCCTATCGCGTCGAAGGCGACACGCTCATTGTCAAGAGCCCTGTCACTCTTCCTTCACGATGCATCAAAACCAATCTGCCCCTCACTAAACCTCAGAAAACCGAAACCCTTTATCACTATTCCCGGCTCATCTACCTCGCCCTTTTGCTCAGCCCACTTGCCTTGGTGATCACATACTTCATTTTCCGTGGCCCACCTGTCCTCGTAACCTACAGCATCACTCGCAACTCCAGATCACACATCTGGATTAAAGCTGCCCTCTCATTCCTATTATTTCTGTTTTCCTGGGCCGGTTGCTGCATTGCCACCATCTTTGATTCCAAGCCCGTCATCTTCTGCATCATGCTGCTCGGCCTCATTACTCTAACCTTCGTTTTTATCTTGCTTTACAGTTCAGAAATAGGAGTCGCAAAACGGGTCGGGAAAGACGAATACGTGCTTTCCGGGGTTTCTAAAGAATTCATCGAACAAATCCGCAGCGAAACCTGAAAGCCAGCCTTCACCTTCGTGACAATCAAGTGATTACCTGTTCCTCCTCCAAAACTTGGATTCCGCCTCCAATAGCTGGCCCTCCCCCTTTTCCTCGTCTCATCCCCCGCATACAATGACAAGTTACGCCCTTTAAAGGACTTCCGGACTAAAAGAGAATTATGCGCCACAAAACCGCTCTCCACTGTATATCGGCCCTCACCGTTGCCTTGGCTATTTCTTTCTGCGCAGGCACATCAGCCTCTGCGCAAGATGTCGACGCCATGACTGTCCCCAAATACGACTTGAAATTCGGCTTCGCCATCGACGGCCGCGTCCAAAACATGAACTTCAAGCCCGGCCAGGAAGTCAAGAAAGGCGACATCATTGCTGAACTCGTCGACGACGAAGGCAAAACCATGCTCGCCGAGTATAAAATCCTCACCGAGCAGCCTTTCGAGGTTGATGAAGCCAAGGCCCGCTTCGACTTGGCCAAAATCGAACTCGCACGCGTCCGCTCTTTAAGTGAAAATAAGGCTGCCGCCCCGTTTGAAGTCATCCGTGCCGAGGCCTCCGAAGCCGTCGCCCGCATCGGCTATGAGCTCACCAAGCGCAAACAACTGGAACTCGCCCAACAATACGAGCGCGCCAAGGCCCGCCATCAGGAATACGTGATCCGCGCCCCTATGGATGGCGTCGTCGAGCAGGTCACCGTGGAAGTCGGTGAATCCGTCGAACGCACCAAACCCATCATCCGCGTCGTCGTCATCGACCCCCTTTGGGTCAACGCCCCCATCCCCACCAATCAGACCATGAAACTTAAAGTCGGCGATTCCGCATGGGTCACCCCCAAGCTTGAAGGCCATACCCAGCCTGTCGAAGGCAAGATCATCTGGATCGCCAGCGTTGCCGACCCCGCCAGCGACACCCGCTCTGTCCGCATCGAAGTCCCCAACCCCAAGCGTCTCCCCGCCGGCGCCCACGTTGGCGTCAGGTTCACACCTGAGCCAACTCTCCCCGCAGCGCCCCAATCCGGGTCCAAACAAGGGAGCAAGCCATGACACAGGCCTCCACCACCAACAAATCCGTCCGCGGCTGGGACAAAATCGTCGCTCAACTCGCCGTCGAGTCAGACCCCTCCGCATTCCACAAGCTCATGCTTGATGTGCAATGCAAGATCGTCGCCGCTGAATACGGCGCGCTCTGGGTCAAAGGCCAGGGCGAAGGGGTCTACACTCCCACCGAAGTCTGGCCCCCTCAGTCCAACCTCAATTCGGAGCTCACTCAGAACTCCCCCATCATGAAGCTTCTCGCCCAGGCCGCGCAGTCCGGGTTTGAACGCGCTTCCAGCCACATCCTCAAGGCCGAGCCCGAAGGCCAGCACGAAAACACCGACACCGGCGCCCATATCTTCGTCACCGTCTTCCGCATCCGCGGCCAGATCGCCATGGTCTCCACCGTTGTCGCCGATTGCCGCGACACGTCCATCTTGCAGAGCACAGCTCCCCTGCGCGAAATGGCCGCCGGGTATTACGACACCTTCTTCTCCCGCTTAGAAGCCAAGCGCCTTGAACTGGATGCCCAGCTCATCCGTCAAGCCATGGTCATCCTTGGCGTCACCCAGGAGGCCAAAGGCTTCATCGGTGCCGCATTGAATCTCGTCAACGAAATGGCTCGCACTTTCCAATGCGTCCGCGTCTCCCTCGGCTGGGTGAAAAACCACAATATCCGCCTCATCGCCATGAGCGACACCGAAGACTTGAAGCGCCACAGCGACGAAGCCGCCGCTCTGGAACTGGCCATGGGTGAAGCCCTTGATCAGGCACATCCCATCGTCTTTCCCATCCCGCCCAAGGCGGAGGGCGTGCTCCAGCAGGCCGTCGTCCACTCCCACAAAAAGCTCGTCGCCGGGCTCCAGGGCCGCAGCGTCCTCTCCGTCCCCCTGCGCCACCGTGATGAACTCGTCGGCGTCCTCGTCCTTGAACGGGCGGAAAAAGGCTTCGACCCTGAGCAAGTCCAGTTTCTTCAGCTCGTGGCGGACATTGTCGGCCCCCATCTTTCTGACCGTCACCTCTCTGACCGCTGGCTCCCTGTCCACGCCTGGCACTCCACCAAGGAAGGCTTGGCTTATTTCGTCGGTCCCAAGCACACCGTCTGGAAGGGTGTCGCCATCCTCGTCCTGTGCGTCCTTGCCTACTGCGTCTTTGGCACCTGGGACTACCGCGTCACCTCCCCTTTCACGCTTGAATCCAAGGTGAAAAGTATCCTCCCCGCGCCTTACGAAGCTCGCGTCATCAGCGTCGAAGTCCGCCCGGGCAAATACGTCAAAAAAGGCACTGTCTTAGCCCAGATGGAAACCAAGGAACTCGAACTCCAACTCCTTGAAGCCCGCGCCAAGCTCGCTCAAGGTTCCCTCGAACGTGAAAAGGCCCTCGCTGAAAGCAAAATGTCCGAATACCAGCAGGCCGTCGCCACCATCGCCCAGGTCCAAGCCCAGATTCAACTCCTCGAATATCGCATCTCCAATGCCCGCATCACCGCCCCCATGGACGGCGTCGTCATCGAAGGAAAATGGCACGACAAAGTCGGCGCCTATGCCAAGCAAGGTGATGTGATCTTCGAAGTCGCCTCCGTTGAAGACCTCCGCGCCGTCATCAAAGTCAGCGAGTCTGACATCGACCTCTTCAAGGAAGGCCCCTTCATCACCGGCAGCCTGGCCACCCGCGCGGAACCTGAAAACGAATTCAAATTCCGCGGCTTCAGCTTCATCCCCAAGGCAAACCCGCAAGACAGCATCAACTCCTTTGAATTCAGCGCCGACATTGAAAACCCCGGCAACTTCATGCGCCCCGGCATGGAAGGCGTCGCAAAAGTCGAAGTCGGCAACCGCCCCGTCTGGTGGATCCTCACCCACCGCATGACCGACTACCTCCGCCTCACACTCTGGTGGTGGTAACCTCTCCACCCCTGCGAGGCCGTTGACTTCTGTATGTTTGCCTCCGTTCTGACCTTCAAACTTCTTACTTTTTTACTTCGAACTTACATATGTCAGAACGCCCTACATTCAGCCAGTCCTGGAGCCGCGTCAGCCGCCTCACCCCCACGCTTCGCCCACAGGTCGAAATCCACCGCCAGATCTTCCACGGCGAACCATGGCATATCGTCCACGATCCCATCTCCAATAACTTCTTCCGCTTAAACCCCGTCGCCTACCACTTCGTCGGGCTCCTCGACGGCCGCCGCTCCGTTGATGACGCCTGGAAGATCACCATGGATTCCTTCGGCGACGCCGCTCCCACTCAGCACGAAGTCATCGGTCTCCTCGGGCAGCTCAACGAATCCAACCTCCTCCGCATCGACCTCCCCGCCGACGCGCACCAGCTCCTGAAACGCAATCAAAAACGCAAAGTCCAGTTCTGGGCCGGACAGGCCATGAGCATCGTCTCCCTTAAGATCCCAGTCTTCAATCCCAACCGGATGCTCGACATCCTCCTCCCGCTCTTTCGCCCCTTCCTCAACATCTGGGGCCTCATCGCCTGGATCATCTTTCTCGCCATCGCCGTCGGCCAGTTCACCCCCTACATCGGCAAGTTCGCCAAAGGCGTCGACCCCGGCAGCGTGCTCGATCCCAACAACTGGGCATGGCTCATGATCCTTTTCATCGTCACCAAAGCTTGGCATGAACTCGGCCACGGCATCATGTGCAAGCGCTTCGGCGGCTCAGTCCCTGAAACCGGCATCATGTTTCTTGTCTTCTTCCCCGCACCCTACGTCGACGCCACCAGCAGTTGGAACTTCTCCAGCAAATGGCATCGCATCCTCGTCGCATCCGCCGGCATGATGTTTGAATTCATCCTCGCCGGCATCGCCACCTTCGTCTGGGTTTACTCCGCAGAACACACCCTCGCCCGTCAGCTCGCTTTCAACACCATCTTCCTCTGCTCCGTCACCACCTTCTTCTTCAACGCCAACCCCCTCCTCCGCTTCGATGGCTATTACATCCTCGCCGACCTCATCGAAGTCCCCAACCTCTATCAGCGCTCCTCCCGCTACATCCAATATCTCTTCCAGCGCTATGCGTTCGGCATGAAAAATGTCCAGCCCGTCACCACCCTCACAAACGAAAAATTCGTCCTCTTCGTCTACGGCATACTTAGCCAGATCTACCGCGCACTCGTCATGTTCGGCATCGCCCTCTACGTCATGACCCAGTTCTTCATCATCGGCGTCGCCATCGCCTTCTGGTCCGTCGTGTCCTGGGCCGTCGTTCCCACCGTCAAATATGTTTACTGGCTCCTCACCAGCCCCGCACTCTACGAAAAACGCTTCCGCGCCATCTCCTTCACCGTCATCTGCACCTCCATCGTCCTCTTCTTCACCGGTGTCGTACCCTACCCGGATTACCGCCGCGTCGAAGGCATCATCGAAAGCGAAAGCACCTCCGTCGTCACCATCTCTGAACCCGGCTTCGTCGTCGAAGCCCCCGTCAAACCCGGGGAACTCGTCCACCAGGGCCAGCTCCTCCTGCGCCTCAAAAGCCCCGAGCTCGAAGCCGAACTCGTCAAAACCGCAGCCGAAATCGACCGCATCAAAGCCATCGTCCGCGGCTCATATGCCAAGGAACCCATCGAAACCCAACTCGCTCAAGCCAAACTCAGCGCTCAGATCGACCAATACGTCCTTCTTCAGAAACGCGCCAAAGAACTCACCATCACCGCCTCCACAGATGGCCGTCTCATGGGCCAGCTCAGCCCAAACCTCGTCGGCGCTTATCTCTCTCGCAGCGACACCGTCGCCACCGTCGAAGACACCTCCAAAATGCGCGTCACTGCTCTGGTCCCCCAGGAACACAACGCCTCCCAATTCACCCAGTTTAAGGGTGCCGCGGGCATCTCCAATGTCGAATGCCGCAAGGCCGGCGCCATCGATCAGGTCTTCACCGCACAAATCGAATCCTTCTCCTCCGCCGGCACCCGCAATCTTCCCCACCCCGCATTCGGTCACGCTGGCGGCGGCTCCATCGCCACCGACCAGCAAGACCAGCACGGCATGACCAGCCACATCCCCTACTTTGAACTCTGGCTCAAACTCCCCGACCTCGACACCGAAGGCCGCCGCTCCCACACTTTCCCAGGCCAGCGCGTCCACGTCCGCCTCACGCTCACCGAACGCAAGCCTCTCCTTTTCCAGTGGATCCACACCGTCCGCCAGGCCATCCGCGACCGCCTCCAGGTCTGATGTCCAAACAACAATACCATTCCAGGATTGCAACGCGATAGCGATCCTTACCACCCCGGCTCTTAGCTCTTTCCTACCCCAACCCCGATCCCCGGAACCCCAAAAAGGCCGCAAGGCCTTTCCTCACCCTGCATCCCCGCGGCTCACCCCATCGCCTGCCGCGCAATCCCCACCCCCGCCCAGCGCGAGCATTGCTCCACCAGCACTGCCCTGTCCACCGGCTTCGTCAGGTAATCATCAAACCCCGCATCCAGGCACTTCGCACGGTCCTTTGAGTGCGCATGCGCCGTCAACGCAACTACAGGAGTGATCAATCCCATTACCCGCAACTGATGAATCGCGTCGTACCCGTTGAGCACCGGCATCTGCACATCCATCAATATCACATGATATTTCGTCTCCTCTGCCAACCTCAATTCACCCTCCCCTGGTACGCAAAGCGCCTGGATCGCCTCCTCCCCGTTATTCACGACGGTCACCTCCGCCCCCACACCCAAAAGCATGATGGAAATCAGTTTCTGGTTGTCCTCATTGTCCTCCACAATCAAAATCCGAATGCCATTTAAACTCTCCGCCTGTGTCCCCGCCGCCACCTCATGCGTCCCCTCGCCCCCTCCCGCCAGGATTGCTTTCTCGTTCACCGCGCCCGCCGCCGGCAGTGCCAGAGTAAACGTGCTCCCCACACCCAATTGGCTCTCCACCGTCACCTCTCCGCCCAAGAGATGCGCCAGCTTCTGACTGATCCGCAGCCCCAGCCCGATCCCTCCATGTTTGCGCGTATGCGTCATATCCCCCTGCTGGAATACCTGAAAAAGCTCCGCCTGGTCTTTGGCGCTTATCCCTGGCCCAGTGTCCGTGATTCGAATCAAAAGCCTCTGCCCCTCACCCGGTGTTTCTTTCATCTCTACTGCCGCTGTCACCGCCCCCTGCTCTGTGAATTTGATCGCATTCCCCACCAGGCAATTCAACACCTGTCGCAGCCGTGCCGGGTCGCTGAGTACCTTCGTCGGCACCCCTGATCCTTCAAACATTTCCAGCGAAAGCCCCTTGGCCTTCGCACCTCCTCGCTTTGCCTCCAGCACACCCTTGAGCACCTCCAGCACCGGCGTCTCGACCATCTCCACGCCCATCTCGCCGGCCTCAATGCTCGATACATCCAGAATGTCGTTGATCACCTCCAGCAAATGCTCGCCGTTTCGCTTGATCGTCCCGAATATCTCCGCAAACTGCTCGCGTTTCATCCCCTTGGCCATCAGACGGTCCAGCATGTCCGTATACCCGATGATCGCCGTCATCGGCGTCCGGATTTCGTGGCTCATATTCGCCAAAAACTGGCTCTTGGCCGCTGATGCCTGCTCCGCCGCGGCCTTGGCCCGCTCCAACTCGATCTCTGCCAGCTTCCGCTTGGTGATGTCTTGATGCGACACCATCACACGTGTAAACCCATGGTTCTCAAACCGGCTCACATGTCCCTCAAACCATCGCTGCTCACTGGGTGAATGACACGAATACTCCAGCCGGAATTCTTTCTCTTTCCCCTCCATCACGCCACGCAAACCATGCGCCATCACCAACGCGCTCTCGCTTCCGCTTCCTGTCGCGTGCTCGCAGATCTCCAGGTAATTCACCCCGATATCCGTCGTCACATGTCCTATGTGGTTCTCCATCGCAAACTTCTTCCAAGGCTCATTCACCGCAACAATCGCTCCCGCCTCGTCCAAAATCGCAATGCTGTAAGGCAGTGCATCCACTATCGCATGCGCAAACCGTCCCGCCTCAAACGGCACGCTCATATCAAAAAACGTCATGCACATCCCATCCCCGGCCTTCACCCCTGAGGCCTCAAACCACCGCTGCACTCCCTCCTGCATCACATGGTGGTCCCCATGAAATGGCTTACCCGTCTCCACGACACGGATCGACGCGTCAAACAATCCCGAAGCTCGGCTTTCAGGCATTGTCGCAAGCAGCGTGTTACCCACCAGATGCGACCTCCGCATCCCCAGAATCCGCTCCGCCGCCGCATTCATTGAAACCCATCGCATATCCGTGATCTGATTCCACTCATCCCGCACCGCTTGGAAAATCACCATCCCGCATTCGCTCGCCTCGTATGACTCCAGCAGCAATGCCTCCATAGACAGGCTGATCGGTTTCGCCTGCGCATCGCGGGGCACGGGATTCTCAGAGTGTTGGGTCACGGGAAATTCAAAAACGGGTGTTGTTACAAACCTGAAGTGTTATGTCTATTTCACTAATCATCAATAAAAGGACATGCACTTGTCAAATCATATCGTAATCTGGCCTCAGCCAGTTTAACACGCGTCTTCAAATTCTACACTATGATTTATTTTTAATTATTTTTCATTTCACTGAAAAAACAATCCCACCACAAGCCTCTCAGGATTTCCCCGCTCCCTAATCCCCCTCAACCCAGCGCCTTCTTCACCTCACCCATTACCTTCTCCCTCGCTTCCGCCAAACTCCCGTTCACCTTCGCCCCCGCCGCCCGCGCATGGCCCCCACCACCAAAAATCCCCGCCAATTTAGACACATTCACCGGATTCACCCCTGGCTTGCTCCGCAAACTCACGCGAACCGGCCCGGTTTTCCCATCCTCCGCCGGCATCTCCACCAGCATGATCACCACTTCCACGCTTCCCACCATCTGTGGCAAATCCGTAAACCGTTCCGTCTCATCCCCCGTCGCTCCCGTCTCCACGAAGTCTTTCGCGCAAATGCTCATCACCGCCGCCTTGCCGTCGCAGAAAAATTCCAGCGATGCCAGCGCACGCGTCATCAACTGCACCTTCGCCAGCCGTTCCGACTGTTCGAAAATCTGCACCGTCTTCGTGTGGTCCACGCCCCGACGCATCAAATCCGCAGCCACATCGTGTGTGATCGGCCGGGCGTTGGAATAGCGGAACCAGCCCGTATCCGCCACCAGCCCCGCAAACAGCGCCTCCGCCGTACCCTGGTCGATCAGATCCTTCCCCACGATCCCCTTCAACTCCCGCGCCAGCAGCCACACCAGTTCGCACGTCGCGCTGCATGATGTATCCACATGCCGATACACCGCCTCCAGATCCCCCGACAGGTGGTGATCCAGAATCAGAGTCCGTTCCAACCGCTGATCCAGGTACGGCACAATCGGCGCAAGTTGTGACCGCGCTCCCGTGTCCGCCACAATCACATACGCCGTCTCCGGCGGCATCTGCCCAGGCGCAATCACCTTCGCCTCACAGCTTCCGTGCAACTGCGCAAACACCGCCGGCACCGGCGGCATCAGCACCGGCGTCACCTTCTTGCCCAGCTTCGATAACACGCCGCACAACCCCAGCACGCTTCCAAATGCATCCGGGTCGGGCTTCGCATGGCTCGTGATTAAAAAATCATCACGCTCCAATATCCACTGCGCCGCACTGCGAAGGTCAAAGGTCGATACATATTCAAAGGCCATAATTCATCCCTTGAGATGTGATCCCAAAACCAAATGTCCAAACCAGACCAGATGCTCTTAACTCCGGCTCTGACCAGACCTCAGACCCCAGACCCAATCTTCACTTCCTGTGCGACTTAAACCGCGAACCCAGCGTCCGCTTCGGCAGGCTCGCCGGGATCTTCCCATCCGGGAACATCACCTTCAGTTGCTCCGGCGTGTATTCGCTGAACGCGCTCGACGACGGCTCCATACGCCCCGTCAGCGTCTTCATCGGGTCCGGCCGGTTCGCCTGCTTATCCCGGCTTAGCTGTACATCCGCCGGCGGCGTCCCCGGTTCAAAATCGTCATACGTCTTGTGCTCCACCAGCGCACCCGTCAGCTTCTCAATCTCCGTCAGCCGTTGCCCCTGCTCGCTCGTCACCAGCGACCATGCCTGGCCAAACCGCCCCGCACGCGCCGTGCGCCCGATCCGGTGCACGTAGATATCCGGGTCTTCCGGCAGGTCATAGTTGATCACGTGCGAAATATGCTCCACGTCCAGGCCGCGTGCCGCCAGGTCGGAAGCCACCAGCACGCTGATGTTCCCGTCCCGCATCGATTCCATCACCTTGTTGCGCTTGGCTTGCGCCAGGTCTCCGTGAATCTCCCGCGCATCGATCCCCTTGCCCTTCAAATACTCCGCCACGCGATGCACGTTCGCCTTCGTCTGGCAGAAAATAATCGCCGCGGCCGGCTTTTCTTTCCTCAGCATATGCAGCAGCAACTGCTTCTTATCCCACGGCTCAACTGAGAAATAACGCTGTTCCACCTGCTTCACCGTCAGCGCGCCCGAGAACGTCACGATCTTCTTCGCGTCCGGCTTCATATACGTCCGCGCCAGCCGCTCCACGTCCTCCGTCATCGTCGCCGACACAAACACCGTCTGATGCTCCGTCTGCACTTGCTTCAAAATCTTCCGGATATCTTCACGGAAACCGATGTCAAACATCCGGTCCACTTCGTCCAGCACGGCATATTTGATGTTGTGGAAATTGATCTCCCCCCGTTCCTTCATGTCCATGATGCGCCCGGGTGTCCCGACAATGATCTGCGTTCCGCGAGCAATCGCCTTCGCCTGGTGCCGCATCGACTCCCCGCCCACGATATGCGTCGACCGAATCGGCGTGAACCGCCCCAGCATGTCCAATTCGCTTGATACCTGCGCCGCCAGCTCACGCGTCGGCACCAGGATCAGCGCCTGCATCGGCAAATTTGGATCCGCACTGTTCAAAAACGGCAACCCGAACGCCGCCGTCTTCCCAGTTCCGGTCTTGGCCTGCCCGATCACATCATGCCCCGCCATGATCTCTGGGATCAGCATCGCCTGGATATCCGTCGGGTCCACAAATCCCGCATGCACGATCCCGCGCATCACCGCATCACTCAAACCCAGCGCCTTAAACCCAGGCGCCGCATTCACGTCGATCTGCGTCTCATCCACCTCGGTCCGCTTCTCGCGGTAAGCCGTCCCCGAGTCATCCTGTTCCACGCGGTCGCGCTGCTCACCTTCGCCGCCGCCGCGACGATCATCCCGCCGGTCCCCTCCGCTACGACGATCTCCCCCGCGTCCGCCGCCTCCACCGCCACTGCGCCGTTCCCCGCCTCGACCGCCACCCCCGCTGCGCGGACCCGAGTCAGACCGACGCCGCTCCCCGCCGCCGCTGTGGCCTCCTGCATTGTTCCCGCCGCCCCCTTGTGTCCCGCCGCTGCCGGCGATTCCTTCAGACCCGCTCACCGCCCCGCCCGCTGCTTCGCCGGTCGCCCCTTCCGCCCCGCCCCCCGCCGCACTTGCTTCACCAGCAACGCCGCCTGGCTGACCCACATTGTTTCCACCACGACCTTTGCCTCCCCCACGCCGGCGTCGACGCTTCTTGGGCGCGCCCTCGCCGCCGCCCTGAGGCGCTCCGCTGCCTCCCTCGCCACCTGATCCACCAACCCCTGAACCGCTCAAACCCTCAGAACCATTTTCGCTTGTCATCAAAGTTGCTTTTCAATAAAAATCGCGACCCGACCGGGACTTTCCATTCGGCGGGGACATTTTGCGTCACGTCCACCAGGCGCTCCGGCTCATCCGGCGGCGGGCAAACCATGCCCTGTCCCGCCCGATTCACCCTTATTTTCAGCCTTTTTCAGCCCTGATATCGCAATCCATCAGGTCCAAAATCGCCAAAACACGTCCCAGTGCGAAAAGTCCGTTTTTCCAATTATTCATCTTAAAGGGTAAATTTAGCCGTTACAAATGGAAGCCGCGCGAATAATTCACGCGGAGTGCACGGACGCACCCTCCCATGACCCCCACAAGTTGGATCGAAATCGACCTGGACCGGCTGGACGCAAACCTCGCCGCCTTCAAGGCCGCCATAGGCCCCGCCTCCTCCATCTGCGCCGTCACCAAGGCTGACGCCTATGGCCACGCTGCCGTGCCCATCGCCGCCCGCCTCGACGCCCGCGGCGTCTCCATGCTCGCCGTCTTCTCCCTCGACCAGGCCCACCACCTCCTCACTCAAAACCTCAAATCACCCGTCCTCGCCATGCTTCGCACCGATCGAATCCCTAACGATCCTGTCCTCCTCTCCGCCCTCGCTGACGAACGCCTCCACCTTGCTCTCCATGACGCCGACCAATTCGCCGCCCTCCACGAAGCCGCACGCACCCTCGGCATACGCATCCCCATCCATCTCTACGTCGACACCGGCATGGCCCGCGCAGGCCTCCACCCCCAGGCCGTACCCAACATCATCAGCCAGTCCCTCGGCAACGCCTTCATCCGCCTCGCCGGCATCTACACCCACATGGCATGCGCCGAAACAGACCCCGACTTCACACGCATCCAGGCCTACCGCTTCGACGAAACCCTCAAGCCCTACGCCTCCGCACTCAAGGACACCGTCACCGTCCACATCGCAAACACCGCCTCAGCGCTCTTAGATCCCTCCCTCCACCGTGACATGGTCCGCGTCGGCCTGGGCCTCTACGGCTATGACCCGACAGACCACTCCCAGAAACGCCCCGCCTCCCGTATCAACCTCAAACCCGTCCTCCGCTGGCGCAGCCGCATCGTCCACCTCCAACCCTACCCCGCTCACACCACCGTCGGCTATAACGCCACCCGCAAGCTCTCCCGCGACAGCATCCTCGCCGTCGTCCCCGTCGGCTACGCAGATGGCTACCCCCTCTCACTCAGCAACCGCGGCATTGTCGAATTCCCCGAACTCATCGCCGCAGGGCACCCCGGCACCGCCCCCGTCGTCGGCCGCATCAACATGGACCAACTCGTCATCGACGTCACCGATCTCCCTTCCGTCGCCCGCCATGACACCGTTCAGCTCATCTCCGACCAACCCGACTCCGCCTGCTCCCTCCCCAAGCTCGCCCGCCTCGCCGAGTCCTCCTGCTACGAGCTCCTCTGCCGCATCTCCACCCGCGTTACCCGCAAATACACCGGTAAACCCCTCCCCCCTCCCGAAACATCCCCCGAAATTCGCATCCCCTCCAACACCGACAAACTCATTCCACGTCCTGCCGCCAAACTCCCATCTTGATTGCGTGTCATGCTCTCGTCCGCGTGAGCATCTCTTTCTCCAACTCATGCCCCCGCCCACTCACTTCCCGCCTTCAACCGCCTTTGCTCCCATCTCATAGGAGCCTCTCTCCCCGTTGGACCGGCTCCATATCACTCTCCTGGGCCCACCCGCCTCATTCAACTTAAGCGCCTCAATCTCAAACTGTTCCTTCGGATATTCCTTGTTCAGCACGGCATCCTTGAGCTTCACCCGTCTCCAATTCGTGAGTGGGGGCTCCTGCCCCGCCGCGGCAGGAGCGCCATACCGCTTTTCTTCATACTCCACCGGGTACCAGGCGCCTGACTGCAACTGGCGCATCTGGTACCACCCATGCAGAAAAATCCGACCATTCCCCTCGTTTCGCGCCAGATATTCCACCGCCAGGTATCCCTGGTTGGGGCCAATCACCCATTCGGCATCCGGCAACGCCGGATCAGGCATCTTGATGATGAATCGACGCAGCCGGTATACCTTTTCCCCTTTGCCGTTCTTCTCTTCCAGCACATCCCATTTGGCTTGAGCATTTAAGCCCTCTCTAAAACCCAGCCGCGGGCCTCCAAACAATGATCCCACCACATCCCGGGGGCAGCTCCCTCCGCAGGACAACCCCCTATGCCATTTACGGCCTGCCACCCCCTCCCACTCACACCTAATACCTGATACCACCCCCTACCTCCTTGGCCCACAATGGACCCGCTCAAAGAATCCCGCCTCGCCCCTGTCGGGCCCAGCTCTCTAAGGAAAATCTCATGCTCACCCGCATTTCCACCGTCGCCCTCACGCTCATCCTCGCCGCCGGCTCCCTCGCCCTTGCGGCTGATTCCACACCCGAACCGGCAAAGTACACCGACTCCGGCGCACAGAAACCCAACAACGCCCTCAAAACCGGCGATGAACCCAAGCGCATGTCCCGCTACATGAACGACCGCGAAGTCTTCAACGAAAACGGCAAGCAGATCGGCACAGTCTCCGACATCGTTCTCGACGCTTCCGCCTCCAACATCGGCTACCTCGTCCTTTCGCTCTCCGGCTCTGACAAGCTTTTCGCCATCCCCTGGGCCGCCTTCCAGCGCAAAACCGACCAATCCGAAAAGCTCTACCTCATCCTCGCAGATGACACCCTCAAGAACGCCCCCGGCTTCTCCAAAGACCAGTGGCCCGACACCGCCAGCCCCAAATTTCAGGCCCAGATCGATACCTACTACAACATGCATCTCCCTGCCAACGGGGTCGATGCCGATAAGAAACCCCTCGCCACTCCAGCCAATCCTGAAAACCTCCCGGCCAAGTCCGGCCCCGTTGATGCAGGCCTCGTCTGGTCACGCCGCGCCAGCGCCGTCATCGATGCGAAAGTCGTCAACAAACTCGACCAGGAACTCGGCGTCATCAAGGAACTCGTCTTCAACCCCCGCACCGGCGTCGTCCACTACGCCGTCCTGTCCTACGGCGGTTTCCTCGGCCAGGGCAACAAACTCTTCGCCGTCCCCGTCCGTGCTTTAAACAGCAAGCCCAACGAAAAAACCTTCATCCTCAACGTCGACAAGGAATCCATCGTCAACGCCCCCAGCTTCGACAAGGAAAAATGGCCTTCCTGGTCCGATGACTCCCTCCGCACCCAGCTCAACGAGTACTACCGCGTCTCCGACGGCACACTCGTCCCCGTCCAAACCTCCACAACCACGACCACCACTACAACCACCAAATAACCCCTCCGAAAAACCCGGTCCACCCGACACAGCATGAGCACACCTCATGCTGTGTTTCATTTCAATCCTCTCACTCCTTCCGCTTCTGCCTCACGGACAACATTCTCAAACAGAAGGTATGACCAAAGCACATACTGCCGATCCTCAAGAGACATCTGTTGATCGAATAACCGCTTCCGGATCGACTCCCTCTCGTGCTTCTTCTCTGCGACCACCTGTAAAAATCGTTTCGCATCCATCCGTTGCAGCATGTTTCCCGCCTGATGCAAAACCTCCGCGTCGTATTTCACGACATTTTTGTTCTCTGCGATCAACTCCAACTGCGTCGCCACCTTCCTGGCCAGGTACTGGCTCGCCATCTCCTTCTCAGCTTGCGCCCCTTCGTTACCCACCAGAAAACTCACATCCAGAATGCGGCTCGACATGAATATCCGATTCTCCTTGTACCGCCTGTCCAGGTCCTCCAGGATTGGCCCTGCACACCGCGGCTCCGCTTTCCCTGACAGGTAACATCGGATCACCTCACCGCCAAAAAGGTCCGACCGGAGGTATTTTTTGATTTCTTCTTCTGTCGGCGCATATCGCTCCTCCCCCAACAGCCCTTCCGCCTGTCCCAGCGCCCGCGTCGGCCAGGTCACTTCATCCAGGCGATAGGGTTGCTCAAACAACGCATACAGTTTCGCCCTCAGTTCTCCCTTGGTGTCCGCTTGCCAAAAGGAAGCCACCGCCCCCCCATCCAGCCGCACCGGCGCATCCATCATCATCGGATACAACGCCATCTCCGCCTTCTCCTGCGCTGTCCCCATCTTCTGCGTCATCGCCACCCACAATGCGGAAGCCTCATCCCCAAGTGAATTCACCGTATCGCCATACGCATCGGCAAACGTACTTTCACTTTTCCAAAAATCCGGCGCATTGATCAACCTGGCCACCGCCGCCCGCCCCTCCGGCGTCGGTTCCTTCTCAATGCGCTTGAGCATCATGATCAGGTAATTGCCCTGCGCTCTCGCGCTCGCAGCAGTGGCCACAAAAACTTCCACTTGCGTCGCTGCAGATTTCCCCGTCGCCCCCGCCCTCTGCACATTTTTATCCTTTGCAAACATCTCCCCCTGCCCTTTAAGAAACACAGACCCCGACTCCTTCTCCGGCTTCACATCCGAAAACAACACAAACCCCTGCGCCACTCCAAGCCCCGCCGCCACACAAACCACCGCTGCCAACACTCGCACCCATTTCCTCTTCATCCCGGTTCTCCAATAAAATTCACATTCACTGCGCATGCATCCTACGCCTCCATCTCCACCACCCGCTTCGCTGCCATCTTGTATCCACTCTTTCCTGATCTCTTGAACATCCTCAACGCCAGCTTCTTGCTCTTCCTCACGCCATCTCCAAATTGATAACACAATCCCAGGTTGTACATCGCAACCGCATCCCCCAGCTTCACGGCTCGCCGATAGCACTCCACCCCCTTCTCCACGTTCACCCTGCCTCCTTCCCCATTAAAATGCATCACTCCCAGCCTTCGTAGCGCCTCCGCATTCCCTTTCTTCGCACACCACCCAAACCACTTTCGCGCTGCTTTCAAATCCACTTCGCCACCCGAACCATCAACGCACATCTGCCCCAAAATCACCCCTGCTTCTTCCACCTTGCAAAACGCGGCAAATTCCAAACACCGTCTCGCCTTCCCTAAATCCTTTTTCAGGCCACGTCCGAAGTAGTAATACTCCGATCCCAAAATAAATGCCGCCCAAGGATGTCCAAGATTCACAGCGGTCTCATACCACTTCACCGCTTCTTTCAATGACTGCTTGACCGCTTTCCCCGTCGCACAAAGCATCCCCATGACAAACGCCGAAGATGCATCTCCCGCCCGAGCGCGTTCTGACAATAGCATCACTGCCTCCCGCTTCTGGCCACGCGTTCCAGATCCAATCACTGCGAGTTGTTTCTCAATGCTTCCAACCTGATCTGAGGCCTTCCCTCCAACATTTAATTCTCGCTTTTTCATTCCGCTCCCCTTTAAGGGTTTGTCATCTCAACCCTTCTTTAACAACACCAACCGAAAGCAAACACCCAGCCCATCGTGAGCTTACCAAGCATGTAAATCCTGCAAATCTTGTGAATCTTGTAAAAATCCGCGTCTCATTCGTTTCAATCACCACGGGCATCCATCATTTCGATCCCACCTCAATCTTCCGCACAAAAAACTTTCAAAACAAGGTACAAACGTCTCGCGCTTTTTTTCAAAAAAATCACCCCGTGGCAAAATCCCCTGCACTTCAAGCCCATTTCAACTCAAAACCCCGCACCGCCAAGCATGCAGCCCCATCCCACATATCATACCAATTTAAAATTAAAAAAATATGCTTTTATATATAATTTATATAAACATCAATAGTTAGGAGCCACGCCCTTCTCAGGCACAAAAATATCCAGCGTCTCCGGCGGCGGCGCGCTCGGACGGCTCGTCGCACCCGCCCCCGCAGGCTGCGTCGCTGCCCCAGCCTTCAACACCGGCCCGCTCTCCACCGCTCCACCCCCCCGCTTCCAGGTCTCAATCCCACCCCGCAATGCATAAACATTCTTGTACTTCATCGCCAGCATCGTCTTCACTGCGGCATCACCGATCCGATCCTCAAACCCACCCGCGATCACAATCACCGTCTTCGCCTTCGCCAATTCCTCATTCCCATTCCTCAGCAAGTTGATCGGCACATTCACCGTCCCCCGCGCATGTTCCTTCTCAAACCGAATCACCGGCCGCGGGTCCAGCAGCACCACCGGCTGCCGATCCTTCTCCGCCATGTAAGCCTTCACCGCATCCAGATCATTCACATACTTGATGTTGTCATCCGTGATCTTCGGACCATCACACCCCACCAACACCAAAAACCCCGCCAGCAACACCAGCACGCCAAACGCAATAATCGAATTAGAAGCTTTCATTCAATACTCTTCCCAAAAAAGAGGACGCGGCACTTCTTCCGCTCCCGATCCTCTTAATCATCTTCCAATCCTCTTAATCCCAGTCAAAAATTCCGTTCTTCACTTCCCAGAACCAACCACCGCCAGCGAAACATACCGCTCCTTGCGCACGCGCTTCTCAAAATCCGCCCAGAACTTGTTGATGATCGTCCTCACCGCCCAGCTCGCGCCGTCGGCCAGGCCGCAGATCGTCGTTCCAGGCATGATCCCCATCGTCGCGCCCACTTCCAGCAACATGTCCAGGTCCTTGGTCGTCCCGTCTCCGTCCACGATGCGCGACAGGATCCGATGCAGCCAGTTGGTCCCCTCGCGGCATGGCGTGCATTGCCCACAGCTCTCATGCGCATAAAAACGCGCACAGTTCCGCGCCACACGCACCATGTCCGTGTCCTCGTCCATCACGATCATCCCCGCCGTTCCCAGGCCCAGCACGTTCGCCTTGCGGCCGATATCAAAATCCAGTTCCGTGTGGTACTGGTCCGTCGACAGGATCCCCATCGAAATTCCGCCCGCAATCGCCGCCTTGAATTTCTTTCCGTTGCGCATCCCCAGGCAGTGCTTCTCGATCATTTCCGAGAGCTTGATCCCCAGGTTCTCTTCATACACGCCCGGCCTGTTCAAATGGCCCGACATCCCGATCAGTTTCGGACCATAGCTCACCGGCACTGCGGGCGGCACGCCCGCCGGGCGCCCGCGGCCCATCGTCTTAAACCAATCCGCCCCATTGGCCATCACCGGCCCACACATCGCCAGCGATTCCACGTTGTTGATGATCGTCGGACGCGCAAACGCGCCCTGCACCGCCGGGAACGGCGGCTTGATGCGCGGCCAGCCGCGCTTGCCTTCCAGGCTCTCCAGCAGCCCCGTCTCTTCGCCGCAGATATACGCCCCCGCGCCGCGGTGCACGATGCACTCCGCGTCACGACCGTTGATCAGCCCCAGCTTCGAGCCCGGCCCGAAAATCTTGTTCGCGTACGCCTCTTTCACTGCGTTCTGCACCGTCTTGGCCTGCAGGTGATATTCCCCGCGAATATAGATGAATGCCGTATCAATGCGGCATGCGTGCATGCAGATCGCGATGCCTTCGATCAGAAGATGCGGATCAAAATCCAACAGCAACCGATCCTTGAATGTTCCCGGTTCAGATTCATCCGCGTTCACCGTCAGGTAACGCCGCTTCCCGTCTTCCGGCGGCAGAAAGCTCCACTTCAACCCCACCGCGAACCCCGCGCCCCCGCGCCCGCGCAGTTCGCTGTTCTTCACTTCGTCCACCACGGCTTTGGGCGCCATCGTCAGCGCCTTCTCAAAACCCGCATACCCGCCGCTCTTCACAAACTCATCAAACCCAACGACATGCCGATCCTTCGGGTCGCCCCAGGGAAACGTCGGGATACGCTTAAGCAGGACAGGGTGTTCAAGTGCCATCGCGATTCTCACCTTTTAAGGCCCCTTTTCACGGGAGCCCTTGTTGTTTACTTGCTCTCTCGCTTGATTTCGATTTCTTCAATCACCGTCCGACGGACAATGACCGTCTCCGAAACCCGCTTCTCCTCAACCGTTTCCTTGCGGCTCACAGTCTCAGTCTGCGCTTGCTGGTCCCCGGGCTTCTTCACCGGCTTCACAAGCAAATGCAGAATCTCCCCAGCCTCATTAGCTAGGAGATCCAACATCGACTTATCCGCCACATTACCCATCACGCCTCTTAATTTCGAAAACTCTGCAACTCTTAAAAACGCTTCTTCTTCGACTCTGGACTCGGGACTCTGGACTCGGGACTCGAGACTGCTTATTCAAGCTCATCAATCAGCTTGAGGAAATCCGCCGTCTTGATGCACTCATGCAGCTTCTCATTCACCAGCGCGCAGGGCGCCCCGCCGCACGCCCCAAGGCATTCCGCCGGCATCAGTGTGAACTTGCCGTCCTTGGTCGTTTCGTGCAGTTCGATGTTCAGCTTCTTCTTGAGCGCGTCGATAATGTCTTCGTGATTCAAGAGTTCGCAGGCCAGCGACTCGCACACCCATAGCGTGTACTTCCCCTTGGGCTGCAGGAAGTACATTTCATAAAACGTCGCCGTGTCCATCAGCTCCGTCGGGGTGATCTTCAGGAACTCCGCGCCTTCTTCGATCGCCTGCGCCGGCAGCCAGCCGATCTTGTCCTGCAGCAAGTGAAGCAGAGGCAGCGCCGCCGCCCGCCGCGTCGGATAGCGCGAAACCACCTCCTTCTCGAAGGTATCTTTCATTTCCTGATCGAAGTAAGGCGTATCCTTGCGTTCGATCTTCGCGGTGCCAGAGTTTTTTGTGATCCAGGCCATGTTTGTTTTTATCTTCGAAAAAAGGTCAGGCGCAAAAGCCCGCACTCAATTGGTTCTTACCAGTCCGGTTTTTACCGGTCCAGTTCCGCCGCAATGACGTTCAGGCTCCCCAGCACGGCAACAACGTCCGCCAAAAGGTGCCCTTCCACCATCTTCCCAAACACCTGATAGTTGATGAACGACGGCGGAC
>CAZGOM010000034.1:0-40873 GCA_964527265.1 uncultured Phycisphaeraceae bacterium | reverse complement strand
GCATAATAGCCCGCCGTCAGGCTCAGCACGCCTACAGCCGCGAAAATAAAAAACCGCAGCGTGCGTAAGTCTTCCATGCTCCTACTCTCTCCCCGCAAGAGGAGAGCAAACGGGAGAACATTCTCTCTCCCTCTGACCAGACCCTGGACCCCAGACCCGTCTTCATCAATCCACAAACGTCTTGTAGATCGCGCGGCATGCATTGTCGAAATCCGAATTCTGGATCCCCACAATGATGTTGATTTCGCTCGATCCCTGGTCGATCATCCTCACGTTGATCCCCGCGCCCGCCAGAGCTGCAAACAACTTCGCCGCGATGCCTGGGTGGTACGCCATGCCGCGCCCCACCGTTGCCACCAGCGCCATGTCCGGGTACACATCCACCGAGTCGGGCTTCAGTTCGTTCTTTATGTCCTCGATCACCTTCTCCAGCTTCCCTTCAAGCTGCTTGTCGGAGATCACAAGGCTGATCGTGTCGATCCCCGACGGCATGTGCTCAAAGCTCACCTGGTTCACTTCCAGGATCGAAAGCAATCGCCGTCCAAAACCGATCTCCTGGTTCATCAGGCTCTTTTCCACCGCAATCACGGTGAAGTCCTTGCGGCCCGCGATGCCCGTGATGATCCCCGTCTTCGAATCCGGCGCCACCTCAGGCACGATGAACGTTCCCACATCCTCCGGCTTGTTGGTGTTCTTGATGTTCACGGGAATCCCCGCCTCGCGCACCGGGAAAATCGCTTCGTCGTGCAGCACCGTCGCGCCCATGTAGGCCAGTTCGCGCAGTTCGCGGTAAGTCACCGTCTGGATCGGCCGCGGGTTCTTCACCACACGCGGATCGGTCATCAGCAGGCCAGACACGTCCGTCCAGTTCTCATAAACCTCGGCATGCGCCGCGCGCGCCACAATCGCGCCTGAAATGTCAGACCCGCCGCGGGAGAATGTCTTGATCTTCCCGTCCGGGCTCGACCCGTAGAACCCAGGCACCACCGCGTTTTGCATCTTGCTCAAACGTTCGGACAGCACCTTTTGCGTCTTTTCCGAATCAAACAGCCCGCGCGCGTTGAAAAACACCACTTCCGCCGCGTCCACAAACGGGAAGCCCAGCAATTCCGCCATAATCAAACCATTGAGGTATTCCCCGCGGCTTGCCGCGAAATCCGCCCCCGCGTTCTCCTTGGCCGCCTTGGCGATCCCATCCTTGGCTGCCTTCAGGTGCGCCGACATATCCAGCTTCAGACCCAGTTCCTTGACGATCTGTTCATACCGCGAAGCAATCAGGTTGAACACATCGTCAAACGGAATGTTCTGCTGCGCATGCGCATGGCACAGGTACAACAGGTCGGTGATCTTCCGGTCCTCGGAGCTGCGTTTGCCCGGCGCCGAAGGAACCACGAAACGACGGGTTTTATCCGCCTGAATGATGGCTTGGACCTTCTTGAACTGGCTTGCGTCCGCCAGGGATGTTCCGCCGAACTTCGCGACCTTGATTCCCATGACCGTGTTAATCCAATAGATGTGCGTCAGCCCAGGCCGCGCGGCCCAGAACAACAGGCGAACCATTTTACCGATTTTGCCCCTACGAGTGCGATTCCAGATGCCACGGGTCGGATTCTGATCAGACCCATGCCTTCATTCTGTCCCCTGTTTCCCTCAACCCCGCTAAAGTTATGCACATCTTCTTTCTGCACCCAAGACCCACAACCCAACAGCCAGAACCCATCTTCCCCGTTATCATCTCCCCACTTGTACAGGAAATTAAGGAAACCCAAACATGACTGAAAAGACCAAAACCATCCCCCCCGTCACCAACGCACCTGTCCCCGCACCTACCTCCACCGTCCAGCAGCTCTTTGACCTCACCGGCAAAACCGCCCTCGTCACCGGCGCATCCGGCTACCTCGGCGAAGCCATGTCCTTCGCCCTTGCTGAAGCCGGCGCAAAAATCGTCGTTGCAAGCCGCGAAAAATCACGCGCCGAGGAATTCGCCGCCAAGCTCCCCACCCCCAACGGCGTCAAACACCTGGGCGTCGCGCTTGATTACATGGATGAAAAATCCTGCGAAAACGGCTTCGCAGATGCCGTCGCCGCCGCCGGCAAGCTCGACATCCTCGTCAACAACGGCCTCTCCCGCGACGCCGCCACCACTGACTGGACCAACGTCACCGCCAAGGACTTCACCGACCACCTCGCCAACAACACCGGCTATTTCCTCCTCGCACGAGCCATGTACCACCATGCAGTCGGTCGCAAAGCGCCCGCCAGCATCATCATGATCGGCTCCATGTACGGCGTGGTCGCCTCCTACCCCGACGCCTACGAAGGCGAATGCATCGCCTCTCCCGTCCAGTATCATGCGCTCAAGGGCGGCACCATCCACATGACCCGCCACCTCGCCGTCTACTGGGCTCGCCAGGGTGTCCGCGTCAATACCATCAGCCCCGGTCCCTTCCCCAAGGAATCCTTCTTCAACGAAGTTGTCGAACGCCTCAAGCACAAGTGCCCTATGGGCCGCATGGGCAAACCTCAGGAATTAAAAGGCGCCGTCGTTTTCTTCGCCTCCGACGCTTCCAGCTACATCACAGGCCAGAACCTCCTGGTCGACGGCGGCTGGACCGCTTGGTAATTCTCCCCTTTTCCTTTCCCATCAAATCAAAAAGCACGGCGCAAGCCGTGCTTTTTTCTTATCGTTTTCTTCACACTGGACTCACTTCATATCCAAATCAATCACCATCGTCAGCTTGTTCTGGTTCTTTTCGTAAACATAGTTCACGCGCTTGCATGTCTTCTTGATCAAATGCACCCCCAGCCCGCCCACCTGGCGGTCCTCCAACGGTGCATTCACATCCGGCTCCGGCCGCGCCAGCGGGTCATAAGGCCTGCCCGCATCCGAAAGCGTGATCGTCAGCTCCCGCCCGTCGATCTCCATCGTAAAACCAATGTCGTCATCCCCCTGCGTCGGATACGCATAGTGAATGACATTCAGCACTGCTTCTTCAATCACCAGGTTCGCCGTGAAGTCGACCTTCGGCGAAACCTCGTTCTCGGCCAGAAACTGCGCCACGCCTTCAACCAATCGGCTGAATTCGTCCAGGGTGTTCTTGATGGGAATATCCAGCCGTTGTGTCATAAAATCCCGGCACTCATGCCTGCAAGCCCGCACACGGGCCGCTCGATGTTGACGCTCTCAAGGCACATGGCGCCATGGCGCCGCCCCCGCTGCAACGCCCGATTCAGCCGATTTTAGCTTTGGCGTCTTCCACCGATGAGGTGATCACCATCAGCGCATCCAGCCCTGCGGCCTTGAGTGCTTCTTCAACCAGCGGCTGCGGCTTCACCACGATCAATTTCCCCCCGTTGGCCTTGATCGTCTTCGCCGCCGTCAAAAGCATGCGCATCCCCAGCGACGCGATGAACGTCACACCCGAAAGATCCACAATCCCCGAAACCTTGCGCGATGCGATCTGAGCGTTGAATTTCAATTCCACCGCCTGCACGCCGGCCAGATCCAAACGCCCCACCAGTGCCACGTAAGTCAGCTTTTCGCTTGCTTCGATAACCTTGAGTTCCATACCTGTACGTCCTGTGCTTTCTTGGATTTGCGGACCAAATGCCAGCCGGAATCGGCTGTATGGCGCAACATCATGCCATGACCCGGCATTCGTTGCACATACATTGTAAAGAATTCATTAAGAATCGCCTCACAGGGTGCGGCTCAGCCCGCAAAACCCATCAGCCAACCCCACCCAAATCCCACGGCCCCATCCCTCTGAACTCCAAAACTCCGCCTCTTCGACTCAGGACCCTGGACTCAGGACTCGGGGACTCGGGACTCGGGACTCGGGACTGGTATTCATACCCCCGCGATCTGACTCGCACGCCTCAGCGTTGCACGCGTCAGCAGTTTCACCATTGACGCCGGGAAATCCTTCTGCGGATTGTCCAGGTAATCCTTGGGCAAAGTCGCGTACGCCATGTCCTTCAATTCCTGGCGCACCTTCTCCTCCCGCTCGGCAAGCAGCTTGTCCGCATTGCGCGGTAACGGATCCACCACATCGTAAGCCAGCATCAACGTGCTGATCTGCCAATCCACATAGCTATGCGTCTGTTCGCTCATCGGTTTACTCCAGGTCTGAGAAAATACCACATCCCGCGCGCTACCATTATCGCGCTCAACCAATATTTTCCACATCCTCTCGTCAAGGACATTCCCGCGTGTTTCAGATCCTGATCGTCTCCTTCATCCTTTTCGACGTCCTCTGGCTCATCCTCGCCGACCGAAGGCTCGTGGCCATCCGCGCCCCCAGATGGGCCCGCATCGCCAATCTCCTCTTCAGCCTCACCATGCTCGCCGGCATTTCCATTGCCATTCTCCTCCCCCGGCCTCTCTCCCGCGAAATTCAATCCCACCTCCCCTGGGCCTACCTCGCCGCCATCTTCCTCTGGCACCTCATGATCGCCCCTGTGGGCATGCTCCTCCTCTGGTTCGACAACGCCCTCTCCCTGGGCCTCTGGACCTGGAAAAAAATCCACAAACAAACTCTTACCTCAAACACGCCAAACGTCTCGGGTAACACCGACACCTCGGGTCCCAACGGTCGGATTCCAACCATCCCCGTGCCTTCTTCCGATCCCTCCCTACTCTCTTCAACCTCTTCTCTTTCTTCGACTCAGGACGCAGGACTCAGGACCCAGGACGATCCCCCCTCCCCGCGCCTCTCCCGCCGCGAACTTCTCACCGCCTCGCTCATCGTCGCCCCTCCCCTCCTCCTGGGCATCACTGCTACCGCTGGCCTTTCCCAGATCGGCACACTCCGCGTCCGCAACATCACCGTTCCCGTTGCAAACCTCCACCCCACTCTCCAGGGCCTCCGCATCGCCCACATCTCCGACACCCATTACGGGCGCTTCACCGACCAGGCCTTCACAGACCACCTCATAGAAACCGTCAACAACCTCGATGCCGACCTCCACCTCGTCACTGGTGACCTTATCGACAATTCCCTCCTGGACCTCGACCACGGCTTGAACATGCTCCGCCTCATCAAAACCAAGGCCCCCATCTACTGCTGCGTCGGGAACCATGACCTCTTCATGAGCAAAAAAGGCTTCATCGACCGCGTCAAAGCCAGCGATACCAGACTCCTCGTCGACGAAAACGAAACCCTCACTCTCCCCGGCCGCGCTCCCATCCAGATCTTCGGCATGGACTGGCTCCGCTCCGATAGCGAAATGCAAAAAACCGCAACTTATCTCTTCCGCGACAAAAACACCGACGCCGCCACCATCCTCCTCGCACACCACCCCCATGCCTTCGACGTCGCCGCTCCCGCTGGCATCGATCTCACCCTCGCCGGACACACCCACGGCGGACAGGTCATGCTCTCTGAACACCTGGGCCCCGGGCCCATGATGTATCGCTACTGGTCCGGCCTCTACCGAAAACAAAACGCCAGCCTCGTCGTCTCTAACGGCGTGGGCAACTGGTTCCCTCTTCGCGTCAACGCCCCCGCCGAAATCGTCCACATCACCCTCACCAAAGCCTGATTCAAGGCTGTCAGTGCGGAAGTTGGATAGATACGAAGCTTCGAAAATTCCGAGCATTCTTCCCCGACTTTCTTGCAAAACCCAAAATTGGCCCTACGCTAAAACTCCGCGGCTATAAGCCCGCAGGCCCCAGGCATGGGGCTGCTTCTTCCAACCCACCCTCACGCCCGCAAGTGCGGCAATAACCAACCCGCGCACCCAGCTATCCCCTGCCCGATCACCACCCTCTTTCCTCTGCTCTCCGGCTCCACTTTCCCACCACTTTCTTTTCAATATTTACCATGATCACCAACACACACACCGCCACAAACTCCCAACTCAATCGCAACATCCTCTGCGTCGGTTGCGGCTACAACCTCCGCTCACTCCACTGCGCTTCCAACTGCCCCGAGTGCGGCATACCCGTCCAAAATTCCCTCATCGATCCCTCTCTCATCACACCCTTTGCCTCCGCTCCCCTCACACACCTTGACGACCTCACCGTCGGTCTACGCAATGCACGCCTCCTCCTTGTCTTCCAGACCTTCATCACTCTCCTCACGGCCATCACCCTGGTTCTCCATCACATCTACGCCTCTCAACCCCTCGTTTGGGCGGCCTATTCCCTCGGCGCCTTCTCCATCACCGGCCTCGTTATTCTCGCCCTCCTCATGCCCCCAGCCCTCAGTTCCTTATGGTCTCCCGCCCCTTGCTCCACACCAACTTCCATCCCGGCATTCCTTTCTTCCTCTGCCAGAAAAATCCCATCCACACCTAAAAGCTTCCCCATGCGCACCGCTCCCTGGGCCGCCCACATCTTCGCCACGCTCAATTTCACCCTCGCCCTCACATTGCTTACCTCCTTTACACTCGAATCCCACCCTTTCACCCCACGCATCTTCACCATTGCGCTCGGCATCGCCATGCCCACCGCCATCGCCGTCATCGCGTTCCTGATTTCCACCATCATCGAAGCTTCAGCGGACCGCCTTGAAGATCCCAGCCTCACCCGTTGCGTACGTGCCTCCCATATGGTGGTGACGCTCTCCGCCATCATTATGGTCCTCGCACTCGTGTCGTTCCTCGTGGCACAACTCCCCCTGGAATTCATCCTGGCGGCATTCTTCTTCATCTGGCCACCGCTGATTCTTGCGGCTATCTATGCTGCCCACCGCATGGCCACCCGCCTGCAATCCGAAATCGAACAGCGCCCCGCCGCCCCTCAAGCCTGAAAGCGCCGGTCAACTCCACCCAAACAATCAAGCATTCCCCTTGCTGCTCAAACCCCGCGTGCAAAAACCTTCTCGTCCACCCACATAAGCACCCGCTCGCCCGCCGTCGCGGATAAATCCCAACCCGGCATTCCCTCATACACCTCGCCAAACTTCACTCCGCTGGGCACACCCCCGTCGCTCACCACTAACACCTTGATCTCCGCCTTCTGCGCGCACGAAAGCAACCCCTCCAACAACGCTTGATCCGGCGCCTCAGGCAAATCCCACACCACCTGAATCATCCGCCGTCCCGGATAACTCACCAATTCCTTGTTCGTCACCATCTCCACCAGACGCCCCAGCAGCAGCGCCCCACGCTCCCGCCCCACCGTCGACACGCACGCACGCCCATGCCACAGGGATTCCAACACAAACTCCACCGTGTACGTCTTCGCCTGCCCGCTATAAACCAAGCTAGGCATACGGCTCGCCGTGCTGGGAATCACCACCCGCGCCAAGCTCTTCCCAGACCACGGCTCGCTTGGCCCCACATACAGACACGTCCCATCCTTCTGCACTGATCGGATCGCCGCCAGCACTCCCAGCGGATGCCCATCCAAACCCCCGCGTTTCACCCACACATGACCGTTTTTCGACGGCAAAATCGCCCTCGCCACCCGCGCCGCCACCCCTAAAGGCACCACGGCGGCAAACATCCGGCCCGACCTGAGCACAAAATCCGCCAGCAACAGCAACACACCGCACCACAAAAGCGCCGTGCTCAGCGACAGCGCCATATGGTCATACCGCCGCACCATCGAGTAATTCGGCTCCGCCAACTTCAGCGCCGGCCCCTTCGCCGGTTGCGTTGCCGCATCTTCCCCCGCTTCTGATGCCGGCCGTGTCACCGCTTGCCCGCCGTCACGGGTCTGTTTCCCCCGCTTCTGGAAAGCATATTTCGGCTCATCGGCCCCTTTGGGTGTCTCAAGTTCCGACCGCGACGCCCCCGCAATATCCAACGCATCTGTCTTGCTGTCCTCGGCAAACCGCACCTTCGACGCACGCGCCTTCAACTCCGCCGCTTTGGCCGGGTCCAACTCCTTCACCTCTGATACATCAGGAGTGAACAACTCGATCTCATCCACCCGCTCCGTCCGATACCCCCCAACCACCACCGCGATCACCCCCAGAACCAGACATCCCCGCGCCACATTCGCGCCCCTTAAAAAGGGCACAAAAACATATCCCAGCAGCAACAAAACACACACCGCCGTGGCCAAAACCCACACCAGCCCAAACCACCCAAAACTGTCCCACAGGGTCTGCATCATTTGCGGTACTGCTTTGTCGCTTCCAGGTAGTTGGAGAATGCGTAAGCGATCACGTTGATTCCCGTCTGTTCCGCCGACTGCACAATCGCCGGATCAAGCCCCGAATGTCCCGTCCGGAATGCGTCTTTCAGGTCGCCGGGGTGGTAAAACACCGCCCAGCGTCCTTGGTACTTGATCCCCATGCACTTGTTTCCGCCATGGTGCCACAGAGGCGGCGCACCGTTGGGCAGCTGGCAAGGAGACTGAAAAATCGGATCGTCATCGGCAATCTCCACCAGCCGCCCGCCCGGGATCAAAGAGTCTGCCATGGAACGGAAACTGGAGTTGAAAGTCGGGCTCCCGCAGTCGGCAAACAGCATTCCCCCGCCCATGAGGTATTCACGCAGTTGCTTGCGTTCATTATTCCCCAGTGGAATATTGGCCGTACCCGTAATGTACAAAAACGGTGGTTGATATCCCTTGTCCATGCCCGCGATCTGCGCCATCGCGTAGCCCTCAAACTTCTTCTTCTCCACTTTAAAACCAGAGTATTCGGCAAACGCGGCAAGAAAGTTCAAGTCCGAACGATCCGTCGCATTCATATTGTCGTCCCACCCCTTGCCGCCATGGTTCAAGCGGATAAACCGCACCAGCGCATTCTCCGACCCATCAGGCCATCCCCCTTCCATCCCGCCACCTTTGCCCAGCCGCCCCTTGCTCTTGCCAGTGCCGCCCTTAACCACGCCCCCCCCAGTCTGGTTCTGCGCCATGGCGACCATCTCATGCGCCTTATTTGGGTCGGTCTTGTATGTCAGGTCCGTTTCCTTCTCAAGCTCCTTGGCCAGGTTTGAATCGTCCAGGTCCGGCACGTGGAAAATGATCGGCGTATTCGCACGCACCACAAACGTCTTCTTGGGTTTTGATTTGGGCTTAACCTTGACCTTCACCATCTCCTGCGTCGTCTGCGCCATGCCCGCAGGGTCGGCAACGCCTGATCCTTTGGGAACCCGATAAGCCTCCACCCCATTGAACAGCGCGAACAGGAACGGAATCACAAAGAAAATGAGAATGTGGATGGCCGCGCTGGCGGTCATGCTCTTGCGGTAAATCGGATCCCTGCCCCATGTGCGCAAATCTTCCAGAATGCGCTGCCACCTTGTCATCGGGCGATCGCTGGCCCAGCGGGCTCTTGCGAGCTCGGGGGTTCTGAATCGCGCGGGTGGGAGGCTGAGCTTGGTCATGAGGGTGTCTTTAACTGACGGACTCGAATCAGGGGGACAAAGTTGAGACGAATAAGAACCGATCCTGTTTTATTTTTTCTTCGAAGGCGTGTTGATGTCGTCCATGTTCAGGCCCAGGTCATCGGGGACCTTGGGAATTTCATTGGGCTTCGCCGCCTCCGTGGTGTTCTTCATGATGGCGGTCTCTTTACGGTCCTTCGCGGGATCTTTCGCGGCATCTTGCGCGGGCTTGGATGCGTCCTTGGCGGGAGCCGCGGCAGCAGCAGGAGCGGGCGCCGGATTGGTCGCCGGCTGCGTGGCCGCGGGCGGTTTAGCCGCGGCCTCTGCGGCGGCTTTGCGCGCGGCAGCGCCTTCAGGATCGATCCACGTGTCATTGATGAAGCCAATGCTGGTGGCCAGCATCAAGGCAACATGCAGCACCAGTGATACCCCGCACCAGAAAAGGGTGGTGTCCTTCTGGTTCAAGCCCAGGGGGCGGGAGGTTTTTGCAGCTTTTAAGTTGACTGTTTCAGACATATTCATTTCCATTATTCATGTTTGACGTCATGCATCACGGCGATAACGCCGCCCGCATTGGCAATGGCTTCCAGGACCGGCTTGTAATCCTTGTATGTCAGGTTTTTATCGCACTTCAACCGCACCTCAAGCCCGACATCTTTCTTGTCGGCCAGCAACCCCTTGAGATTGCCCTCAAGTTCATCCTTGGAGCTCATCGTCGTGCCGTTGAGGAATATCTGCTTTTGAGAATCCACCGCAACGCTGATCCCTGTCTCAGTCTTATGAATCTTAGGAATCTGCGGCAGCGGCACCTTGATCTTGTCACGCATGAACTGCGATGTGAACATGAAGAAAAAGATCAGCAAAAACGCGATATCCGCCAGGCTGATGAGCTGCGTCTCGGTGACCGGCTTGTTGTTTGATCGTTTGATCTTCATTTGCCGCCCCCCTTTTCAGATCCCTGTGAGCCGCCACCCTCATCGGAAAACAGCGGAATCCCGCCGGCCTTCTGAATCGCATAAAGCAATTCCGACGACCGCTGGAAGGAAAGGTCATCCTTGGCGATCAACACCACGATCCGCCCCTGCTCGCTGTTCTTACCCGCCAGCATGTCTTTAATGCGCGGCTGGAGCTGCGACATCTCGACATTCTTCCCGTCGATCATGAGCATCTGCTCACCCGCCTGCACCGTGACGTTTTCTTCATACTTCCCGTTCTGCCCCCCGGCGGTGCCCGGCAGATCCACTTTCATCGCTTCATTGCGGGCAAATGTCGACGCAATCAGAAAGAAGATGATGATCTGCCACGCGATATCCGCCAGTGCAATAAAAGGCACGTGCGGCGTCGGTTTGTGGTGGCGTTGGAACTTCATCTGGAATCAGGTTTCAGCTTACGGGGGTAAAGACCAAGGCTCCTCTAACACACTTCGAAAAGCCTCACGCCTTCTTCTCAGCCGACTGGCTCGCAGCAGCCTCCGCACGCGATTCCATCAGCCGTTCGACCATTTCCGTCGCCGCCGACTGCACCTGCAGAATCAGACGGTTCACACGCGAAGTGAAGTAGTTGTATTCCACGGTCGTAAGCGCGGCGACAATCAGCCCGCCCGCGGTGCACAGAAGCGCTTCAGAAATACCCACCGCCACAGCTTCGGGTGTCATATTGCCCGAGGCGCCGACAGTGCCGAATGCCTTGATCATGCCGACCACGGTGCCCATCATGCCCAGGATTGGCGCCAGCGATGCGATGGTGGCAAGCGTAGTGAGGTTGCGTTCCAGGTAGTTCACGACATGCCCGCCGTGTTCTTCCATGGCTTCAACGATCCCCGACTCGATATCCGCGGGAGCCTTGCCGATGGATTCCAGCAGAACCATTTTGCGCAATCCCACGCCAAGCGTTTCAGCGACCGGGCCTTCGACCTCTTCGCACACGGCTATGGCCGCGCGCACATCGCCCGTGCGGATGGCTTTGCCCACCTTGTCCAGCAGTTTGGCCGATGTCGCCTCAGTGCGCCGCAGGGTCACAAACCGCTCGAACGTAATGCCCAGCGCGACAACGGAACTAAAGGCGATGATCCACAGGGCCCATCCGCCTTCAATGAGAAGTGCTAGCATGAATCGTATCCTTCGCTGCAGAGTGTTTAAGTGAGAGTTCTTGAATCAGGGACAAAAGGCTCCAACCGTCATCCGGCGGCACGGCCAGACTGCGGACCAAAAGCTCAGGCGCAGGGACCAGCACCAGTTCGCTTGACCGGTGGTTGTAGAACGTGGTGCCAAGCTGATCGTACCCCGCGGACTGGCAAAACGGCCGGGGGCCATCCGCCAGCAATACGACTTTGTTTTCGCAGACGCAAATCAAAATGTTGCGCCAGCGCAGCCACAACCCGACATCCACCTGCGTTCCCGTGCGAATGCACAGGAGTGGCGTCCGTTCGTCCACTGCTTTTTTCAAAAGCGCGTGCTCGGCGGTCGACAGCGTCGCGCTGTGAGGCGCGAAAGCCAAGGCCGGATTTTGAGCGATGGTTTGAGTCATGGGAAGGCTGAGTTTGCTGGAAAATCACGTCGCTGGCAACACCGGCGCTTCTGCGCGCCGCACAATGCCGCGCAGACTCCGGATTACTTGGACTTTTCCTTTTCATCAATCGACGCCATGGATTCTTCAGTGAGCCTGCCGCGTGCATACTTCGCCCAGATGGATTCCGGGTAATCAAGCGTCACGCGCTTGAGCAGGCGATAGGCGTTCTGGAGGTCGTTCAGCTTGATGTAGCTGTCGCCGCCCCAGTACATGGATTGCGCGATCAGGTCTTTATCAAGCTTCCCGTCGTCGACCACCTTGTTGAAGATCTCAACGGCGTTCTTGTAATCCTGCGCCCGGATGTAGCACTGGGCGCCCAGCACGGTGGTCTTCCCGGCCAGCGGATGGTCGGGGAAACGCACGCCCAGGCGGCCAAATACCTGTGCGGCGATGCGGTATGTGTCACGTCCCTGCAGGCGCGCCTTCTCCTGGGCCAGCTTGTCGGTGTCGGCGTTGGCCTTTTCCTCAAACTCCTTGCCCTTGGTCATGAAGTACTGCCCCAGACGCGCGATGGTCTCGGCAACCAGTTCGTTGCTGGGATAGCGGTAGGAAAGCTTGACGTACTCTTCCATCGCCTGGTCGATCTGGCCCATCTGCTCCAGGATCAGCGCCTTCTTGTACTGGCCTTTGGGGGCGTACGGGCTGTCGGGGAAGGTGGCGACCAACTCGGTGAAGCGTGCCAGCGCGTCTGCCTGAAACTGCTTCTTGATCTGATCGTTGACGGCATCCTTGGCAAACTCGGAGGAGAGATCCGCCAACAGGTATTCCGCCTGGGGACGCAGTTCGGTGTTGGGGTAGTCACGCAGCGCTTCTTCCAGGAGCTTGCGTCCCTGGGCGATTTCACGCCGTGCAAGGCTTTCTTGCTGAAGCTCACGGTGCTTCTTGGCCTGCTCGATGTATGCCTCGGCAATCGCAAACTGCGTCTGCACGGCAACATTCGGGTCCTTGTACTGCTTGGTGAACGCTTGCACGGAGCCATCAGCGCCCTTGAAGATCTCCAACGTCTGCTGGCTCGCAGGCTGGCCGTCCTGCGCTGCATATGCCACCGTCACTTGATCGCCGTAAATGACCGGCAGGCTCACCTCACCCCCTGCCGAAGGCTGTGTTGCAGCAGGAGCATCGCCCGGCTTGGCGGCGGTTTGAGCAAAGCCCAGGTCCACACGCCCCTTGAAGATGCCAGAGTGCCCAAAGGTTTCCGAAAGCAGGGCCTTAACCTTCTGCCCAGACTTGGTGGTCAGTTCGACAGCAACCGTGTCGCGCTCGTCGGTGGTGTCCTTGGTCTTGTCGATCAAACGCAGATAAACGGTTTCACCCACGTGGATCGCTTCCACGTTCCCCTGGTAACGGCGGTCCATCACATCCAGGAACGGCTCGCTGGTCAGTTCCACAGTCTGTGTCACCCACTGCGAATTGCCCGCCGCATCCTTATATTCAAACCCAAGATAGACCTTGTCGTTCCCCTGTACAGCCAGGAACTTGCCCGCAGGGTCCATGCTCTTGGGGTCAACGTCGACCAATGACGCATCCGGTGTCGGCCCCAGGATCGTGGGCACGGCAAATGTGAAACGGCCCTGATCCAGCGCCACATCAGGAGTGGTGCCTCCGGCAACCGTGGCGTTGGCATACCCGGGTATGCCCCATACGGACTGAATGCTTCCGGGAGTCACTTCGCGCTTGATCGTGCCCGGGACCGTGATATCAAACGCCGCGCCGTTGCCGCTGCCCGCAGCCATCTTCTTGCGGCCCGACTCGGTCTGCATGTAGAGCGCTGCTTTGCTCTGCGCGGAAGCAGCCATGCCTGGCGCAATCACTTCCACAATGAAAGGCCCGTCGATGGGCGCCTTGGCGACCGCATCAGGCTTGCCCGGTCCAGCAGGGCGAGTGACCACCAGCGCCCGCGTGGCTTGGATCATCTCGCTGCTGGGGCGGCCGTCAGTGGTGCCCAGAGGCTGTGGTGCCAGAAGTTTGTCTTTGGGAATCGGCTTGCTGACCACTTCAAACACCCGCATCTGCGCGGGAATCGCCTGCGCCTGCTCCACGTTGAACTCGCGCACCCACGGGATGCCCGGGTTGGTGTTTTCGCGGTCCATGTAGGAAACGATGACTTCCTGACCATCGTTGACCTGAATTTCACCCGGGCGCTGAGGCGCTGTCGCGGTGGGGAAAACCTTGGCCAGGAAGATGCCCGAGTGCTTCTCGGTTTCCAGTGCCGTTAATTCGATCGGTTTACCGTCGCCCGCGCGCGCCGTCAGTGTGAGTTTGTCCGGGCCGTCGCTCACATCCATATCCGGGTCCCAGACGAAAACGTTCACGGGGTCTCCGGGACGGAAACGGCGCAGCGTTACGTATTCGGGAATCCGATCCCCGTTGTGATTGGTCCTGTAATCAACCAGGCACGCGGTGATCTGCGCGTCGTTGAACGTTGCCGTCAACTGGGCCTGCTGACTTTTCCTGTCATTCTTCAAAGGTGTCGGGTTGGAGTAGGAAATCGTCACCACATCGCCCGGAGCGATCTGAGCCGTCTGGTCCTTGCGCAGAGACATGAAATCCTGCTTGGTGGGCAGTACGACTTCGCCCTTCTCCCCGGCTGCTCCGGCACGGGTGAGGGAAATCTTCTTGATCGCAGGGGCATCGGTCTCAAAATCAGTGATCAGCAAACGCACCACACGTGCGCGCGGTGCGCCTTCAAAGGCGATATTGAACTGCGCGTTGTCCTGCCCGGGCGTGATCTTCGCACTGCCCAGCGAAACCGCTTGTTTGATCTTCGGCTCCTTGGCCGGGTCGAACATCGCCATCGGCGCAGGCGCCATGTAAGGCTCGGCGGGGGTGTCGGAGTTCAGCGTGAACTGGTACCCGTTGTTGGAACCTGCCCGCGTAGCGATCACAAAGACTTCAAGCTTGTGAGTCCCGCTCGACAGGGACTTGGAAAGTTTGGAACCCGGCTCCTTCTGAAGATCGGCCGTGTGCCCGTCGATCGCAACCAGATATCTCGCACCGCTCCCCTTATCGGTGGGAACGACTTCAAAGGTCTTCACGCCCGGGGTCGCCATGTGGAAGGCCGCCGAATAGCGCGCCACAAAGATGCGGCCAAAGGGAAGATTGGCCGCCTTGGCAAGGTTTTCGACATTCGGATATTGCGCCCCAGCAAACACGCTGCCTGTCAGGGCTGCGGAGGCCATGGGCGCGCCGGCCTGAACAAAACCCACGTTCATATACCGGTCCAATTCGTCATAACTCCGCAGGTTTCCGGCCCCGCCCGCGGAGACCAGGTCCACCTTGGGCGACCCATCCCACAGCGTGGGAGACTGCGGCCATCCCCCCACTGTGGTGAACTGCCTGCCGTTGGGAGAAACTTGAACGACAAATTCCTTCAGCTTGCGGCCGGGAACATCGGCAATAACGCTCATGTCGCCCAGAGCCACGTTGTCGTTCAGGTCGACGCTGAAGGCCTTGGGCTTGCGGCTGTTGGGCTGGCCCACCCAGGCCGGATGGTCGCCGGGTGAGATCACAAAATTGGGCTCGCTTCCTTCATTGGAATCCGAAGCAGTCGCCGTCGCCTGCCCGCCGGTCGTCGGGATCTGTCCTTCAAACACGCCCGTGAAGGGCGCAGTTTCCTTCAACATGAAGGCTTCGATGACATCGCCCGAAGAAACATTCACTGTGACGGGAATCGTTGATCCCTTGGGATCGATGGACTGCGAAGGGTTAAGCACGCGGACAAAGATCGGGTTGCCTGGACGGATCTCATCCTCCGCACGTTCTGAGCTGAGCGTCTTGCCGGCCGTCTCCATGGGGCTCAAACCAACACCGGCCACTGCGCGGACCTTCTTCTCCAGATCACGCTCTTCGATTTCCTCTTTGGAAAGGATTTTGCCCGAAGAAGCCGCCATTTCCGAATCCGACGCCACTTTCACGGACAACGCATTTTCCTTGTCGCCCGGCTTCTTCTGCGCGCCTTTAGCGGAAAGTTCGTAATAAACCGTTGTGTTGCCGTAAAGTTCCAGCGTCCGGTTGTTTTTGACTGGAGTGCCCAGCTTCGTAGCGATCTGGCCGGAGAACTTGGTCTTTGAATCACCAAAAGGCAGAAGCGGGAAAGTTTCCTCATCACCCGCGTCGGTCCAGGCATGGACTTCCAGATTCCCCGCCCCACCGACAACCGAGAGGTTGCGGTCTTCCAGGTCGATCTTCAGCATCTGGCCGGGAACGATGTTGCGTTGATCAGCCGAAAGCCCAACCTTCAGCATCGTCGCTTCCACCAGCTTGTTCATCTTCAACTGGAGTTTGCCTTCCAGGATGCGTCCGTTGACATGGCTGGGGTTCAGGGAGAAGACGCGTTCAAGGTATTCGCTTGAAGCCGCATAATCTTCCTGATCGAACTTGATCAGCGACATCTCATAGTTGCCTTCAATCTGCAGGAAGCGGTCCTGCTGGCGCAGAAGCTTGGTGAGCCGTTCGATGGCTTTATCAAACTGGCGCGTGACGCGGTCGATCTCGGCAATCTTGATCTCCGCGTCGCGCCGTGCCTGCGTTGCGGAGAACTCAGGAGCCGCGATGACGCGTTCGTACTGCGCCCGGGCGCGAGGATACTCCTGCTTGGCGAACATCAGGTTGGCGTAGGCAAGCTGCGCTCCGGCGCGAACCTCCGGGTCAAACCCGGTCGGCGCCGAGTCGATCCACAATCGCAGCTGCTGCACCATCTGCTCAGCAGCCTCATAATTACGCACGTCGATATTCTGCCCCACCAGCCAGATTGAGAAGCCAGGATCCAGGTCCTTCAAGTTCGCCAGTGCCAGTTCAGGCTTGGAGAGATACATGTCCCACGCCGGACCGGGACGGCCTCCCAGGAAATCCGTCTGCGCGGCAAAGATCGTGTAGCGCGGATCGCTCTTGGGAACGGCAACCGCACCGCCCGTAAACGCCAGTGAACGCGCTTTCACACTCGTCAGCGCAGTGCGGGAGTCCTGCGCCATGTCCGCACCCAGCACTTCCGTGCCCGCGTTGGCGAACGCCACCGCCAGCTCATGGAAATCCTTGTCGGAAAGCTCACGGGTGAACTGCACCAGCGTACGCTGGTAATTGGTGTCGCGCGTGTCCTTAGCCACCTTCCAGAACCATGGGGCAAGCGTCAACAGGTCTGCCGTACGCCGTTGCTGCCACAACGTTGCGCCCAGGTCGGGGGCAACCACGTCATATCCATACTCGCGCGGCCAGGTCGCCACGCCGGACGTGGTGATGTATTCCACCACCGCGTTGGCTTCCGCTTCCGAAAGCTTGCGCCCGGACATGTTGGAATATTGCCCCAGGAACACCGGGCTCACCCGTGCCGGGCGCGCAGCCACGTTCTTAGCCACCTGCACCAGGCGTCCGAAGTAGTCCGAGCGGCCCTCCGGCTTCGACAGGTCAAACTGGCTGATGGAGAACGCAGCGCGGCCGTCACCGATTTCATCGAAACGCGTCTTGCCGTAGCTGGATTGAGCCTTCGCGATGACACTGTCCCGCTCAGGCTTGGAGGCCGAAAGGGCGCGGGAATTCCACAGGCCCAGGACGTAGCGCGTGTTGGCCGGGCGTGCGTCGTATCCCAGGGGAAGCGTGTCCCACTGGCTCAGAAGCTTGGCGGAAACCGCGTCGATCACCTTCTTGCTGGCATCCCCGCTCAGGTTGATGTACGTCCAGTCCGGCTGCCCCGTGCTGGTGGCTTCCTGAATCATGCTCTCTTCGAAATACGTCGCCGGCGGATACTTGGCGGCAAGGCTCGGGAACTCCGCCACGATCAGCCATTGTGTGGTGGCAACCGGCAGGTAGTTATTGACCCGGTAGTTCTCCTTGATCAACAGCTTCTTTTCCACAACCGCCGCCATCGCATCGACGCCAAGCGCCGCGTCCGTCCACTCACGCCCCACCTTGGCGCTGCGCAGCAGGTTGAACACCAGCGGAGAGAATTGATCTTTCTTGGCTTGATCGACGATGCCTTGCGCCAGGATCTGCCCGATCTTACGTGATGAATCCTGCGCATGACGGGGGAAGTTCCCCAGTGATCCGCCGCGCGTCTGCGCCACAAGGCCCACATAGCGCTGGAACTCTTTATTAGGCGCTTTAACGTCCATGAGTTTGAGCTGGTCGGCAAGAATCTCACTCTGCAGATCAAACGTATCCACCCCGCCGCGCGCCGACAGCAGATATTCAATCGTCGCATTGCCGAACGGCGTCTTCTTGGTCTGATAATCACGCACCAGCGCATAGGCCGCGCGAGCGGACTTATAGAACGCATCCTTGTTCTTATCCTGCATCGCATCCACGGCTTCAGCCAGCGCCTTGGCAAGTGGATCGGTCGCCTTTGAAGGAGCATTGTTCTTGAAATCCATCACCGCCCGCAGTTCCGGCTCCAGCGCCGCAATCTGCGCGGCCTGCGTTTCGATAGCCTTCAGCGATGTCTGGGCCTTGGACAGATCATCATTGGCTTTGCTCATCTGCGCAGCCACCGGATCGGTCTCGCCGGCAGGCTTCTTTTTCTTCTGCAGGTCCTCGAGCTTCGTCTTGTGCGCGGCAACCTGCGCCTTCAGCAGATCAACCTGCTTGCGCTGCGCGCTGGTCCGGTTACGCAGCCCATCCGCCCATTTCTTGAATTCGTCATACGCCGGCTGGAACACATCCTTGCGTTCTTTCTCGCTCAGCGGCACCCAATCCATCTGGTGCAGCAAACCCGCAACCTTCGACTTATCGTCCGCATCCGTCCCCGAATAGTTGAACACAGCCACGGCATAGTCACGTACCGCAGCGCGGTCGAAAATCGCCACCGGCGACTTGGCGATCAACTCTCCGCCGTTGGCCACCAGCATCCGCCCGTAATATTCCTGCCCGTTGAAGCCCGCTTCCTTCTGCTTGGGCTGGTTGGCGTAAACACCCCATACCGAGTTGCCCAAAAACAGGTACGGACCGGTGAATACCGTGAAATACCATGACTCATTCTTAAACAGGTGCGGCATACCCTTGGTCGCCAGGTCGCCCTGCGCCAAGGTGTTGTTGATGGCCGCCGAACCCGATGGCACACCCTTAAGAAATGCGCTTTGTTTTTCGTACACCGAAGGATCGGCGGCTGGCGTCGCAAACGTCAAATCCCGCGTCGCTGCGGCCTGAGCAAAAACACTCGGCGACTTGAGCCCAAGCGCCGACCATTGATCAGGCGTTGCATAGTTGTGCGGCCCCAGCAGGGTGGCCCAATCCAACGCAAGTGCCTTTTGCGCGTCGGGCAGCTTGTCAAAAAGCGCGCTGAACAGCTTGCGTTGACGCTCAAGTTGATCGCTGGCAAAACCGCCGTCGGGGTTCTGCCCCGTCATGCAGATGTCTTGAAGGGTCTGCGCCGTCGGCGACGCCTGAAGGTAAACGTCTGCGGCAGCAATCACTTTTTCAAACAGCTTGGCCAGTTCCGCCGCATCTTTGCCCGCCGTGGTTGTGCGGTACTCAAGACTGGCGGCAAGGTAGCCGGCCCGCCCTGTGCGCGCCTTGTTGTCCCGGATCAGCGGAATGATTTTCTTCAGGCTCAAAAGCGCATCCGCCTGCTTGGCGTCAAAGCGCGACAACCCGTTCAAAAGAAGATCCAGGTCTTCCCAATAGAAGAAACGTTCCTGCTCCAGGGGCATCTGGTCCGCAAGCACCGCTGAAAGCCGGTTGGCCATCGCCACATAGTCCACGCGCCGGCGCGCTTCACCCAGGTACCACGTATCGAATTTCTTGGCTGCGGGGGTCTGGCGGAATTTTTCACCATAGCGGCCGATCGTGTCATAGGCATCATCGGCTTCACTCAGCAGGTCAACGGAAATCGTGCATAGCCGGGCGTATGCCGCGGCGCTCTCAGGTGAGGGTTGCGCAAGTTGCAGGTAAGCCTTGTAGCGCGTCACCGCGGTACGGAAGTCACACGCCTTCGCCGCGTTATCAGCTGCCAATAACAGCACCGCAGCGGAGGCCTTGGGGTTGCGCCCCAGGTAGGTCTTCAGGGCCACGTTGGCGGCTGAAGGACGCCCAAGCTGCGTCGCAAGGTCAACCAGCTTGCGCACATCGTCATCTGTCGCACCTGAGCTCTCCTGCTGCATCTTGGCGCACAGGGCTTCAAAAGCCTGCGCCTTATCCTTGTCCACAGGTTGGGCGCCCGCGTTGGACGCGGCGGCCGGCGCCTGCGCATAAGCGGTGACGGTGGGCGCCACAACGCCCATCAGAGCCAGAACCAGAGCCAGACGACGAACGGATGAAGACTTCATATTCACGCCTCAAAGGAGGTTTAACTGCGGAAAAACATGGACCACTGGGCCCCGGCCACAACGGCGGGGGCGCAAACACATGACGCTTATTTCTTGCTCAACAGCGCTTGAATCTTCGGAAGCACTTCCTTGGCGCGCTTGGCCTGCGCGCTGTCGGGGTATTCCGCAATGACCTGCTCACACTTCTCAGCGGCCTTCTTGTAATCGCCCTGCTTGAAGGCAACCATCGCCCACTTCAAAAGCATCTGGTCTAGGAACGCCCCGTCCGGATAGTCCTGGAAGATCTGAGCCAACAGATCCGTGGCCTGGTTGTAGTCGCCCACGTCGTAGTAATAATCAACCATCTTTGCCAGCGCAGGACCGGCATATTCGCTGTCGCGATAGCGGTCGGCGACCAGTTTGTACTGGCTGATCACCCTGTCCATCGGATTGGGTCCCTTGGCAGGGCCCGCCATCGTGGTGCCGGGCTTCATCTTGGATTTGGCTTCCTCTTCGCCCGCCTGGGCGATCTTAAACGCCGCTTCCGCCTTGCTCAGGGAATTCGGGAGATTCAGCACACGCTGAAAAACCGCGATCGCATCAGTGTATTTCTTGTCCTTCAGACGCACCTCGGCGATGCCCATCAACGCCTGGTCCACAAACGGGGATTCGGGGAACAAGCGGTTAAACATCTCACACGTGCTGATCGCAGCCCCAAGATCGTCTTTGACAAGCTGCAGTTCCCACTTGGTCTTAAACGCCTGCTCCACCAGCGACGGCGGCAGCTTCCCGCTGGTGCGGATGATCGGGTCCACACGGCGAAGCCCTTCATCGGCCTTTGAGGCCGCGTTCTTGATCAGCCCCAGGCTCTTGAAGATCCCCGCCAGTTCCAGGAACGCGCTGGCTTCCACCAGGTTCTTCTTGGCGGAAATCACCGGATCATCCACGATGTATTGCGTCGCACGCGGACGGTTTTCAATCTCCCCGATCACAACCGCCTGCGCCTGCGCCTGGCGAGGCGTGTTCCCCAGCGCGTGGACCTCATCGTTGTAAACCACCAGGATCTCATCCCCAAGCCGCGCATGCAGCACACCCTCGGCTTTTTCAAATGGCTTATCGTCATGAATCGTGGCGATGGCCACCTTACCCGTCAGACGCCCCGAATGGATGCCGCCAGAGGCACCCGACGCGCCCGCCTGCTCCGTCAGAGTGACGATGGTCTCATCGCGTGTGATGTACTGGTCCCCCTCAGGCGTGGCCCCTCCGGTGGATTTATCGCCCTCGGGCTTAGCCGCCGCAACATCTTCCGCGGAAGCTTTCGTCCGGGAAATGATCTTCACCTTGACCGTGTCGGCAGCGTTGGAGACATCCAGGTCCGCATCCTGAAGCACAACGAACACCGGCTGATCGCCAAAGGCTGATGCTGTGGGCGTCTCCATGTCGCCAAGGGTGAACATCACCCCGCCCGTGGAAACCACGCGCGTGGTGGAACTCTTGGAAACATCTTTCTTGCCGTCCTGCGTGTTGGCGTCGATGTAGGTCGTGGTGATGGAGTCCAGCCCGACGACCTGAAGCGTGCCGTCGTTGGGCTTAGGGGCGCCCATTTCCGTGGGGATTGACCCGATGAATGTATCCGTGCTCCCCGGCAGGGGCACGCAAATGATGGTTTCCTTGTCACCGGACTTGGCCTGCACAGTCACCGTAATGTCCTTACCCAGGCGAGTCAGCACCGGGAGGTCGCCATCGGTCACCTTCACATAGAACCTGCGTCCGGACTCCACGACTTCCACCGCAGGACTGTCTGGCGCGACAAACGTCCCCACCATGGCCAGCGCTTCGATGGCCTTGGCCCAGTTTGATTGCGCGAAATGGCACATGCCGATGTAGTAGTACGACTGATTGGCCCAAACCGTGTTGGGAAAATCTTCAGTGATGCGGCGCAGCAGCGGAAAGGCCGCCGCATATTCGCGCTTCTCGAAATTGGACACCCCCATCAGGTAAAAGCTCTCAAGGTACACGTCCTTGAGATTGTCCGGCACGCTCCGGTCAGGCAGTTCCATTGTGCGCGCATTGCGCAGGTATCCAATCGCCTTGGCCTGGTCTTTGGCCGCCAGGTAATACTTGCCCAACGCAAGATACGCCTTGTAGCGCACCGGGCTTGCCGGGTACTGCTCATAGACCGTCTCGATCATCTTCAGCCCGCGCTCGGTCTCGCCGCCGGTCAGGAGTTCCTGCCCGCGTTCAAGCATCTGCGTAGCCGCCATGTCGTTGGCTGGCGCATTGGCCGCAGCAGCCGCGCCGCCGGGAGCGGCAGGCTGGGCAAACGCGGGCGCGGTCAGCGCAAGGGTGGAGAGAGCCAGGGCGCCAAGAAGGGAGCGTGTTGTATGCATAAGTTTTGTTTTGTTGCGGGTGTTATTGCGCATTTTCTGCGCCCCCCAGTTTTTTGATTCCCAAAGCTTCAAGTTCAAGATGTGCCTGACTCGATTCCGACGACGCAGGATACTTAGCCAGAACGCCGCGCAGCGCGGCAATCTGCTTGGTCTTGTCTCCCGCACGCTTGTAGACCTCGGCGATCATCATCCCCGCAGACGGAGCTTCTTTCTTAAAGAAGTTCTCCACTTCACGGAGCTGCGCCACCGCTTCTTCGGTCTTCTTCAGCCGCGAAAGACAATCCGCAATCCGAAACAGGGATGTCGGCGGCCTGTCCGATGCTTTATAAGCCGTGATCGCCTCGGAAAACTTGTTCATGTTCTGAAGGATCGATGCCTTGCGAAAATACGCATCCTGCGCAAAATCCGGCGATTTCGTCAGTTCCTCAGCCAGCGCCAGGGCCTTGTCATTCACCCCCGCGGTCTGATAATGAATCAAGAGCCGCTGCTTACCCAGATCCTTGTTCTGATAGCTCGCCGCAAGATCCACCACCAGCTTTTCATCCCGCCTCACAATGTCGGGGAAAATCTTCTCCGACTTCTCCTGGTCCGAAAACTTGTCCAGCGGGATCTTGCCAAACACGCTCCGCGAAAGCTCCGCATCCTTGGTTCCATCGGCAATGATCAGGTACAGCGCAAGAATATCACCCGGCTTCATCGGCTCATATTGGATCTTCCCCAGATACTCGGTCGTCTTCTTCTTGTCGCCCGAGTAGAGCCCGATCCACTTCACAATGCGCGTAAAGTCCCCGGGCTTTTGATATGCCGCAAACTGCTTGTCGATCCGCTCCACCCACGCCGCCTGGTTCTGCTCATACCCCCGCTTGAAGTTCGCCAGATCAATCTGGTAATCGTCGTCATCCGCGAATTTACCATCCAGCACGCCCGCCCAATACCGGTAATAAGCATCGCGCTCCTGCGCCTGCTCTTTGGTCGCTTCCTTAGGGAAATCCCCCATCTCTCTGACATACAACGCAAGCCGCTTGAAGTAAGTCTTATCCGCACCCAGATCCTTGGGCAGCGACGACGCCGGGTCACGTTCAAACGTACGCGCCTTCACATAAACACCACGCAGCTTCGGCTCATCAGGCCGCGTCCGCAGGTAATAACGGATCAGGCTCGCAATTGCCGCTCGCGCCACCGCCGGGTTCTGCGTGCGGAAATCCACCGCCACCTGCTCAAAATAAGCCGCCGCGCGGGGCTGCTCATTTTTCAGCGTCATCAGGTAGCCCGCCATGTCATTGATCGCCGCCGCCGCAATCGGCTGCCGTGAATACTGCTTGTCATCCGCCAGCCGCGACCAGAACTTGACCGCCTTTTCCTGGTCCCCGTTGTCCCAATGGGATTTCCCGATCTGAAAGAGCGCCGCCGACGCAAACACCACTTCATTCGGAAAATAATCCAGCACGCTGTTGTACTGCTTGATCGCCTCAAATCGCTTCCCGTCCATCTGCAGCGAACGGCCCTTGCGGTAGATCGCGTAAGGCACCGCCGCGGAATTGGGAAATTCAAGAATGAAGGAGTCATACTCCGCCAGCGCCTGCCGATACTGCTTGGCCGTAAACGCCTTGTCCGCCTTCGTGAGATTGTTCCCCTCAAACACATCCAGCTTCGCAAACGCCTCCCCCGAATAACCCACTTCCTGAGCCTTCGCCTGCTTTGCGCCAAACAACAAACCACCCACGGCCACTGCCAGAAGCAGCACGGCTCGCGCGCCAAACACCCCGGTTCCCATGCTCAGTTGTTGTCTAGCCATCAATCGGTTCATTAATCTCTTCATCAGCGGTTCACTTGAAATTCGCCAGACAATGTAGAAACAAAACTTACACCAGTCTGACAAACCGTACCATACAGACGCTCCTGCGCGCCAGTATGTCATAACCTTTCTTTTAGATGCCCAAACAGCCTGAAAGTTCCCTTTATCCAAGCTTTTTCCAGTCCGGTCAAGTGGCCCAAAAGCTCACCTCAAATGCCTCACCAGTCCCGACGCTTTCACCCGGGTCCTTTCGCCCCTTCCCTGCAATCCCTGAAAACCCTCAAAAACCGCATATTTCCAAACAATAAACCTCTACAACGCACAAACCCCAACCCCTTATGCATGCTCCCCCAAACTCATTCTGACACAATTTTTCAACCAAGGTTGGTTTGTTCCCGCAAATCACTTTGCCTTCAATTCGACTGGACAGCAGCTATGATAATTTGTCATGATATTTGACGGAACCGTCGCCCAGCCCCATGCGTCAACTCCGCTGGGCTCTCTTCCATTCGCCCCGTCAGACTTTATCGCCTTGGCGATGTTTTATCCCCGCAGACACTCGAAAGCAGCCTTTCATGACAGCACTTCATCGCGCTCTGACCGTCGGCGCAACAGCAGCAGCACTTGTTTTGGCGCTCAGCCTCACCTCCACCTCTCACGCCCAAACCACCCCCGTCCCTGCTCAGAACAAACCCACCACAGGCATTTATCCACTCGACCAGTTCGGCCCCATCGACACCCCCCAGGCCACACAGGCCACTTTCGATAAAGCAGCCAAAGCCATCAGCGCCGCCGGCGGCGGCATCATCATCGTCCCTCGCCAGACCGCCCCGGACTGGCACTCCCACACCGCCCCCCAGCCCATGCTCCGCGTTCCCGACCCCCCGGCCCCCGCCGCCAAATGGGGCACCCATCCCGGCGTCAGCGTCTACGACCTGCGCACACCCGACGTCTTCTACACCGCCCAGACCTCCGGCATCAAAATCACACGCGATTTCATGCTCCCCATGGGCCAGACCCTCCCGCCCAACATAGACGCCCCCATCGCCTCCATCCACCAGGACATCCTCCGCGGCACCTCCAGCTACGGCGAACGCTCTCTCTCAGACGCCACCGCCGGCACCGATAAAACCCTCACCCTCCCCACCATCAACGGCCTTTTCCCCGGCCTCGTCCTCGCCTTCGGCCCCAAAGACGCCCGCGGGACCTTCACCGTCAAATACACCGACTTCGACAAAACCTCCAAATCCTGGACCGCCACCGGAGACCTCTCCAAACCCGTCGCCAAAGGCGACCTCCTTGAGCACGTCACCTTGACCGGCGCCCTTAATCTCCAGACCCTTTCACACAACGAAAATCAAACCTTCGACCTGATGATCTGGCACGAAACATACGCCGCTGCCTCCCGAAACCTCGTCAAAACGTCCTTCAAATACCAGGGCGACAACATCCCCTCCCCCGGCGGACGCGGCACCGTTCTCATGGGCGCTTACACACAGGAGCTTCTCCACCCCTTCGAAGGGCAAGTCGAATCCTTCGACGCTCAAACCGGCGCCCTTGTCTACAAAAAGGAAGCCACCGCCACCGACACCATCGGCTCCGGACGCCCCATCATCAACATGAACCCGGCCAAGCAGATCCGTTCAAAGGCCAATGTCTACCCAAATTGGGGACCCATCGAACTCACCGAAAATGTCCCCGTCGACGGCTCCATGCACGGCTGGTTCGTCGCCATCGATGATCCCGCCGAACACATCCCCGGCACCAACGCCCTCCGCTGGTATCCCATCTCCTACGTCAACAAAACCCCCGATGGCAAACCCTCCCTGGGTGTCCTGCGCTACTGGTGGGGCGCTCATGCCGGCCGCGGCATCGGCGAACTCTTCACCAACCTCTGGTCCAGCAAGGAAGCCGTCAAGGAAATCAACGTCATCATCGCTCCCGGTGCCCTCGTCTACGACGCTTCCGAAGCCGTACAGCGCCCCGAACATCACATGGTCCATCCCCAGCGCATGATGAAGCTCGTCCCCAGCCCCTTCGCAGGCTCACCCGCTGATTTCGCCCCCGGCGACCCCATCACCCAAGCCATCGGCCCAGACCCCTGGCACCCTGCCATCTTCCGCTCATGGATCTGGGATTCACTCCCCAGCATCGGCCACAACCCCATCCTCGATATCCAGAACATCGGCCCCATCCCCCGCGGTTCGGTCATGCATGTGCACGGCTCATCCACTTACAACACCTACATGCAGTTCCAGGGCGGCGGCCCCGTCGGCATACGCTTCCAGCAAGATGTCCCAGGCGGTGCACTCGTCATGAACGCGCCCCCTGAAAACAGCAAATCGCCCCTTTCCAACGGGATCCTATTCACCTATCCCGGTGAAGATAAAAAGCCCACCGTCACAGGACTTGGCATCAGCCCTTCCGGCCGCCTCCAGTTCTGGGGCAGGGAATCCAAGGGCACCAGCCTTGCCAATCAATCCCTCTCCGGCGCCACCGGCATCAATTCCGAATCCGGCAACCTGCGCGGCCTGGCCCTCCCCGTCACCGAAGGCAAAACCTCCCACCAGGTGAAATTCAACACCCCCGAAACCACCGACGAATACGCCCTCATCATCCGCCCCACCTGGATCACCAATTACGCCGTACAGGCTAAAAATCCACAGGGCTTCACCGTCATCTTCGACAAACCCGCCCCCAAAGACGCTGCCATCGACTGGCTCCTGGTCAGATAACCCCCCTGCCCCGCCGCACTCCCAATTAAACCAGTTTCAAAAAAACAAATTCAACTCACAGACCAAACCATGCAAAAGAACAAATCAATCAAATTCATCCTCGCCCTCGCTGCCGGGCTCTCCTTCACCGCCGTCGGCGCCCGCGCCGCAGACCAGGCCGCACAACCCGCACAGTCCGCCAGGCCCGTCGGCATCTTCCCCCTTGAAAACTATGGCGATATCAAAGGCAACGAAACCGTCGCCGCCTACAAAGCCGCCCTCGCCGCCGCAATGGAAGCAGGCGGCGGCATCATTGTCATCCCCGCCAACACCTCGCCGTCTTTCAGATACTCCCCCATCGAGCAAACCCTCACCCTCCCCAACGACGGCAAGCCCCCAGCACTCTCCCCCAGCATCACCGTCGTCGACCTTCGCTCCGGCGGCTCTGTCGACGTCCCCAATCTCTCCGGCCTCACCTTTAACCGCCAGCTCAAGCTCCTTGACGGCCAAAGCCTCCCCCACTGGTCTTACTATCCCGCCATCAACATCGAAAACGCCATCCTCCGCGGCGGCAACAGTTACCGCGAAGCCATCCTCGAAGCCGTCCCCGCCGGCAAGAATGTCAAGGTCTACGTCCCCACCGTGCGCGGTCTCTTCCCCGGCCTCTTCCTCAACGGCAACGAATGGGGCGAAGTGCAGCGCATGTACGTCAGCTCGCTCGGCTTCGACAAGGAAAAAGGCGCCTGGTACTTCACCACCGACATCAACGTCGATCTGGCAAAAGGCAGCTACGTCAGCAATAAAAACCACGTCAATGCCCTTAAAATCTCCACCAAGTCTCATTCGCAGGGCGCCACCACCGACCTCCTCATCGACCGCGAAAACTACTCCCAGGGCGACAATTATCTCCTCGACGCCCGCTTCAAATACATGGGTGACATCCATTCCACCGGCGGCGACGAAAACGGCGTCATCTACGCCGCCTTCATCGAATCCCTCATCGAAGTCCCTCGCGGTCCTGTCGTATCGTGGGAGCCCTCCACCGGATCTTTGAGAATCATGGGCGGCGGAGGCTCACTGGGCAACGGACGTCCCTTCATCAACCTCAACCCCATCAAGTGGGTCACCAAAGGCAAGGCACGCATCGTTCGCCCCCCCGCTTGGACCAAGCCCGGCACTCCTGCACCCAGCAGCACCTTCGAAAAGAAAAGCTACCCCACCACCGTCACTCCCGCCACAGACACCACCCCCGAAGTCGTCACCATCGGCGGCATGATTCGTCTCTCCGCCGACGCCCCCGTCACCAAGGACCACGTCGGCTGGTACTTCGCCATTGACGAATCATCCGAATGGGTGCCGATGAAAAAGAAGGACGACGCCCCCAACCGCACCCGCCGCTGGTATCAGATCGCATCCGTCACCGAAGACCCCGGCGCAGATCCCTTCGGTCCTGGCGCGACCAAAACCATCAAAATCGTCCGCCACTTTGATGGCGCCCGCGCCGCAGGCGCTCCCACGCTTTACAAAGAAGAAAACTACACCTGGGACGGCCACGATAAACCCCTCTCCTACATCATCGCTCCCGGCGCCATCGCTTATGACGTCGCCGATGCCGCCTCCTACAAGGGAGATCGGATCATCAAGCTCGGCCCCTCCCCCGTCACCCGCACCAAGTGGGACTTTGAGAAGGATGACACCGTCGAACAGGCCATCGGGCCCGATCCCGTCCAGCCCATCCCCTTTCGTGCCGTCATCAACGAATACATCCCCGCCGCCTACAACTTCCCCGTCTTTGACATCACCAACTCCAGCCCTGTCGGCCGCTCCGCCGTCATGAGCGTGCGTGGCGCCCAGGGCTTCAGCACCCTCATCGACTTCGACTCACCCGCCAACCAGGGCATCGTCTTCAACGGCTCAAATCCCCAGGGCGCCATCGTCATCGGCCAAAGCGGCGCCGAGTCCCCCATCGTCTTCAACTACGGCCCTGAAAAAGAGCGCAAGCAGGCCAAGATCGCCGTCCACCCCAAACAAGGCGTCATCCGCCTTGAAGGCAACGGCGTCCAGATGACCGGCCCACTCATGGCCATCGCCGGTCTCTCCGGCACCCAAACCCCCTCCGCCAATCTGCGCGGCTTAAACGTTCCCGTCCCCAAAGGCGCCACTGAAATTCAGGTCAAATTCCCCAAACCTGAGCCCGATGCAACCTACGCCGTCTTCGCCGAAACCAACTTCCTCAGCGCACGCGCCATCACAAACCTCACCCCCGAAGGCTTCACCGTCAAATTCGAAAAAGCACCCGAAACCCCCGGCGCTCTCAACTGGGTCATCGTCCGGTGAAACCACATCTCACACCCTGAAGTCCTGCCGCGTCACACAAACTCCGCACCACTCTCCAAATAGTGCAGGCATGTGACATGCGAAACAAACGTTTGTCGCAGTTGCAGCAGCGCTACACTCCGCTTGTCACGGCGTCGCCAACTCTTCGAATAAAGATCAAACTCAAATGAACCATTCGAACGAGCATTGCAGGAAAAAGTGGGTCCATTAATTAAATAATCGCCGTGAAGCGACACGTACAGCACATGAAGCGAACTGGACGGAAATAAGGAAACGGCAAACGGCTGTCTACCAACCCAGGCAGTCAAATCCACCATCGGCGCGAAAATTTCCCCGTTAGGTGTTGCGGCAAAATCCACATACCACTCTGATATTTCCCGCCAGCGTTTTATCGGGTCTTTATCAGCAGAATGCATATCACCTCTCAACCAATTTCAATAGGCGGCAACGTTGACCGGCATGACTTAGTCTACTAAACTAATCTACATACCTGCTTAATCAAAACTGAAGATGGGACCTTCCATGAAAATAACGAATGTTCATGAAGCCAAAACCCACCTCTCCAAGCTCATCGAACAGGTGCTTAAGGGTGAAGATGTGGTCATCGCACGTGCTGGCAAGCCCGTCGTGCGTTTGGTTCGCTTTGCTCAGGAAAACAAACCTCGTCGTGGCGGACAGTGGGCAGGCTTGGCCCGAATTGCTGACGACTTCGATGCGCCTCTTCCCAATGACATTGCTTCAGGTTTCGAAGGCAAAACCCCATGACCACCTATCTCCTGGACACCCACGTGCTCCTTTGGTGGCTCACGGACCCAAGGCAATTGTCTTCACAGGCGCAAAAAGCCATTCGCCACCCTGAAAACACCCTCCTGCTCAGTTCCGCAGCAGTCTGGGAAATGGCAATCAAGCGAACCATCGGGCGCCTTGAATACCCAGGCAATCTTTTAGAAATCCTCCAACACGAACGCATTGAAATACTCCCCATTGACGCCCATCATGCCTTGGCGGTCGCGGACCTCGAACTACTGCATAACGACCCGTTTGATCGCATTCAGATCGTGCAAGCAAAAATCGAAGGCCTCACAATCATGACCCGCGATGAGAAAATCAAACAATATGGAATTGCCACACTAACCGCCTGACCGTCCAACAAAGGTTAATCGTCCTCATTATCGCTCCGGCGGGGGCGGCGGCATGCGCCCATCCATCCCCGGCGGCGGTCCCGGCGGCCGCCCGCGCCCTCCAGGCCCTTCAGGTCCACCCGGCGGCGGCCCCATTCCTCCTGGCCCGCCCGGCCCGCCTCGTCCCCCCGGCCCACCCTTGGGTCTCACAAAATTGCTCGTCTCCACCACCCCCTTATATGACCCGATCATGTACGGCGCAGTCGTCGTCGTGTGGTAGTGATACCCCCGCTCCGCCGTCGTATGCCCGTTGCATTCATCCAGGTCCGTCGGCGCTTTCCCGTCCGCGCAATTCGGTCCAAACAACTTAAACCCGTCAAACGCAAAACCGATCAACGCCGAAGCCTTGTTCTCTTCATCCTTGAACGGCGTATTCACGCACACCGGATACTTGTGATAGTGATACCGCCCATCCTGATCCGGATGCCCGCAGCACGAATCAAACACCTCCGCATGCGCCCCTGACACCGCATCCTGCCGCTGAGCGTTGTACTGGTTATAGAACGGCACCCCATTCACGCACACGCCGATCGGCCCGCCCCGCGTCGGCGTCGGCTTCTCCGCGATCTTCGGCTTCAGCGGAATCTTAAAGTGATAGTCCTGCTTCAAAATCCGATTCGGATTGTTCTTGTTGGGATATTCCGCCGTCTTATGGTTCGGCAGCCCGTCACTGTCCACCAGCATGAACTCATCCGTGAATTTCACCTTCACATTCGCCGTGAAGGGTGACACCGGCTTCTTCACTTCGGCCTTCGAAGGCTGGGTCGCAGGCTGCGTCGCCGCTGGCGGCGCATCTTCCGAATGCACCTTTGCCACAAAGAAAATCAAAGCCAGCAAACCAGCCCCAACACCCGATGCAAATGCGTATTTCATCTTCATGAGATGACAACGCGCCACCACAAACCCTTATGCACCCTGCATCCACCTACCGCCCTGCCAACCTCAAATTCAAGGCAGGTACGGCTTAAACGTCTGATCCATCTCCAGCAGGTCCGCCATTGTGATCGACCCAGACCAGTGCCATTTGTCACCCACCGCAAACCCGCCCTGCCGCTTAATGAACTCGCCATGCCCATCCACATAGCTCGTCGTGAATCCCTGCGAATGGCGCGGATTGGATATCGCGCCCGAAGGTGCCCAGGGCGAGTAAGTTTCAGGAAACATCACCATCATCGACCAACCATACATCCCGGGAACCACGTTGTTCCACCCCCACGTAGCACCGGCAGCGCCGGCATGATGCGTCTCCAGCATCAGCACCTTTTTTGATGGATTCACCACCCGGCTGGCCTTGGTCGCAAACACCTTTTCATATTCAGGCAATGCGTTGTACTGAGCCGTCGTGATTGTTCCTTCTGAAGACCCGTACGGCCCGGTGACCGTCCCCGCAACCCCCGAAAGGTACCCGTTCACGTGATACGTCGGCTCGCGGAACGTCGCCGGATTGCCGTACGCCACATACCAGGGTCTCTCTTCACCCGGGCAGTAAGCCAGGGGCTGCATCACATTCACACGTGAGAGATCCTGCTCCAGCAGTTGCATTTGATGAATACGGAAACCAGGTGCGGCAAGGCTCGTCCAGCTCGAGTTGTACCCATTGCCCAGGAATGTGTAAGGATTCGGCGTATAGGCCGGGTCCACGTTGTATCCCAGCATCGGCGCCAGGTAATCCTTGTAATTCCCTGCGTAAGTGTGATGTTGCTGGGCAAGCTGCCGCTGCTGCGCCATGCATTGCACTTGGCGGGCCACGCCGCGCGCATCCTTGAGCGAAGGCAGCAACATGCTGATGAGCACCGCAATGATGGAAATCACCACCAGCAGTTCAATCAGCGTAAAACCAAATGAACGAAAGGCAGAAAATCGCTTTGACATGGCACTTCTCTTTTCTCTCTAAACATTCAGTTTTTGAAATGATCGGACAGTCAGAAAGGGAAAACTATTCAGTTCATCAACCAGTCAAAACACCGACAATCACCCAGAAATGTTGCAAATTCACAGTAACATCAAAGAGGCATAAGTCAACTGATATTTGAGTTAAAAACCCACATTTCTTCAGGCCTCATTTTCGCAACCCTTCCAACGATAAACTGATCTGTCTCTAAATCCTTGGTGCCACGTGAATACCACTCCCGAAACAAAAAACTCCCCCGCCACCCTTGTCATCATTGCCATGACGGCATGCATGGTTCTCATGGCTGGATGGCTGCTCATGCGTTCCAATGTCCGTCCCTCCCCTCAGCAAGCCGTCGAAGGTCTCCTCGACCGCCTCGTCCATCAATCCACCGACACCTCAAAGGCCGCTCAAAACGCACTCCCCCCCATCTATTTCGCGGCTTACAAAATCATCGAATTCAAACCCCTCCCCGAACCCGGCGTTGACCCAGCCACCCCCAACGCCTACATGGCCAACGTCGAATTCACTCTCCGTGACCGCTTCAAAGACCGCCAAACCATCTCCAAAGGCCAATACCTCGTCACATGGGACGAGGCCGCCAGGCGCTGGAATCTCCAGGAAGCCCATAAGCCCGAAATGCTCCCGACCACTCAGGAAACCAAATAACCCATCCCACCATTCTTCCATTCTTCCATGCGTATATGCTCTGATCACTCTCTTCTCCAGGAGCGCCCCATGCCCGCCAGGCCTTTCGCAATCTTCTTCGTCCTGATCCTGGCTTCATTCGCCACAGGCTGCGCTTCCAACACTCCAAACGCCCCCTCCTCTAAATCGTCCGCAGACGCCCCATCCGAAGATCCCACCAACCCCACGGCCATGCATCTCCACGACCTCGCCGGCCAGTTGATTCTTTTCCAGGTGGAAAACGGCAAGCTCCCCGCAGCACTCTCCCAGTTGGACAAGCGCGCCGGCGCGCCCAAGCCCTGCGCCATCGACCCCGCCTCCGGTAAACCTTATTTCTACTACCCCGACGGTCCCCGCCTCCAAAACCTCCCAGGCCGCCTCGTCGTCTGCCAAAGTGACACCCAGACATCCGGCGGCCGCTGGTGCCTCCTCATGAACGATTACAGCTCCGAATCCCAGGTCCTCACCTACGTCCAGCGCGTCGATGAGTCCGTCTTCACCCGCCTCAAGACCGGTGGCGGCTGGTAAACACAATTTAATTTGATTATTGATATTGTTTAGTAAATGATACACTTGCGACTGGGAAACCCCTGTTGTAAGCCAATTCCATTGATCTATCCGTCTTTTCAGCCGCCAAGGAGACGCCATGCTTAACCATCCCCAAAACCGCGCAGGAAAACACACTCCGGCCGGGTTTTCACTGGTTGAGTTGCTTGTGGTGATTTCCGTGATCGCCGTCCTGACGGCATTGATCCTCCCGTCCCTTTCAGCCGCGCGGAGCCTGGCCCTCGAGACGCGTTGTCAGGCAAACGTCCGGCAGGTGGGCCTCGGCGTCATCACCTACTCCACTGATTTCGCCGATCTCGTCCCGCCCCACTTCAACAAGGTCCCCGGCACAAACATGCTGTACCAGGGCACCAAGGCCCCCGATACCCTCTGGGCCTATCACGCCGGCGCGACCACCGCCAACGGACCCTACAAGCTGCGCGCCGGCCTCACATGGCCCGACTATGTCGGCAACGCCCGCATCTTTTATTGCCCCGACTCCCGCAACGCATCCAACGGCATCGCAAAACGCTTCGAAATGAGCTTCGGCAACAGCCCTGGCGGCAGGGAAACCGGCTTCAAGTGGTTCGGCATTAAAAACGACTATTCGGGCATCTTCGACGTCAGCTATGCATTCCCCGCCGTCGACTACGGCCCCATCACCCGCACCGACTACGGCGGCTACGACGCCAACACCGTCAACTTCTGGGCCACCAAGAATTTCTGGCAAGGCTACTCCGACTGGGGCAAAGCCATGGTCCATAAGCGGGTCACCGAAAACGCCGGACGATCCAACCCCATGCTCTGGGATGCCAACACCGACGGCGACAACTTCGCATCCCACAACCGCAATGTCACCGTCATCGGCTACTTCGACGGCTCGGGCTTCAAATACCCGCGCGCCCAATACATCTACGAAAGCAAAACCTACAGCACCTACGGTGCCCGCGGATTTTTGCACCCCTCCGTGCTCAGTTGGATGAGCCAGTTCAAGGTCCAGGGCCTTCTGGTGCCTTAAGCCCACACCAAGCCCTCAAAACTCATCCCGGCGTCACACCATGCAGGTCAAAACTCGACCCCGGCGCCTGCGGTGTCACATAACGCCCCCCCTTAAGCTCCACAGGATGCACAAAGTGCTCCTGCAAGTGCGGAATATGCTCCAGGAAAATCACCGGTAGACCCACCGCTATGTGGTTAAACAACACCAGATGCTGGTGAAGTTGCCCCATGTCCCCCACGTGCGGCACAACCGCCAGATTAAACTTCCGCGCCATCAGGCTCACCGCCAGAAACTCGCTCACCCCCGCCACCCGAAGCGCATCCACCTGAATGATCGACGCCGCGTCCGCCTCCATGTAATTCTTGAAGATGACCCGGTTGGGAATGTGTTCCCCTGCCGCAATCTTCACCGCACCGCAGATCCGCGCCAGCCGCTGGTGCCCCAGCACATCGTCCGGATGCGTCGGCTCCTCGATCCAGTACACCCCCAGCTTCCCAAACTCCCGGCAAGCCTGCTCCGCCATCGGCCAGGTCCACTGCTGGTTGGCGTCCACCATCAGCGTCGCGCTGTGGCCAACCGTGTCCCGGATCAGTTTCAACCGGTTGATGTCGCGCGTAAGATCCTTGGACCCCACCTTCAGCTTCATCGCCGTGAAACCCGCCCCCATCGACTTCTTGGCGTTCTCCACGATCTGCGCATCATCGTAATTAAACCACCCCACCGACGTGTCATAACCCGGATACCCCGTCTTCAGGATGGATTCACGCTTCACGCGTCCTACGAATTCTTCCTGCAGTATCGCCTTCGCATCCGCAGGCGAAAGCACATCCTCGATATATGAAAGATCCAAAAGCGCCACCGCTTGATCAGGCGAAAGATCCAGCAGCAGCTTCCACAGCGGCACCCCCCGGTGCTTGGCCCAAAGATCAAAACACGCATTGGTCACCGATGCCAGCGCCAGGTGAATTGCACCTTTGTGCGGGCCCAGCCAGCGCAGTTGCGGATGGTTGGCCAGTTGCCGCGACACGCTGCCCCACTTGGCCATCAGCGTTTCAATCTCATATCCCACCAGCGACCGCGCCAGTTCATGCGCCAATTCACATACCAGATCATTCCCCGCCCCCAGCGTTAAAGCCCCGCCGATCCCCACATGCTGCGCATCTGTCGAAATCAGCGTCAACGCATACGAATAAACAGGATTGCTGTGTATCGCATCAACGCCCGCCCCCGCCGCAAGAGGAGCACGAAAGTCATTGGTCACGATGGTGCGGATAGTCGTCATGTAAGCCTGTGTCACAAATTCAGGAGGATTGATGGAAGCAATGTCGCCAAGCCAGGGAGAGGAAACACCCAAATCATAGAAACTTTCACCCCCACCTGCCCATTGCTCTCACATGCTTTCAGCCTTATCCAGACGCCCCTCGATGGCCGCCGCAATCTGGGGATAGGCGCGCACCGCCAAAACGACATAAGTCACCCAAAGCACAAACACCACGGGAGAGAACATGCACCCAACCATATAAAAGCAGCAGCTACAGAAAAACAGCAGCGTCAAAAACATTGCGCCGCAATAGATTTGATAGAAGAGCTTCACCAGCGCCGCATCACCCTTCAGCACATCAGACTTCACCCGCCCTGCCAGTTCCACACCGCCTTGAACCACCGCATACCCCCCCAGCAACCAGCAATAACTCTGCACACCCCCCATCAAGATTGATGCAAACGGGATCTTCGCCACATCGTCCACAGTCATTTGCGGCACCATCAAGCCAAATGACATCCACCCAATCGCCTCAAGCCCCGTCAGCGCGGCAATCACAAAAAACGCCACACGTCCCCATTGCCGCCACTTGTCCCAAAGCGGCACCCGGGGCCTGTCGGGTTCCGCCTCGGTTGCACCCCACAGCACATAAAGCCCAAAACAAGCCACACCCACCCTCAAAAGCAGCGCCACAACACAACCCATCTGCAGCAAAATCCCATAGGGCGCCGGCACACTGTCACTCGCCGTCCACGAACTGCCCACCGTGTGAAACAACGCCGCGAAAGACCCAAATCCCACCCACATCACCAGGCTCAGCCCCAGTTCCGCCAGCAAATACCACGCAAAAAAGCGGTACCCGCGTGCCATGCCCCGCGCCCACACACGGTCAGCTGTCTCGATCGGGTGATAAATCGCCCCCTTGGCGAGCGTCTCCGTCACCGATACCCCGCACTCCGGGCAAACCGACTTTTGATCCGTCACGCGCAGGTCATATCCGCACCTGATGCACGGCAAACGCCGGCTTGCGCCCGCCTCCTGCCCAGAATGTTCCGGTGTCTGGTTCAATGCCCCTCACACTTCGCGTCGTCCACAGTCACGTCTCAACCCATTTCCGGGTTTGCCGCCTTCACCCGCTCTTCAATCAGCTTCGCGAGTTTCGGATAGCACATAAAGGTTTCAACAATCATGACTAAACCAAGGAGCGACATGGCCGGTGCAAGAATGCAGACCCCGCAAAAGCCGATCATCGCAATCGGGCTTTTTGTCACCGCGAAAATGCCCGCCATGACGATTGCGCACCCCGCCATCAGCGCCAGGCATCCCCATGCGCCCAGCAGGTAATACACGATCCGTTTCGCCTGTTTCTCAAGCGAAGGGTTCCCGACCCGCTTGGCCGCGTCCGCCGGAATCACTGCAGCCGAATACATCAGCACGCCCCACACCGCCATCCACGCCAGCATGGCAGCCAGAACCACCAACCCAGGCAAAATCATCCAACTCATCCCCGTCTTCGTCCATTCCTCGATGGACTCCCTGGTCACCGGGTTAAACGACATGGCGATTTGTCCCACCACCCCTAAAAAACCCAAAACCAGCGCTACCGGTAGGCAAAAACGCGCGGCTTGACGCCACAACTCATTCGGCCGGGCATTCCCCTCCCGGTTCCCCTCCTTGCGCGTCACCCGTTCCACCCCGTAAAAAAACGCCAGCGACACCACAAAACCAACCAACGAGCTGAACGAAGTAAATACGATCCCAATCACATCCAGCCCCGCCGCCGGCTGGCTGGCCGGCATGCTGGTGGGCAAAGTGGTGGGCAGAGTCGCCGGTTGACTGGTGGGCAGGCCGCCCGGCCCAGGCTGCGGAAAGGCAACCCCTCCTTTTAATACATTCACGACCATGGAGAGAAACATCATCACCATCGTCAAAACAAGACTTGCCGCCAGATAGTACACCAGCCAGCGGATCCCCTTGGCCATCTCCAGCGCCCATGCAGGGTCCATCTCTTCAATCGAGTCTTTAATCAGACTATGGCTCACAGGCTTCCCGCACTCCGGGCAAACCCCCCGCGGGTCGCTCAGCGCCAGGTTGTACCCGCACCCCAGGCAAAGCACCGGCATTGGTTCGACCGGACCCGGCACCGGAGATTCAAGCCCTTCAGTCATCTCACGCACTTTCCAATGGGGGGAATTCGATAGCCATCATACCCCTTGCCTCACATGTCTCTATTGAAACGAAGTTCAAAACCGCTCACACTTTCCCAGCCACTTGCTCCTCAGCCAGCGTCGCCAATTTGGGGTAGCCAATCGCCGTCTCCACGACCTGCAAACCAATTCCGATCACCATCAGCAGGAGAAACGGACAGCCACAAATCCCCAATAACATCGTCGATTCCTTGTTCCCCTTCATCTCCAGCGACATAACCACCAATGAATACACCGTGTGCAGGGTCCATACCGCCACATTCCCCACCGAATACATCACGATGCGCCTGGATTGTTTCACCAGTCCTTCATTCCCCATCCGCTGCGCAAAGTCATGTGGAATCACGCTCGCGATATAAGCCACAAACCCGAAACCCGTGAACCACAACACCAATATCAGCACCTGAATCACACTTACAGCCGGTGGATTGTTGGGATCCAGTTTCATCGTCCAGGTCGCATAGACCTGATAAGGCAGGCTTACCGCCAGCGCCGCCAGCGACACCCACAGCATCACCCGGCCAAGCTTTCGCCATGGCTCCACCGGCCGCGGCGGCAGCACCCTGTCGGGCTCGGGCCGGGTCAAACGCTCAAACAAGACGAGGAACAACCCCAGCACACCGATATTCAACACCGACCCCGCCAAAATCAACGGCTTCATGAATTCCATGCTCGGCTTGCCGCCGCCCCCATTGCGCATACCCTGCACCGCAATCACCATCACGATCACCAGAAACACCATTATCGCCACCACCCCGGTGCCAATCGCCCCGATCAGGTAATACGCCATCCACCGGATCGTCTGCGCCATCTGCCGCACCCATGCCGGATCGCTGTTGCTGATCGCATCCCCATCGGAAGTCTGGCTCAAACCACCCTGCATCCCTGAAATCTCACCCTGTGTCATGACAAATCCCCGTGATTGTGGCTTTGATCCCCGCCATGATACCGTTTAAAACCCAGTCCCACGCCCTGCTCCCCACACCTTCCAATAGCCCCGCCGCCCCGGGAGTGCTAAGATTGCACAACCTCGGGGATTCTCTCTATGCATGCCATCCAAAACCTTCTTGCCCGGGCCCGCGCCCGCCTCATGTATCAAGACATGATCGCCCTCACCGGCGCCCTTGCCCTCGCAGCTATTGCATTGGGCGCGCTTGCCCTTCTGATGGAGCGCCTTCTGGCCATCTGGGTCGGCGGGCCGTGGACCATGCTGGTCCTCTCCACCCTCGCCGTCGCCGCCGGCACCATCTGGTCCCTCTTTCGCCGTCGCGATGATGCGTACGTCGCCGTCGCCATCGACCAGCGCCTGGGCTTGAAAGACACCATCGCCTCCGCCCTCCATTTCGTCGGCCAGGCGGATACCCACCCCTTCGCCCGCCAGATCGTCACAGAGGCTGAAAACGTCGCCGTCACCGCCCGCCTTGAAAAATGCTTCCCCTACCGTGCCCCCAAAGCCTGGGCATGGGTTCCTGTCATGCTCGCCCTCGCCGCCGGCATCTACTTCTTCGTCAACCAGCACGACATGCTCGGCATCCAGGCCCGCCGCGACCAGGCCATTGCCCAAGCGGAGCAAGCCCAGGCCATCCAGGAAAACGTCCAGGAAGCTTTGAAAGCCGTCAAAGAAATCAAAGCCACCCTCCCCCCTGCCGACGACGCCAAAGACAAATCCATTGACGAGCCCCTCGCCAAAACCGGCACCATCGGCGACAACGCCGACCGCCCCAAGTCCAACAAGGAAGCCGTCGCCCAACTCGCAGACCTCCAGGAAAAGCTCGACAAAACCACCCAGCAGGCCGAGCACGAAGTCAAGGCCATGCGCAACGCCATGACCAACGTCCAGACCACCGGCCAAGGCCCCGCCGACCAATTCGCCGATGCCCTCCGCCGCGGCGATTTTGAAGCCGCCCAATCCGCTCTCCAGCAGCTCGCACAGAACACGGCAGGCATGTCTGCCGAGGAAAAGCAGGCCGTCGCCGATCAACTCGCCAACATCGGCCAGCAACTCCAGCAGGCCGCCCAGCAGCAGGCCCAGAACAACCCGCAAGAACCCGCTCCCAACCAGCAACAGCAACAGCAAAACCAACCCCAGAATCAGCAGCAACAACAAGCCCAGAATCAAAATCAAAACCAGCAGCAGCAAAACGGCCAACAAAACCAGCCCAACCAGCAACAGGCACGCCACCAGAATCAGCAAAACCAGCAAGCCCAACAACCTCAGCAACAACCTCAGCAACAACAACAACAACAACAACAACAACAACAACAACAAAACGGCCAGCAGAACCAACAGGCCCAAAACCAAAACCAGCAGCAACAGGCCCAGGGCGGCGGCGCCTGCAACAACCTCGGCCAGGGCCTCCAGCAGATGGCCCAGCAGATGCAGCAGGGCGGCCAGCAGAACCCCGGTCAGCAGCCCGGACAAAACCCCCAGCAAGGCCAGCAGCCCGGCGGCCAGGGTCAAGGTCAGCAGGGTCAACAGGGACAGATGCCTGGCCAGGGACAGCAAAACGCCCAGCAAGCCCTCCAGCAGATGGCCCAGATGCAAAACCAGCTCCAGCAGATGAAGCAGGCTCAGGCCCAGGCACAGCAGGCCATGAACAACCTCAACGGTCAGCCTGGCCAGCCCGCCCAATCCCCCGGCACCGGCGGCAACTCCTGGGGCCGCGGCTATTCCGGCCCCACCGTCGGCCCCGAAACCTCCGTCCAGAACTACCAGACCGACGCCGTCAGCGACGGCGCTTCCAAAGACGGCCGCATCATCGCCTCCTGGCTCGAAA
>CAZGOM010000033.1:0-41559 GCA_964527265.1 uncultured Phycisphaeraceae bacterium | reverse complement strand
TGAATGCCGAGTCCGGGATCGGGCCGACGCGGCGGTTTGATGCGAGCACGTTTCCGACGCAGTTTTCGGCGCAGGTGAAGGATTACAACTACCGGAAATATGTGGTGAATTCGGAGTTGCATGAGGGGGTGGGGTTTAATACGGGATTTGCATTGGGGGCGGCGTCGCAGGCGTGGCAGAGCTCTGGGATGGAGGCTTATGGCAAGCTGGACCCGGAACGGCTGGGGATTTACCTGGGGTCGGGCGAGGGGTCGCTGGATTTCGATAACTTCGTGGCGTGCCACCTGGAAGCGTGGGATGCGGAGAAGCGGCAGATCAACAGCGTGCTGTGGGCGGAGGCGGCGCAGAACCGGATGGTGCCGCTGAGGGAGATGGAGCAGGAACCCAACATGCCGCTCACGCATCTGGCGATGGAGTTCAACGCGCAGGGGCCTGCCTATAACTGCCTGACGGCTTGCGCGGCGAGCACGCAGGCAATCGGGGAAGCGACGGAAATTTTGAAGCGCGGGGACGCGGATGTGATGATCACCGGCGGGGCGCACACGATGATCCACCCGCTGGGTGTGACGGGGTTCAACCGTTTGACAGCGCTTTCAACGCGCAATGATGCATGTATCCGGGCATCGCGGCCGTTTAACTCCACACGCGACGGGTTTGTGATGGGCGAAGGGGCGGGGATGCTGATCCTGGAGACGCTGGACCATGCCAAGGCGCGCGGCGCGCGCATCCTGGCCGAAGTGGTGGGATATGGGTCGACGGCGGATGCGTACCGCATCACGGACATCCATCCCGATGGGCGCGGCGCGGGCGAGGCGATGCGGCTGGCCCTGGCCAGCGCGGGCGTGACGCCGCAGCAGATCGATTACATCAGTGCGCATGGCACGGGGACGATGGAAAATGACCGCACCGAAACGCGCGCGGTGAAGGCGGTGTTCGGCGATTACGCCAAGAAGGTGCCGATGAGCTCGGTGAAGAGCATGCTGGGGCACTTGATTGCCGCGGCGGGCGCGGTGGAGCTGATCACATGCGTGCTGGCGATCCGGGATGGAAAGGTGCCGCCGACGATCAACCTGGATTCGTCGGACCCGGAATGCGATCTGGATTATGTGCCCAACAAGGCGCGGGACAAGAAGGTGGATATCGCGCTGTCGAACTCGTTTGGGTTTGGCGGGCAGAATGATACGGTGATTGTGAAGCGGTGGACGGAGTGAAGCGGGTTCCGGGGATCGGTAAGACGGGAAGGGGGCGGCTATGACGGTGGGATGCCAGCGGGTTGTTTATTTACTGATGCTTGTGATCACTGTTTTTTTCTTGGGGGCGTGCGGAAAGAATGCTTCTAAATCGACCTCGAAAGTGTCGACGATTTCATTCAAGAATGAATCGGGGTCTGAGTTGCGGGGTGTGCGGGTTTCTTTGGATGGGAGGGATGTTGGTTTTGGATTCGTGGGTATTCAAAAGACAGCGTCAATGGGGCCAGGGTTTCCAGCTGTCGGGCGCGAGGTGTTGATTTATTATGCTTTGTGTTCCGAAGGTCAAGATTTGAAAGAGATTGAAGAACATGTGCTGAAATATGATCCCGAGATATTGCGGCCCAATCTTGCAGAGGCTGATGAAGTCAAGTTTGTTCTAAGGGGGGAAGGAGATTGTCTGGTGCAGGCGCTCAAGTATGGCAAGGAACAGGGGGCCATGGAGGTTGTTTTTGAAGAGTTGGTTAAAGGGAAGAAGTGATGAGGGGAATAAGGCGCAAGAGATCGGGGTAACAGAGAAGGGGCAGTCGTCTTGGGGCCGGAGTCTCTAATGCGCCTGCCGGCGGGGCCGGAGATGAGGGGCGTTGGTTTTCTGGGGATTTGTGGAGGCGTGTGGGAGGTGGCGGGTATGCAAACTGCACATCGCAGACATGGCAGGCAGCAAATTACAGATTGCAAAAGGTGGAGGATGGAGGGTGGTTTGAAGGGGTGTCGCAGGGGTTGATGGAGAGATCTTTCTGCGACCATCGAGGTCGCAGAAAGACAAGAAAACAAATATGCGTCTGCTTTCCGGGGGTTTGATCGCCCTTAACGGGCTCACTTCACCCCCGGCTACTCCTCAAACCGCCCTCCGGGCTTGGCGTGACGTGCCAAGGGTGGTTTTTAGCCTGAATCACGGCATGAATGGGGAAACACCCTTGCGTTGCAGAGCCGTCATGGCGTTGTGTGCCACGCGGATGGTGGGTTATTTGGTGAGTGGGAGGGGGATGGCGTCTTCGAGGATGGCTTTGATGGTGAAGCGGGAGACGCGGGCGTTGCCGGGGGGGCCGTCGGAGTTGGGTGCGCCGTCTTCGGCGAGGTAGAAGTATTTGTGATCGGGGGTCATGACGATGGAGCGGGGGTTTAAGAATTCAAGCTGTTCGGTGTTTTGTCCGGGTGTGCCGTAGCGTGCCAGGAGGGTGAGTGCTTTGCCGTTGTCGTGGAAGAGGGCGATTTCGCCGCCGCCGCCGGAATCCCAGAAGGGGCCCGGGCCCGGGCCGTGGGCCACGGCCCAGATGAGGTTTTTGGAAAGGGAGACGCCGCCTAAGCCAAAGAGCTTGGGTTCCGGGTTGACGAGGTATTTTTCCTCAATGGCTTTGTCGGTGTCGACGCATTTGACGAGGTTGTTTTCGGCGTCGGCGAAATAAATGTTTCCGGCGGCATCGGCGGCCATGCAGTTGGTAATGACGCTGGCATTGCGGAAAGGGGAGATGGCCAGAAGGTTGGCGGCTTCGCCGGTTTTCGTGCGGTCTCCGGAGTAGAAACGCTGGAAGCTGGTGACGGGGAGGGAATAGATTTTGGTTGGGCCGGCGACGGCGACGGAGCGTGGCGCGGCCCACAGGCCGACGGTGCGTTTTTCAAGCATGCCCAGGGGCCCGGCGACGTCGATGGTGACGTCGCGGGCGGGGGCGTAGAGGGAGCCGCCGTCATCAACGGCGAGTGCGGCCATGTTGCCGGGGCTCCAGGGGCCGTCGCGCCAATAGCCGCGATCACCCCAGTTGGGGGCGGTGGTTCCGTCAGGGCGAAGTTTAACGACGAAGGGTTGATTGAAGCGGGTGAGGTTGCGCCAGTCGGTGGTTTGTTTCTGGACATCCATGGCGACGGCGGAGGCGGCGGGTGACTGGGTGCCGGGATCGACGAGGACATAGGCGGGGGTGAGGTCGGTGGGGATGATATTGGCGTTGCCGTTTTCGACGAGTGTGCAGACGCCTTTGACGGTTTTGCCGTCGCGGGTGTTCCAAGTGAGTTCAGGGCTGCGCTTGGGGACCAGATCGGGGGTGGGGGCTCCGGCTTCGCCGATGTAGAGAAAGCCGTTCTGGAGCAGCACATGGGAAGGGGAGACCCATTTGCCGTCGGGCGAATCGGGGCGTGGTATGGATTTATCGAAGGCGATGGAGATGCCGTCGCGCATGCGGATGAGGTAGTCGTTTTTGAGGTTGAGAGCAGCGTCGGGAGTGAAGGTGATGGAGGTTTCCAGGGAGATGCGTCCGGCGTGGAGGACGCGTTCGACATTGCCGGTTTTTGCGTTGATGAGTTCGATGAGGCCCCAGGTGGTGTCTTCGATGGTGTTGGGGGTGATGGTGAAGGATTTGCCATCGGCGGAGGGTTTGACATCCAGGGCGTGGGTAACGGGCTTGGGTGGTTTGGGCGTGGGGGAAGGCTGGGCGTATGCCGCGGCGGTGAAGGCGAGGAGGGCCAGGAGGAGTGTGAGGTGTTGTTTCATGGAAGGGGGAATCATTGAGAGAGTGATTTGTGTGAGTATAGGGTCGTTGAAGTATGGCAGCGGCGGCTTTATAGCGCGAGTCGAGGAGCCCCCGGGTTGTCGGGTTGCCGGGTTGCCGGGTTGTCGCGTGTCCATGACGGCTCAATCGGAATAGCGGGCGGTGACAGGGCATTGGCGTTTGGATGGAATTGGCGCTCTGTGAAGCCCCTGCAACTCGATGGGCCGGCAACCGGGCGCGAAAATCTGACACTGAAGCGCCAGTACAGAGTGAAAGTTTTTCTGCGACCATCGAGGTCGCAGAAAAATAAGAGTCATGCAACGATCTGATGACCGGGGGCTGCGCGTGAATACACGCTTACCCTCCGGCTACGCGCTGTAGCCCCTTATCAGGGGCACAGAAAATGTGCGATGTAGCCCCTTGTCAGGGGCACAGAAAAGGCGCGGTGAGGCTCAGAGCGTGGGGCTGGCCATTTGGAGGATTGCTTTGGCGTCTTGTTTTTTGAGGTCTTCGACGAGGGCGTTGACGGCTTTGCCGAGGGTGCGGACGGGGGATTCGGCGTGGGCTTCGGCCATGCGGGAGCCGTCGGGTGAGATGACGCGGGCCTGGAGGCGGTATTTATCGGCGGAGAGGCGGATGACCAGGGCGGCGATGGGGCTGTGGCAGTCGCCTTCGAGGAGTTCGACGATGTTGCGCTCGGCGTGGACGGCGGTGGAGGTGACCGGGTCATTGAGCATGAGGGTGCGGGAGAGGGTGACGTGATCGTCGGAGCGGCATTGGATGGCGAGTGCGCCCTGCGCGGCAGCGGGGAGCATGACCTGAGGGTCGATGGGATGGGCGGCGAAGCGGGCGAGGTTCAGGCGGTTGAGGCCGGCGACGGCGAGGAGTGTGGCATCAAATTCAAGCGGGACGGCATCGACCAGTGGGACGCCGATGGGAGCGGCGACATAAGGGGAGACTTTTTCATGGCCGAGGACTTTGCGGAGGCGGGTTTCGACATTGCCGCGGATAAGTTTGAGCTTCAGATCCGGGCGGAGGCGCAGTAGCTGTGCGGCGCGGCGGGGGCTGGCGGAGCCGACGACGGCGCCGGGGGAGAGGTGGGCGGGTGTGGCGGCGTCGATCTGGGAGACGAGGCAATCGCGCACATCTTCGCGGCGGGGAATGGCGCTGATGGTGAGCCCCGGGGTGAGATTCACGGGGATGTCTTTTAAAGAATGGACGGCGATGTCGGCTTTTTTCTCAAGAAGCGCTTGCTCAACGGCTTTGGCGAAGAGGCCTTTGCCGCCCTGGTTGGTGAGGGGGATGTTTAAAAGCTGGTCGCCTTCGGACTCGATCCATTTATAGATCACGCTCAGGGCGGGGTTCAGTTTCGCAAGGGCCTGGCCGACGGCCTGTGCCTGGATGCGGGCGAGGGCGCTTTTACGGGAGGCGATGATCAAGGGTCGTTTGCTGTGTCTCAACGGGCCGGTTCCTGAATGACGGGGCTATAGGTTGGCTGGAATGGGAAGGTGCGGTGGTGCAACGCGTCAGTCTATACGTTTGGTTTTTTGCACAAGTGAAGATTGGCCACTTTTTTTTACGAGATAAAGGTGGTTAACTGGATTTGCGGTGAAAAGCATTTTGCTGATGTATCAGACGGATTAACAAAAGGAGTTCTCATGGCACGATTGGTGATCCACGAAGCGACGGGTCCGATTGAAGTCAAACCTCAGACGGCGAGTGTTTGGGTGTGTGCGTGCGGGCTGACGCAGACTGCCCCGTTTTGCGATGGGTCGCATCGGACCGCCAAGCAGAACGATAAGGCTGACGGTGGGGTGTGCGTCTATGGAAGGGACAAGAAGACGGTGGTGGAAGTAAAAACGGATTTTAAGTGACTTGATTGGTTGGGTTTGGACAGGGCTTTCGCATCTAAAATGTACGAGATTTTCGCGTGCGGGTTGTCGGGTGATCGGGTTGCCGCGTGTCCATGACGGCTAACCCCGAATAGCAGGCGGCGACAGGGCATTGACCTTTGGATGGAATTGGCACACTCGAAGCCCCCTGCAACCCGATGACCCGGCAATCGGGCGCGGAGGAATACGTTTTAGACGCGAAGGCCCTGGGTTTGGACCGAATTCCCCCGGCTGGGCTGTAGCGTGAGCAAGTCTGGGGCAGAGTTGCTTTTTTTGCGTCAATTTCCCCACAGGATGCTCACAAAGCTGAAGAGATAAGGCTGGGCAAGACCCTTGGATTAGGGCAGGCTATATTGTTAAAGCCCAATTCCGGGTGTTGCCCGGGGTAAAAGACACCACGCCTTGTGCGTGGGTGCAGAGTAAGTTCTCCGGCGCTTTGGCGTCGGTTCAGTCAATAGAGGAACGCTATGAAAGTCATTTGCGACCGTGGCGCGTTGTCCGAGACCCTGGCGATTGTCAGCGGTGTGATCGTGGCGCGCAGCCCCAAGCCGGTGCTGGGTTATTTGAAGGTATCGGCGGAGAACGGCGTATTGACGCTGAGCGCCAGCGATATGGAAGTGTCCGTGAAGGTGAGTACGCCGCGCGTTGAGGTGCAGGAGCCGGGCGTGGCGCTGTTGCCGGCGGACAAATTGAATTCGATCGTGCGTGAGTCCCTGGACACGACGATCATGATGGTGACGGACAAAGACGAAAACAAGACGACGATCCGTGGTGTGGGATCGCGCTTTGAGGTTTATGGTTTGCCGGTGACGGATTTCCCCCCGATTCCGGAGTTTGACGGGAAATTTGATTTCCAGATCGAAGCGGGATCACTCAAGAAGGTGATCGCTCAGACAATTTTTGCGACGGCCAAGGAAAACAGCCGTTTTGCGATCAACGGGGTGATGATCGAGCGTCTGGACACGCGGTTGACGGTTGTGGCGACTGACGGGCGCCGTCTGGCGGTGTCCAAGACGGTGTGCCAGCCAGCGCAATCGGGGGAGACGAATACGATTTCGATCATTGTGCCGTGCAAGGCGCTGAATCTGCTGATGAAGACGATCACCAGTCCTGAGACGATGATCAAGGTGAAGCTGTCGGATAACCAGATTGTGTTTGCGACGGACGATGTGGTGCTGACATCGAACCTTGTGGAAGGCAATTTCCCTCCGTTTAAGGATGTGATCCCGACGGGCGGGGACAAGAAGGCGATTATTGCAACCAGCGAACTGGCTTCGGGCGTGCGTCGTGCCGCGCTGTTGACCAACGAAGAATCCAAGGGTGTGCGGATGTCGTTCGCGGCGGACAAGCTGACGCTGCGCAGCCGCGCGCCGGAAACGGGCGAGGCTGAAGTGGAAGTGGGTTTGTCGAGCTATCAGGGGGAACCGGTGGAGATCGGGTTCAACCCGCACTTTATCCTGGATGCGTTGAAGGTGGTGGATACCGAGCAGGTGGAAATGGAACTTAAGAGTTCCAACAAGCCGGGACTTCTGCGGACGGGGCCCGACTTCCTGTATGTGGTGATGCCGGTCAATCTTCAGTAAAGTTGTTGATGCAGGCGGGCTGGCCCTGGGGCCGGGGCCAGCGTCGTGGGAACATTTGTAAGGTTCTTGACAGATTCATTTGGAAACCAGGCATGCCCTCGAACACTTTCGGCTGGACGGACGTTGAAGAAATCGCAATTCAGCTTTTTGAGGCGTACCCGTCACGGGACCCGTTAACTGTCCGGTTTACGGAGCTCAAGGATCTTGTCCAGCGATTGGACGGCTTTAAGCCGGCGGCGGGACAGGTGCCCAACGAAAAGATCCTGGAGCACATCCAGGGCGCATGGCACGAAGAATACAAGGATGCCGGTGGGGATGAACTGTCGCTGGGCGATGATGACGACGATGATGAATGATGCGGGAGCGGTTGCAATGTGATTTAGAAGCGCCTTTCGGGGAAAGTTTTTTAACATGATTGGCAAGATGCCCAAGATTTACACGATGGTTTCCGGGGTTGAAGGATGAGGTTGTTTTCGCTGGATTAAAAGCGGCAGGATTTTTCGACTGGGATTTAAGAGGATTGAGGATGATCAAGAGGAAATGTCATCTGCTCAGTTCATGCGGTTTCCGAAAAAGTTCATTGTTTCATTGAATGGTTCATGGCGTTGAGTGGCAGACGGTCAGTGGCATCTGAATAAAATAGATCGAGAGCGAATATGTCTTTTACCTCAGGCCGCGTGAGCTTTGTCCGGTTTGCCGTCGTTGGGGATGCGCCGAGCATGGTGGACGCCACCGCGCTGGCGACGCTTGCGCAGCATTCGTTTCGGGAGACCGAAGTGGGTGCGCCCAATGAGGTGGAGGCTGGGTTCACGACCGGGGAGCATTTGTTTGATACGCAGTTCACGTATGAAAAGAACGGGTATGGCCCGGCGGGCGTGCTTTTGGTGTTTGCGCTGAGGATGGATACGCACAAGGTGCCGTCTGAGGTGAAGCACGCGTACAAGCGGATGAACGAATCGGCCCTGGCGCAGGGGAACCCGTCGGGGTTTGCCTCCAAGAGCCAGAAGAAGGAAGCGATGGAGACGGCGGAGCGGCAGATCCATGAGGATCTGGCGTCGGGGAAATTCCGTAAGTCCAAGACGGTGCCGCTGATGTGGGACCTGACGCGCCAGGAGTTGTATGTGGGCGGGGCGAGCAATGCGGTGGTGGAACAGCTTGCGCGGCTGATGCGTGAAGCATTCAGCGTGCAGTTGGAACAGCTTTCACCGGGTGCGCTGGCGGGGCGGTTTCTGCGGGCGATGGGGAAGGGGCGGGACTACGAAGATATTCGGCCCAGCCCGTTCACACGGCCGCCGGATGCGCCGGAGCCCGACGGCGCGGGTGAGGATGAGGATGCGCCGGGTGCGGTGCAGATCGGCTCGGTGCCGCTGGTGCCGTGGACGCAGTCATCGACGGATTTGAAGGATTTCCTGGGGAATGAATTCCTCTTATGGATCTGGTGGCAGGTGGATCGCGGGGAGGGGCTGATTGATATCGTGAGCGGGGAGTCGGGAAAATCGACTTATGCCGCGGCTGTGGTGATTGATAAGAGCCTGGAGATGGAATGCGCGTGGGGCGTGACGGGGAAACAGACGCTGCGTGCAGAGAAGCCGACGCGAATGCCGGAGGCGTCGGAGGCGCTGGCGTGTGGGAAATGGCCGCGCAAGGCGTCGCTGATTCTTGCGGATACGGGGGACAATCTGCAATGGGAGCTTGGATTGCAGAGCGACAAGTGGGTGGTGTCGGGCGCGTCGATGCCGGAGGCGAGCGAGGCGGAATCGATGCGCGAGGTGATCGAGCACCGGCTTGAATGCACACGGAAACTGGCGGCGCTGCTGGACGCGGTTTATGTGGAGTTTTTGAAGGTGCGTATTTCGCCGGGATGGTCGAACAAGCGCGGGGTGATCCGCAAGTGGATCGGGTCGCGTCAAAAGGCGGAATGAGAGGGGTGTTGTTGTTGAATGTTTTTGAGGATTCAGGCTTCGGAGGCGGGGATTTTTTCTTTGCCGGACGTGAGGCGTATTTTGTCCGTTTGTTTCACGATTGTGGGGTCGACGGTGAAATCGTGAGAGAGCTTTCCGCGGAGGCAGATGCCCAGGAGGTTGGTGGTGGAGATGGCGGGAGTTTGAACTGAAAAGATGTTTTGGCCGTGGGCGTTGATGAAGTCGATATCCATTGAAGCGGAGAAATGGCCGAAAAGCTCGCGGGAGGTGGCACGCATTTCAACGTGGCACTGTCCGTCATCGGCGATCATGACGACAGCGGACATGGAGCGGCCTTTGGATTTGGAAAGGCGAAACTTTGTTTCAACTTGTCTTTTGCCAGCACCCCGAGAACTGGCAGACGTAAGCGCGAAAAGCGTCATGGCTGGATCTTCAAAGATTTAGGGTGATGTGTAGTAGGGTGGTATTGAATGTCAACAGGAAGAAAAAGTGATAGACGGACGCTATTTTACACAAGGCGGAGAAATGCTCAAGTCCTTTATTGTTAAGAACTTACGAGTTCAGATGAGATGCAATCGGCGCGCTTTGGATGATAAAATATTCGCTGGAGTTACGGGCTTTGGAATGGATTCATATCTCGCGATTTGCGCCGAAGTTAAGTGATATTGATTACGGGCTTGTAATGGACTATTGCCCCAGAGCGCGGAGGAGGACGGTGGCGTAGCAGCCTCTGGGGAGGTCGAAAGTGACGGTTCGTTTAAATTTTTTATCGTCAGGTTTACTGGACATTTCGTCCAGGTGGACATGTCCGAGTTGAACATTTGCGGCGTCGATGGTGAGTGAGCGTGGGGCCTGGCCAAAAAAAGGTCTACGGAGGCCGGGGATGCGTAGTTGCTCCTGGCGGATTCCTTCTTTTTGGAGGACGCGGGTGACAGGTCCGGCCCATGGGGGCGAGAGGACGGTGTCGGGGGCGAGGAGAGGGACATCCATGGCCAGGAGATTCGGGGGAATGTTGGCGACATGGGGAAAAAGCATGGGTGTGTATTCGTCGTCCCCGAGGATGGGCTGGCCGGGGCATTGCTGTGTGATGAGCGCGCAGACGGTGAGGTTCCAGAGATAAGACTGATAGGCTTCGACATTGATCTGCTGGATGAAGTAGGGGAGTTTGGAGAATGCCTGGGTGAATTCCTGCGGATGTTTTTGCAGCCACTCGACGGCGGCGCGTTCGGGGAGGGTGGGGAGGCCTTGAAGGGCTTTGTCCCATCGTCCCCAGTCGCACTGAAGCTGCGTCTTGAAGTCTTTTAAGAGACGGGCGTCTTTGCGTGAGGGGGTGGCGATGAGAAGTTTGAGGGCTTGCTCGGCATTGCCGAGGCAGAGCTCGCGTGCGGCGAAGCCCTGGTGATGGCGGTTGGTGCCAAAGCGTTGTGCGCCGAAGTAGTTGATGAAGCGGACGACGGGTCCGTTTGGCGTGTGGGCGGTGAGGAGTTGTGCGCGGGCCTCCATTTCCTGGGAGGTTTTGCGTGTGAGCTTGCGCACGGTGATGGTGAAACGGTTGGCGAGGATGGCGGAGGAGTCGAGTTCGCGCTGGGCAAATCCGAGGCGCTGGGCGGACCAGTTTTGATCCCAGGCTTTTTCAGGGAGGTGGAATCCCGGGGCTTTGGGCAGGCGTACGGTGACGAGCTGGAGTGTCCAGGCGTGTTTGTCTTTGAGGCCGGCGGGGACGACGGCGACGGGTGGCAGCTTGAGCTTGCGTGCAAGCAGTTTGCAGGCGGTGGGGGTGTCGATACCTGACTTGGTTAATTCGTAGACTGCGTAGGGTCCGGGTTGTTGGTTGATTTCAAAAGAAGGGTCTGGGACTTCCTGGACGATGAAGTCCTTTGGCTGGGTCTTGATTGACATAGAGGGAGATTCTATCGGGAAGGAGAGGGTTGAAGTGAGGGTTTGAAGGTGGTTTTTGAGCTTGAAGAACGAAGATTGGGGGCGTAAGAATGGTGTTTGTGTATGGTATTCCGGAGGTATTGCGTGGGACCGGCCTTGCAAATTGGTTAGGGCGTGGTTACCTTGGTCCGCGAAATGCCCCGGCGTTTGGAAATTTTCAAGCGTTGTGGATTTTTGTGACGATAAGAGTCGTTACAGGGTCTGTGGTGGATGAGTGTCTGGTTAGCCTCAGGTTATCGGACAGTTATCCACGAAAGGTCAATCCGCAGTTGATAGGGCTTGCAAGTGCTGCGTGGATTGATCTAAACTGTTTCGCAAAACGCCGGGCTGCGTTTTTTGCGAAGTTGTTTGAACCCGAGTCTGTTAAGCGTGTCAAATTTGCTTCTGTGAGTGGCAGAAGCGGACTGTTTCAGGAAACGTTGATGCCGCCGAAGGATCGGTGGCCAAAACCTGGCACCTTTTTACAAGGAAATGCGATCATGATTCAACGTCGTCATCTGGCTCTCGTGGGAGCCCTGTCTGCAGCGACCTTCGGCACAATGGCATTCGGCGCAGATGCGTCGAGCGAAAACCTCAAGGCCGAAGTCGCCGCCCTTCGCGCGGAACTTAACACCATGAAGTCCGGCGGTAGCTGGATGAATGATGCGCGCCGCGACGAAGTCAAGGCCCTGGTGAAGGAAGTCCTGTCTGACGCGGACACCCGCGCCAGCCTGCAGGGCACCGGCGCAACCGCTGGCTACAACAAGGGTTTCTTCATCGCTTCTGAGGACGGCAAGTTCCTCCTCCAACTCGGTGGCCGCCTCCAGGCCCGCTACATCGCCAACACCCGCAACAGCCAGCCCGGCGGCGGCGGCAGCGGCGCTCCTGCTGACCACAACGTCGAAACCGGTTTTGAAATGCGCCGCACTCAGGTGTGGTTCAAGGGCAACATCGGTTCGCCCAAGATCGGCTACTTCGTTCGTCTGTCGGCTAACTCCAACACGAGCGCCGTGGGCGTCGACTACGCTTACCTGAACTACAAGTGGTCCGATAACCTCACCTTCACCGGTGGCCGCTTCAAGGCCGGCTTCTCCCGCGAAGAACTCGTTTCTTCCGGCGCGCAGATGGCTGTTGAGCGTTCGGCCGTCAACGAAGCCTTCAACGTGGGCTTCACCGAAGGTATCGAAGCGGCTTACACGACCAACCTGGTCCGCGTGACCGGTGGCGTGAACGATGGCGCCCGCTCGGGCGAAATCGGCGGCCAAGCAGCCCCGACCGCAGCCAACGCAGGCTTCCTGCCCGGCACCGCGGGCAACTCCTTCCAGAACGACACCACCAACTACGCCCTCACCGGCCGCGTTGACGTGAAGCTCCTGGGTGACTGGTCCAGCTGGAATGAATACCAATCCTGGTCTGGCCAGGAACGCTCCCTGTTCGTGGGCGCGGGCGTGCATTTCCAGGACAGCCGCATCAACCAGAACGCCTGGCTGACGCCTGACCCTGCGGGCGGCGCACCTGGCCGCAACTATGACTTCCTCATGTGGACGACCGACATCGGCTACAAGGCCAACGGCCTCTCGCTGTTTGCCTCGGCCAACGGCCACCACGGCATGTCCGGCGGCAGCCCCCAGTCGACCCAGGTCAACACCAACGGTGGTCAGTTCTCTGACTACGGTTTCCTGGCTCAGGCCGGCTACTTCGTCATCCCGGACGTCATCGAACCCTTCATCCGCTACGAATACCTCACCTTTGATCGTTCCCGCAACGAAGATATCGCTGTGGCAGGCGCTCCCAACGCGGGCACTGCGCACGATATGAACATCATCACCGCCGGTTACAACTGGTACTTCAAGAAGAACGATGCGAAGTTCTCCTTGGACGTGGTGTGGGCGATCGACACGGTCAACGCGGGCTCCATCGGTGGCACCTCCAGCGGCACCTTCGCTGGCGCCGGTCTCCTGCCTGACACCATCGCTGGCAACAACAACGCTGAAAACCAGGTCGCCATCCGCGCCCAGTTCCAGCTCCAGTTCTAATCAAACGGTCCGCGTAAGCGGCCGAATGATCTGAAACAGACTTTCAAGCCCAGGCGTGCCTCAACAGCACGCCTGGGTTTTTTGTTGGACTGGTTGGTGGGCCTGGAGTGAGATTGAGGTTGATTGCTTACCACCGAGCCACTAAAACGTAAAGGTATAGGCAAGGCACCGACCGAGGATGGTTGTGGAATTTGTGGGTGACTGTAGTATTCCCCTGCGGTTGGATTCTCCTTTTCTGATGGGATTTCCTCGATGGCGCAAAATCTAAATGTGGTGGCGGTTATTCCGGCGCGGATGGCTTCGACGCGTTTGCCGCGGAAGCTGGTTTTGGATCAGACGGGCAAGCCGTTGATTTGCCATGTGGTGGATCAAGTGAAGAAAGCGAAGATGATCGGACGGATCATCGTTGCGACGGATCATGCGGATATCGCGCGCGCAGTGGAGAAAGAGGGGGTTGAAGTGGTGATGACCCGGGAGGACCACCCCAACGGCACAAGTCGCATTGCCCAGGTGGTGGAGGGGTTGGCGGCGGAAGAATCGGAATTGGTGGTGAATGTTCAGGGGGATGAGCCGGAAATCGAGCCTGGGCTGATCGACAGGCTGGTGGCGGGGCTGGCGGAGGATGAAGATGCACCGATGGCGACGCTTGGCTCAGCATTTGAGGCACATGAAGACCCAACGAATCCGAATGTGGTGAAGCTGATCGTGAACCAGCATGGGCATGCGATCTACTTCAGCCGCTCTCTTATTCCTTATGACCGGGATAAGAAGCGGCCGGTGGGGTATCTCAAGCACCCGGGTCTGTACGCGTATCGGCGGGATTTTCTGCTCAAGTACGTGACGCTCAAACCGACGCCGCTGGAACAAATCGAATCGCTGGAACAGTTGCGCGCGATTGAACACGGCTACAAGATCAAAGTGGTGATGGTTGCCAGCCCTCACCAGGGAATCGACACGCCGGAGCAGTACGAGGCGTTTGTCAAGCGTTATCGATTGTCCATTGGATAAGTTTCGTTGCTTTTGCAGGGAGACGTGCAATGTGCTTATGGGGAGCAATTGCGATTGTCGTAATGGCTGTGATCGTGGCGCTGTCTTTTATCTATCTGCCGCTTTGGGGGGCCGCGCTCGTGCTGGTGGCGCTGCTTGTGACTTTGGCGCTGAGTTTCAAGTGGATTGCCGGCAAGGTGGTGGAGCGGTTCTTCATCGGCATTTTCGATATGAAGAGCAAGGCGCTGCGTGACGCTGAGGTGGTGGTTCATTTGGTTGCGCCAGCAGCTGCGCCTTTGCGGCGGAGGGATTTGGAGACTGTCGATGAGATGGATGAAAGCGAAGATGAGCCGCATGGCGTTAAAGGCGAAGCGCAGTCCACCGTCATCCGTGCGTACTACACGGTGGAAGTCACGATTACGCCCAGGACAAAGCCGGGCAATGCGTTTCAACTGTGGGATGTAGATGATTTGATGTTAATTCCCTATGACATGAAGGTGACCAGGAATGCGGACGATGCCAGCGATGACGACACATGTGAAATCAGCCAGGTGCTGGATCAGCAGGACGGGCGGTACGAGGAGCTTGAGCAAAGCAAGTTGGAAGGGCGGCACCGGCTGGAATTTCTGGTGGGCGTGAAACCGGGGCACAAGCGATTGAAATTTCGTTACTACTTTGAGGCGTTTGGGGATATCCGACTACCGTGAGCGGGCAAGCATGTCCAGAGTCCAGGGTCCAGGGTCCAGAGTCCAGAGTCCAGGGTCCAGAGTCCAGAGTCCAGAGTCAAGAGTCAAGAGTCAAATGCAAAGCGGCCGGAATGAGTATTCCGGCCGCTTTGATGATTTGATTGGTTGTGGTTGGAGTGTTGTCTTATTCGGTCCATTCGCCGGTGAAGACTTCGGTGGCGGGGCCGGTCATGTAAAGATGATTGTCAGCCTGGCGCCAGTCGAGTGTGAGATCGCCGCCGGGGAGGTGAGCGAGGATTTTGCGTGCGGATTTGCCGGTGAGGACGCCGGCGACGCAGACGGCAGAGGCGCCGGTGCCGCAGGCCATGGTGATGCCCGAGCCGCGCTCCCAGGTGCGCATGATGACCTGAGTGGGGGATTGGACCTGAACGAAGTGAACATTGATCTTGCGGGGGAACCAGGGGTGGCGTTCGAGAATGGGTCCGACGGCTTCAAGGGGAACTTTGGCAACGTCCTTGACGTAGAGGGTGATGTGAGGGTTGCCCATGGAGACGGCGGTGAAACCGGGCTCAAGGCCGCAGGCGGCGGTCCAGTCACCGAGGTTCTTAGCGAGGGCCTCTGCGGGTATGGCGGCGCTGATGACTTTGGCGGCGGGGTCGTGGCCGGGGATGGCAGTGGGGATCTTGGCGGCTTCGAGGATGGGTTCGCCCATGTCGACGGTGATCTGGTCGACCTTGCCGTGCTTGTCGGTGGTGTAGGCGAGTGTGAGGACGCCGCGGCCGGTCTGGACCTTCATGGGGTTGGCGGTGGAGATGCCGTGGTCGTGGGTAAGCTTGCAGACGCAGCGGACGCCGTTGCCGCACATCTCGGATTCGCTGCCGTCGTTGTTGAACATGCGCATGCGGACATGTGCGCCTTGTGCTTTGGCGGCGGGGTCAGGTTCGACGACCATGATGAGGCCATCGCCACCAATGCCGAAGTGACGGTCGGCGACCTTGATGGCGGTGGCGGCGGGGTCTTTGATGGTTTGTGTGAAACCGTTGACGTAGACGTAGTCGTTACCAATGCCGTGCATCTTGATGAATCGCATGTCGCATGTCCTTGTGGGGTTTTGGCGAGGCGAAATTATAGCGCGGAGGAATGGTAAAAGGGATAAGGTACAGGGGAAGAGGCAGAGTGACCGATGGAAGAAGTAACCGAATCGGCCAAGGATTGGTGGATCGATAATGCTGATGATGCTCAAGAGACGGATGTTGATTGTTGTGCTGGTGTGGGCGTTGTTGGGATGCGCGCAGGTTGAGGCACAGCCAGGGCAACCGAGCAAAGCTCCGGTGGGCCAACCACCAAAAACGCCGGTGGGTACATCAAGCGTGAAGCTCAAGTGGGAGGCAGCGGCACCGCTTCCGGTGGGGGTGTTTGATGCGGCAGGGACACTGCTGGGGCCGCGCAGTTTTGTGGTAACCGGGGGGTTGTGGCAGTCGGGCATGGCCAACGACAATGTGCAGGTGTACGACATTGCTGGTGATAAATGGTCGTTGCCGACGAAATTAGTGACGCCTCGATTCAACCATACTCAGGTGGCGCTTGATGACCATCGGCTTCTGGTGGTGGGTGGACAGGCGACAAAGGAGTTTGCCAAGGGGATTCCAACTTTTTCAGCTGAACTGATCGATGTGAAGGCAGGCACAACTCAGAAGCTGCCCGATGCGCCGGATGCAAAGCCGTTGCGGGCACCCTCCGCCTGCATGATGGGTGATACGGCGGTGATTGTGGGGGCGGATCGCGTCTACCGTTTCAATCCCTTGACCGGAGCATGGCTTGCGTCCATCAAGCTTCATCAGTCGCGTTCATTTGGCGCCATTGCCCCATTGGATGAGACGCGGCTATTGATTGTTGGCGGAGCGGGGTGCGACAGCCTGGAGCTTGTGGATCTGGCCAAGGGTGAGTCGGCACTGCTGGAAGCGAAACTACCAATGGCGCTTGATGATCTTCAGGCGGTGCGGCTGCACGATGGGCGGGTATGGATTGTGGGGGGACAGGATGGCAAGACTGGGGACACGACAGAGAAGACATGGTTTTTGGCGGTGAATACGCCGGGAGCCAAGCTGGTGGATGGCCCTTTGCTGGGGTTAAAGAAGGGGATGGCGGACCATCGGATGGTGACGGCGTTGCCGTACATCTATGTGTTGGGGGGAGAGTCGCAGTCTGCTGGGACGGATACGGAGTTGAATGCGGTTCGGCTTTTTGACGTGCGTTTGTTTGCAGTGCGTGCGGGGACGGGGCTTCCGCAGCCGTGTGATGATTCGCTGGCGTTTGAGTATTCTGGGCGTGTTTATGTGGTGGGTGGGTACTTCATGGGGCCAGCGATGCTTGGGGGCGTGAGATTGCCACGGGCGTCTGACAAGGTGTTCTGGTGCCAGGCGGCGGAGGAGTAATGGATTTTGGTCGTCTGGGGTCCCTGTCACAAACAGGTTGGTTTGCCGGGCACTTGCATCTGTTTGGGAGGCTTGTATAATTGCCGTTCCAATCGCGGGCGTAGCTCAGTGGTAGAGCGCAACCTTGCCAAGGTTGATGTCGAGGGTTCAAGTCCCTTCGCCCGCTTTAAAAACATAAGGCCGATCTGAATTAAATCAGATCGGCCTTTTTCATTGGATGGTTTTATGAAGCTGATAGTCGGCCTTGGAAATCCTGGAGCAGAGTACGCGGGCACCCGGCATAACGCTGGTTTCATGCTCATTGACCGGCTCGCGCGTAAGTTCAATGTGGGTGACCCCGCGCAGGCCCGCAATAAGTTTCATTCGCATGTGATGGACGGGTCAATCCTTGGGGAAAAAGTGTTGCTGCTTAAGCCACTGACTTATATGAATCGCTCGGGGCTGGCGGTGGGAGAGGCAGCGCAGTTCTACAAGATCGAGACGCAGGACATCATGATCCTGGTGGACGATATCTACTTGCCTGCGGGGAAAATTCGGCTGAGGCCCGACGGGGGCGCTGCGGGCCACAATGGCCTCAGGGATATTGAGCGGGTGCTGTCGGGGCCGGCGTACCCACGAATGCGCATTGGGGTGGACCCGCCGGGTGTTCAGAAGCAGGTGGACTATGTTCTGGGGCGATTTACGCCTGAGCAGGAAACCAAGCTCAATGATGCTTTGAACCTGGGATGTGATGCCATCGTGTGCTGGCTTAAGAATGGCATGCCGAAGGCGATGAGTCTTTATAACAGCGCGTGAGGTGCAGTTTTTATTTTCATGCGCAAGTGAATATCATGATTAGCTTGTTTGGGCATCGTGTCTCACCAGACCCCCTGCAACACCCAGCATTTTGAGGTATTCGTCATGGCGGAAGTGACTAAAAGATCGTCCAAAGGATTCAACCGTCCTTCCCCGGCCCTGACGACGTCACAACGTTACCACTTTGAGATCTTCGGGTATGTGATCGTTCCCGATGTTTTTACGCCTGCTGAATGCGATGAGATGTATGAGGCCCTCAAACGGCTGCGCCATGATCTGCGCAAGGCCAATGTCGAGGGTGGGATGGCCGAGCGCGTGAAAGGGGCGTATTTTGCGATCAACAGGCCGCACCATGCGTATATGGGGGCGTTTTACGAGTACGACGATTCGCTCCTGGCTTATGGCTGCCACCCACGTTGCGTGGGAATGGCCGAGGAAGTGATGGGTTGCGAGGCGTGCATCACCGAGTTGGATGCGCATGTGAATTCACGCGATCCGGATGCGGATTTCACCAAGCCCCCGCAGTATGGTTTCCACACAGGCGTGGATATTCCCTTTGGGACGCATACGGACCCAGAGACGCGGCTGTTTCATTGCAATTTCGTGAAGACGCTGACGAATCTGACGGATCTGGGGCCGGACGACGGCGGTACGGTGGTGGTGGCTGGAAGCCACAAGGTGAATGACTTCCAGGGGGCGCTGGCAGCGGCTTACGAAGACCGTAAGCTGATTCATCAGGTGATTGCGCCCAAGGGGTCGACGCTGCTTTTTGCGGAGACGTTGATCCACGGGACGGGTCAGATTCGTTCCGAGAAGGAACGGGCGATCATGATTACCGGGTATGCGCCGCGAATGTATAAGCGCTGGGATGGCATGGAGTTCAGCGAATCGTTCAAAAAGCGGATGCCTGAGCCGTTGGAGATTTTGCTTGATGGACGGGCGCATTGGACACGTGATCAGAAGTACCGGAAGCTGTTGGACAAGCGGGATGAAACGGTTTACGCGCCAGTCGCGTGGCCGGCTAAAGGTGAATGAGTGCGCTTTTTAGGGACAAAAGTCAGGCTTGGCATCAAATTGCAAAAAAATCGCCCCCGCGATGGTGAAATGAATTAATATGCATCTCGTGGACGTTTAGGTGAAAACGGCAATTTGTGATCCTAAACTTATCGGACTACCGATGTTATTATCGGTAGACCGCTTTTGGACAGTGGTCCAAATTGAAAGCGAACTGCGGGAAACCGGTGTGAGCGTCCGCAGGGACAGGTTTTAGAAAACCATGGCGAGAATTCGCGTCCGATGTGGTGTTTGTAATGCCCGGCTTAAGGTTCCTGAAGCTGTGTGCGGTGGCGTGATCCGATGTCACCACTGCAAAGCCAAGATTTTGGTGCCCAGCCGCAGCGTGCAAGGCACCAAGACTATTCAGTTGCGCACGAGCGAAGCCGGGTTTGATGTCAAAGAGCAGCCTTGGCTACGAGTGCAGTGCGATTGCGGGAAAGTGATCAAGGCGCCTATCGAATGGGCGGGAAAGATCGGGCACTGTCCGCGTTGCGGTAAAGCGCACAAGATGCCGCCGGCGGACTCAGCGATTTCATCGACGCTGATGCGGGTTAAGCGGGTGGATGCCTTTGCCACGCGAGATGGTGATGAATTCACCCTGGACGATTCGGTCAATGAGAGCCCTCAGTCCAACATGACGCTGGTGGCGGCGCCGCTTTCCGGCAAGCAGATGCCTGAGCGGGAGATCAGTCTGCCTGACCCGGATCTGGAGGCGAGCGAGATTGTCAGCGAACTGGCCGGAGGGGGGAATAAAGGCGGTGTGACTGAGCAGGAGCAGACGCCCTCAACGCTGGATGCGATCGATAATGGGGCGGAAAGTTCGACGGTGCACGATCCTTCGGAACGGATCAGGCCAAAGTCCAGGTCGGGCAACAAGAGTGATCCGCGTCGGAGTGTGCGTCCCGTCGGCAAGCCCAAAGTGGTGCGTGAGGAGACAAGTGAAGAGGCCTCGGGCATTCGTGCCCTGCCGACGCCGAAAGTGAATTCCAAGCCGGTCAAGCCGGAGGAGATCACAGATTTCAAGCAGTACATTGAGACATCGGGAATCAGCCTGCCCAACATTGGGGGATTTGACCCGGACATCATTGAAGAAGACGACAGCAAATACCTGCGGGTGGTTTGCAGCCACTGCGGTAAGCGCGTGAAGGCACCGCCGGAGCTTTCGGGTAAAACCGGCATTTGTCCTGCGTGTGGTGGGACGATTGCGATGCCCATGGCAGACGCGGCAAAGTTTGGGCCGGTGGTGAAGCTGGATGGCATTTCGACCGATGATTCACTCGTCAAGGCTTTGGATGAAATTGCACCGGCGCCCGAAGATGCGTTGGGTTTGGCCACCACGGATGCTTCGGGTTCGGGGCTTTTGAATGCCGCGCAATCTGAGCAGCAGTTGATGACCATTGAGGGTATGACGGCCACTGAGTGGGAAGCGGAAAAGGAACGACGCGCCAAGTCGATCATGCGTTATCGACGTGGGTATGCTTATTGGGTGGTATCGCGTTCGGTCAGTTGGATCGCCCATATTTTTGACGGGGCACGGACCCTCCCTCATGCAAGTCCTGTGGTGGCACTTGCGATCATGATGGGGTTGTTTTTTCTGGCTGCGAGCGCGTCCTGGTCTCAAATGCCCGAAAGCTATGCGTGGGCCACTCGAAATCTGGTGGTTCTCGAATACTACTTTAACGGTGAGACCGGAGTACTGACTGAAATCAGTGCGGAGGAAGCCCTTGCGAAGATTGACCGAATCAATCGGACCGAGGATTTTGAAAGCAATAAGAACCTGTTTAAGGCGACTGTTTTTACTTGCTCCAATTGCAGTGATGAGACTCAAAAACGAGTCGGATATGTAGAGAAATGGACGCCCGAAGCCCGTATTGCCCTTGATAAGCGGAATATAGCGTTGCAGGCGCCGGAGTTTGCGGGATATGGTGAAGCGGATACGCAGGTGAAACAAGGGACTTATGTCTCCCAGCCGCCGGAATTTAAATGGGTGGCGTATGAATCGCCTGAAGGACAGGCTTTGATCACCCATCCTATTTCCTGCCCAGGCAACATCATTCCTGTGATATGTTTTCCCATTAATAATAACAGTGTGCCGGTTATCAGCAGTGAAACAGTAGAACCTAAGGCCGCTGCTGAGACGGTTGGTGCAGCCCAAACGCCGGTTGATCCAGCGGCGACTCCTCCAGCTGCAGAAACTCCTGCGGCACCGGCAGAAGCTCCAGCCAGCGATGCCAAGTAAAACTTTGATCAGGCTCTTGCGGGCCGATTGCCTTGAGCGGCAGCCATCAGCCGCGCCAGATTATTTCTTTGACGGTTCGTTTTGCAGTTTCAGAAGCAGGCGGGCGCCTGGACCATCGATCCAGATGGATTCAAATGCAGAGGGGGCGGTATCGGTGGGAAATCCAGTGCTGATGCCCCCGGCGGTGGGATACCAGAGGCTGGTGCCGGCGATGCCGTCCAGGGTGATTTGCGAGCCGTCATCAAGGGTGGTGGAGATATCGGCAACGAAGACGACGGGGTTGAGGTATTCCAGTGTTTTATTGTCCGCGGCAGGGATGACCAGACTCTGGATCTTAAAACCAGGGACGTTGTCGACCTTACCGCCGATGCCGCCCATTGGAAGGGAATATTCCGGTTCGCGAGTAGGCTTTCCCTCTTTGTTGAAGAGGCCAAGCGCTTGGGCCTGTTTGGTTGAGATCATGTTGACTGGGGCGCCGGTGTCCAGGAGCCAGTCTCCGGTCACGATGGCGGCGCCTTGTTGCGTTTTGACGCCGACAAGGACGGGGTTATCGGCCAAGTCGGGAAGGGGGCCTTTGTCGTCGGGGTTTTTGCGGCGTGAAAAGTTGGTGTATTTAAGGGGAAGAACGATGTCGACCGCACCAATGTTGTGGTCGGGGGGAAAGAGCGTAACTCCCGGGCTGGCATCAGCGCGCTCAAGGCGAGCGAGAACATCGGGTTTCTGAAGGTCGCCAAGGTCGAGGTTGGCCAACTCATCATTTGAGATGGTGCTGACACCGCCGGTGCTGATTTGTGCGACGTATTGTTTGATGGCGGGCATGCCGATCACATTGACCTCGCCCATGACCATTTCGACCAAGGGGTTACCGTCGGCCTGGCTTAATTGAAGCACGGCTTGTTTGGCAACCATCTTGTACTCACCATTGGGTTCGGTCAGGCCGGTGATGCCGCGGATAAGAAGGGTGTAAGGTTTGCTGACGTTCATGGCGGTCTGGCCGTGAAGGCCGACTTCGTGATACACGGCGCCTTCCACGGCTTGGATACCAAAGCGCTGCGCGGTGGCCTTGCTGATGACGCTGGCGCTGGCACCGGTGTCGAAGAAGGCATTGAAGTTGTCAGCACGTTCCTGCTTGTGCTTGCCATCGAGGATTTTGTTGAGGTCGTTGATGTCCTGAATGGCCCCCATGTTGACGGTGCCGGCGTTTTCCCCGGTAAGGGCGGCGTCTCCCTGGCGGAGCTGGACTTGAACCCGGGGATAATCCAGCGACGCTTCCAGTGTGCCTGTAATAAGGACTGAGCCGGAGGCGTGCTTGATGATCTTCAGGCCGGCGATGCGCAGGGATGTGGCCGGGTGCCCGGTGCCGGGGTTGGCGTTGGGTTGGGCGACAGGCTGGGGTTTCGGGGCGGTTTTCCTGACCGGCGGAGGGGGGGACGGAGGACCTGCAACCAGGCTGGCGGAAAAATCAGAGGCTAGAGTGAGCATGACCAGCGTGCCCAGAAGGACAAATCGGACGCGGAATTGTCTTTTCTTGGTCATATGGAAACCCCCAAGGTTTTTGTGGGTGAAGTGTCAATCCATTGTACGCACGTGTGCGGCGGGCAGGTGTCGCCTAATATAAGGTTCAGCGCACCGCATGTACGGAGCTTCCCGGATGTCGACTCTCACCACCCGCAAATCCCACGCCAGTGTCACATGGCACTCCTCAGAGAGCAATGGGCGTTTGCGCCGGCTGGTGGATTTGGTGAAGCGCCTGACACAGATTGAAGAGCCATCGCGGATCATTGATAGTTTTGTGGAGGGGATGCGGGATATCTATGGGTCGCGCACGTTTATCTCGCTGACCACGGAAGGGCTGGGGGCGGGACAGTACCGCATCAGGCGGGCGTTTGTCGATGCCGGGGCTGATCTTTTTCCCATTGTGGACGACGATGACGTCACCGATGCGACGGTGCCCGTGCGGGCCGGGGGGGTGATTTCGGAAATGATTTCCGAGCCGTACCCGCGCCTGGCGGTGCTTTCGCCCGTGACAAATGATCCAGTATTTGGCGATCATCTGGCTTTGCAGCGATCGGCGTTGGCGGTGCCTGTATTTGTGGGGCAGGATGTGACGCAATGGGTGGTGGTGATGGACCAGAACCCGGATGCTTTTTCGCCCCAGGACATCGATAATTTGCTGATTCGGGCCAATACGCTGGTGTTGCTGAGCGAAAACAAACGGATCGCGCAGCGGCTCAAGGCCGCTAATGAACAGATCCGCGATGAGATGAATCGGATCGCGCAGATTCAGCGGGCATTGATTCCGCAAGTTCTGCCGGCGATACCCGGCGTGTCGTTTGGCGCGCGATACCTGACATACGACACGGCGGGAGGGGACTACTACGACATCTTCCCATTGAACGCCAAGGCGGGTAAACGTGCGGGATTTGATGGTTCGCCGTTTGGTTTTGTGATGGCTGATGCCTCGGGGCATGGACCGTCGGCGGCGGTGCTGATGGCGATGGTCCACGCCATGCTCTATGCGTATCCTTCATGCCCGGACAATCCATCGGAGATGCTGTCGCACTTGAATGATCACCTGGTGGCCAAGGGCTTGTCAGGTACCTTCATGACGGCGTTCATGGGTTTTTATGACCCTAAATCCAGGTTGCTGAAGTTTGCCAATGCGGGCCACCCGCCGGCGATTTTGAAGGCCGGCCTAGGGCTGACGCAGGAACTGCAGACCCAGGACGGCTTTCCGCTGGGGATCATTTCCGATGCGCCGTTTGATAATGTTGAAGTTCAACTGGAGCCGGAGCAGACCCTGCTTTTGTACACCGATGGGATTATTGATTCGCAGAACAGGAAGGGGGAGGCCTTTGGGACCAAGGGTCTCATGAAGGCGCTTCAGCGTTGCCCGGGCGATCCGGACTGCATCATCCAGACGGGATTTGATGCGCTGGTGAAGCACGAGGCCGGGCTGAGGCCGATTGATGATCAGACGATGCTGGTGATGCAGGTGAGCTGAGGGAGGATGGGTTCTGGGTAGTGGGTCTTGGGTTCTGCCAGATAAAAGCCTCAAGATCCTGCGTTGCGCGCAGGATTGAAAATCTCTTTTGTTTTTCTGACGGAACCCAAGACCCACTACCCAGAACCCAATCTCGTTCAATGCGGTTTTTCTTTGACGGCATTGCGATTCCATGCGGGGACTTCAATTTCGATGGGGCCGTCACCGGTGATTTTGATCTGGCAGGCGAGGCGGCTGTTGCGCTTCAAATCCGGTGCTTCTTCGACGCGGTCGAGTTCATCATCTTCCGCTTCGGTGACGGATTTATCGCCGGAGTTGAGATAGACATGGCAGGTGGAGCAGGCGCAGACACCACCGCAGGAATGCTCAATGTTGATGCCGTTATCCATGGCGGTTTCAAGGATGGATTCGCCTTTGACGCCCAGAACCGTCAGCTCGCGTTCGTTTTTGCCTGTGAGGGGTTGGGGATCCTGGAGGATAAATTTCACCGGGACGGTGGCGGGGGGGTGGTCACCTTCGGTGCGTTTCATGTGCATGGGGGTCTCCTGCAGGGGGCAAACCGGGTTTAAGCCGGCATCAAAGCGGGTCTGGGGCGGGTGGGTATTTTAGCCGGGATCAGGGAGCGGCAATGTGTATGAGGCGTGTGATTTTCGGGGATCGGATAAATTCCTTACAATGCCCTTCTGTGCAAAAACCGTGTGATGGCATTGGTCGGCTGTTTCTTCTCGCTTTGGCGGGAGGGCTTTCGCTGCTGACATTGGGCGGGTGCGACAGCGGGCGGGAATTAAAGGAATTCAAGGAAACCTTCATTCCGCCGACACCGGGCGAGGTGGCGCGCGATGCTTTCAGCCTGGATCCTGACGCCAGGAGCCGGTCAATCGGGCTGCTTTCAGGGTCGATCTTCGGCGGTGAAGAGCCATACGTGAAGCTTTACCGTTTGATGGTCAGTCCCTACGGCCCCAACGGGGAAAAAGACGCAACTGTGCGCGCGGCGGCTGTGGCAGCACTGGGTCTCCACGGGACACCTGAGGATGTGCCGCTGATTTGTGACCGACTGACGGATCCGAAGGAAGAGACTTATGTGAAGTGGGAGGCGGCCAAGGCGCTTCAGAAACTGCATAATCCCATTGCGATCGGGCCACTGATCAAGGGATTGAAGGACGAACAGGAAGATGTGCGCATGGCGTGCGCCTATGCATTGGGGCAGTATGCGGACCCGCTGGTGTTTGAAGAGTTGATGCTGTTGCTGGACGATCAGAACTTTGCCGTGGTGGAGAACGCGAATATTTCTCTTCAGACATTGACGGGACAGGACATTGAGCCAGACGGCGTGGAGTGGCTGCGATGGGTGAAGGCGAATCCCAACACCATTTTCGCCAAGCAGCGGGTGTACAAATGGCAGCCATTCAATAGGCCGCCGGGGTTTTTCCGAACGATGAAGTTCTGGGACCCGGTCAAGCCCAAGGGGCCTGAGCTTCCCAAGGGCGCTGAGCCGGATGCGACCCAGCCGGCGACCCGACCCGCAGCAACTCAACCGGCGGGTGACGGCAAAGGCCAGCCGTTTTTTATCGGGAAGTGACGGCGCGGAGCTGGATTTATCGTGAACCGGATAAGAAAACCGAGTGGGCAAGAGCCTGCGCCGGGTCTGCGATGATTGCGTTGCGGGGGCCGAGTTTTCGAATCACGCCGTGACGCCGCAGGGTTTTGAGTTGACGTATGGTTACACCCGTGAGCACGAGCGGCTTATCTTTTTGCGTAAACCTCATCAGAGCGGCCTGGAGATCAAGCGCAGTTTCTTCATCCATGCGCAGTCCCGGTCCAAGGGCCAGTACGACCACATCCCAGTTTTCAGGCAGGCGTTCGGCCCAGCGGTCAAAGTGGGGAGTGTGATCTTCAGACCCTGCTTCGGAATGAACGACATGGAAGACGCCGACCTGAGGAGGGAAGGAGGCGGTTCCTGGCCAGTCGGGAGCCAGGGAGTTGTCCTTGGATAAATCGACTTGAAGAATTTCGGGGACGTAGTGCCGTATGGAGACGATGACCGCCCAGAACAAAAGGCCGATCGGCAGAAGCATGGCATAAGGCTTGGCGTAGACAAAGCCGAGCGTGCCCATCACTGTGCCAAGCAGAAACGAGCAAATGATCAAGGTCAGCAGTACCAGGCGCTGGATGGTGGGATGTTTATTGGAGACGAAGATGACACGCATGCGGCGATCGAGACGGCGGAGGCGGATCCTGTCGCGGTACCAGAGGACGTATTGGACGGATTCGATGCCCAGATCGGTGAGGACGCCGGTGAGATGCGTGGTGCGGACGACCGAGCCTGAGATGATGGTAATAGTGGCGTTCTGCACGCCCATGGCCATGCAGGCGACGGAGCCCAGGAGGAGCTGATTCCATGAATCATTGGGAGTCACATGCCAGCCGACGCGCCATGCCAGGATTCCAAAGAGGCTCAGGAGTAATGCCTCAACAAGAATTGGAAACAGGTAAATCGATGTTCGACCAGCACGCTTGGAGAGCTCTGTCATAATGCCCGAAAGAAGTGCCCCCAGCCAGAAGCAGATCACAAGACCTGCAAAGAGAAGCACTTGCGCGCCTGTGATCATGACGCCCGAATCGTCGGGTTTGCCTGAGGCAGCGAGAGTGGCATCGCGCGCGAACCAGGTGACGTTTCCCGTGACGTGGGAGACGACCAGATGGCATACCAACAGCGCGTACACATTTGTGAAGCCGGAGGTCCATGAAAGCCAGATGGCGAGGCGGGCTTTTTTGCGAAATGAATAGGCCTGCCCTGAAAGCATCGGTCACGCCTTGGTGTGGATGGCTATTTGGCTGCGGGTTTGGGAGGTTTGCCTGGCTTGGCATCGAGGGGGTTTTTATCAAGGTATTGGGCCCAGAGCTGGGCGGCAACAGTCTCGGGCCATTCCTTGGGATCGGCGGTGGCTTTTTCCTCGGCCAGTTTGATGAATTCTTCCTGGCTGACGCCTGCCGCGGTGAGGAAAGACTTGAACTGCCCCTCGTTGATGCCGTTTTTGAAGCGGCTGGCGGGGAGGGCGACGTAGCGGGTGGCGCTGGGGATACCCTCGACGGGTTCTTTGTCTTCGGTGACGATGACGACCACGAGGGGCTGCTTGCCGGGTGAAGCGGAGGCGCGCTCGCCGGGGGTGGGTTTCTCGAGGGGGAAGCCCATAAGCCTTAGTTGCACCCCGGGTTTGCCGGCTTGTTCTTTGACGAGCTCATCGCGGATGGAACGCTGGCTTTTGTTGACGCGGTCGTTGTAGGCCCTGGCGTCTTCGGGGTTCATGGTCAGGTAAAGGCCGGACTTGTTGGAGATGCCGCCCAGATTGTTGCTGCGGACGATGTTGGATTTGTCGAGTTGGGCCTTGAATTTTTCGGTATCTATGATCCAGATGGTGGAGACGATGTACTCGCTGGAGCCGAGATTTTTCTCGAGTTTGAAGGACTCGACGCGGCCGTATTCGCCGGGGGCGATTTTGGGAAGATACTCGGCTTTGGCCTCGCCTTCATCGCGAGGTGGATCCATCATGGGGTCTTCTTTGTTGAAGTTTTCCTTGAGCCATTGGGGGCTCAGAACATGGTTGGAATTGGGGTATTTGGCGTCGAATTTGACGGCGACGAAAAACTTGTTTTCGAACATGGCGATTTTGCCGCCGATGGGCTTCCAGTATTTTGCGAAGGCGGCGTTGATTTTGGCTTTGTCCTGGGCGGAGGCTTTGGGTTCTTCGGAGGCGGGGGGGGCGTCCTGGGCTTGCAGGCCGGCCGTGTGGAGGAGGGCGACGGCGGTGAGTGACAGAGCCAGATGGCCGAGAGACGGTTTCATGGGCACGCTCCCTAAAGAAGTGGGGTAAAGAACCGGTTTAGTGCATCATAGCGGGGTCAAGGGCGGGATGCCCGGGAACGGGCGGAGGATGCATATTTTGTGATATCGGCTATGGTGGGCGGCGGGATTATTTTGAGTTTTTGGAGGTGAATGATGGTCGCAGGCAAAGAGATTAGACGGAGCCGTGGGAGGGGTTTTCGGGTTGCGCTTGGTTTCCTTGTTTTGGGTGTTTTGATTTCAGGTGTTTTTTGGGAATTGAGGCGTGGCGGGGGGGCTGTGCCGCATGTGCAGAGCGGGCCGGTGGGGGTTAAAGAGGCTATTCCAGCGCCGATTGAGGGGATGGTTTGGGTGCCGGGGGGCGAATTTACGATGGGAACGGATGATTTGAAGAGCATGCCGAACGAAAGGCCTGCGCATCAGATCAAGCTGGATGGGTATTTCATCGATAAAACAGTGGTGACCAACGCGGAATTTGCGAAATTTGTGCAGGCGACGGGGTATGTGACGGTGGCGGAGCGCAAGCCGGACTGGGAGGAGCTTAAAAAGCAGGTTCCTGCGGGGACGCCCAAGCCGGATGAGAGCCTGCTTGTGGCGGGGTCGCTGGTGTACACGCCGCCGAAGGGGGCGGTGCCGCTGGATGACATGGCTGGGTGGTGGACATGGACGCCGGGGGCGAACTGGAAGCACCCGGAGGGGCCGGGATCGACGATTGCGGGGCGGGAGAATTATCCGGTGGTGCAGGTGGCGTGGGATGACGCGGCGGCTTATGCGAAGTGGGCGGGGAAGGAATTGCCCACGGAGGCGCAGTGGGAGTACGCGGCGCGGGGAGGATTGGCGAACAAGCGGTTTAATTGGGGGGATGAATTCATGCCGGGGGGGAAATACATGGCCAATACGTACCAGGGCACGTTTCCGGTGAAGGATACTGGAGAGGATGGGTTTACAGGGGTGGCGCCGGTGGGGTCGTTCCCGGCGAACGGGTATGGGCTGTTTGATATGGCGGGGAATGTGTGGAACTGGTGCCAGGATTTGTATTTGGATGAGAACCATGCGATGTGCAAGGCGAAGGGTTGCATGGAGAATCCGACGGGGCCGGCGATGACACCTGACACGGGCGCGCCGCGCAGGGTGGTCAAGGGCGGGTCGTTTTTATGCAATGTGAGTTATTGCGAGAGCTACCGGCCCAGCGCGCGGCGTGGGACGTCGTCAGACACGGGGTCCGCACATGTGGGATTCAGGTGCGTGGTGAATAAAGGCGCGCGGATGTAACGATGGCCTACGCGCCCGGGGTGCGGGTGGCCGGGGGCTTGGGAAACGCCAATGCCAAACAGGAGTGATGCCCCATTGCAGTGTGGAGAAAACTGAACCACCCGTTAAACACCGGCATCCGACATTCCATACGAGATAACCCGATGCGCGGGATGATCATCCGCTTTATGGGTTGAGGGGGGCGAGGTCTGACGAATTGTGAGGTAAGCGGGGTGAGGATTGTGGGCGGAGAGACTGGAGTTGGCTGGGGAGCTGAGTGAGGAGGCGGCGGGCTTCGGGGTCGTCGGGGGTTAGGGCAAAGAGGGCGTTGTCGAGGCGGTCGAGGGTTTGGGCCAGATCTTCCTGGCCGGCGGAGCGAGCGAATTGGGTGATGTTTATTTGAGGGGAAGGGGCGGCGGCCTGCCACCAGGCGAGGAGGGCCTGGTAGGCGGCGAGAGGTGCGGCGTGGCGGGCGGCATGGGTGAAGGCGTCGAACAAGCCGGGTTCGGAGGCGTTGTAGCGGGCGAGGCGGAGGGCGCATTGATGCTGGAAGGCGGGTTTGAGGCGGACGGTTGCGATGAGGGCAAGGAGGATGGCGGCTGCGATGAGCCAGAGAGAGTGGGAGGGAGGGATGGGGGCTGAGTTGGGGGTTTGAGAGGTTGAGGCGGGCTGGGAGGCTGCCTGGGGAGGAGCGGGGACGGTGAAGGATTGGCCGGTGATGCGAGCGGTTTTGAGTTGTTTATCGTCGAGATCCCACCATGTGAGGGTGCAGGCGGGGATGGTGAATGAGCCGGGGGATTGGCAGATGTAGGTGATGGTTTGGGTGAGATGGCCGGTGAGCGTGCCGCGGCTTGATTCGTCGTTGACGAAGGGTGGCTTGGGGTAGATGCCCAGGCCCTGGATGGGGGCATTGGGGAGCGGGGGGAAGGCCATGCCGGGGACATCCGCGGCGGTGAGGGTGATGGTGTGGGTGAGGGCGTCACCGGGTTTTAGGTTTTCGGGGGCGGCGGGGGACCAGGTGTCGGTGACGGTGAGGTCGGTTGTGGCGATGAGGGTGGAGAGTTTTTCTGCGCCTTGGGGGAGGGTGGCCTGGTAGACGAGTGGGGTGGTGGTGAGTGTTTGAGAGGCAGGAGGACCGCCGGGGGTGGAGGACGCGATATCGAAGGTGACGGTGAAGGGGGGGATGTCGATCTTGCCTGCGCGCTGAGCAAAGATTGAAAGCTCGTGGCGCTGTGTGGTGTAGGAGATGCCGTTGACTCGAGTGGTGCCCTGGACGGGGTGATCGATTGGGGGGAGAAGGAGTACGCCGGGGATCTTGGGTAGGTCGAAGGAGGGGGAGCCGGAGAAGAAGGTGGGGGAGAGGAGTTCGACGACGAGGGTGACGCGCTGGCCGACATAAGCGTCTGCTTTGGGTTCCAGAGAGGTGTTGAGTCTGGCGGAGGGTTGGGTGGTCTGGGTTGTTTGGGCGGAGAGGGGGAGGAAGGTGCAGAGAGACATCATCAGCAAGAGTAAGGCGTTGCGGAGCATTCGGGCGTGCCGTGGCGGTTGGAGAGAAGAGAAGACATGCTCACGAAGACGAGAGCATGGCACGCTCAAGAGGGACGGGGTGTTCATGGCTGGCTCCCTTCCTGCTGGAGTTGGGAGGCGAATTTGGCGCGGAGGAAGTCGGCGGGCTTGGTCTGGACGCGGCGAAGCCATTGGGCCTGGAGTTCCTGGTCGGAGAGGGGCTTGCCGGTGTTGAGCTGGACTTCGTGGGCGCGCTCGCCGTGGGCTTTGTTGTCGATGACGATCTGGTCGGGCTTTTCCTGGCCGCCGGTGCCGTCGTCGGGGACGTTGTGGATTTTGTCGCGGCGAGCGATGGCGAGGGCTTTGTTGTCCTGGGCGTTTTTCCAGTTGGGTTTCAGGGCGAGGGCGCGGTCGTAGGATTTGATGGCGGAGTCGTAGTCGCCGTGCATGAGGAGGGCGTTGGCCTGGTTGTATGCGCCTTCTGCGCCTGATGCGTGGGCGAAGGCGGCGGCGGCTTCTTTGAAGTCGCCATTTTTATAAAGGGCCACGCCCTGGCGCATGGGGTCGGTGTAGAGCCTGGCGGCTTCGGGGAGTCTGTTGGCGTTCTGGAGTTTTTGGGCGCGCTGGTTCTGGGTGGACCAGAAGTTGGGATTGTGGAGAGAGCCGAGGAGGAGGGCGGCAAAGAGGAGTGTGGGGGGAAGAATGAGGAGGGGTTTTATGGAGTTTGAGGAATTGCGCCACCTGGAATGGGTGTTTGTAGACGTCATATCTGGGTCTCCTGCGGGGAGAGGGAGGCGAGGATGCCGCGGCGGAAGCAGAGGGCGAGGGCGATGAGGGCCAGGGGGAGGAGTGCGTAGCCGGACTCGTGCCAGGGGGCGTCCTGGCCGGAAGTGTTTTGCGCGGCGGAGAGATCGGCATCGCGAGTGATTTTTTGGATGTCGGAATTATCGGGGGTGAGGGGAATGACGCGAGAGTAAATACGTGCGGCGGCTTGGGTGAGGGAAGTGAGTTCCGGGCCGGGCTGGAGGGGAGCAAGGACGGTGAGGTTGGAGAGTTGGGTAAGGTTGGGGATCAGAGATGTATTGGGGGGGATGGAATCGGTGAAGAGGAGGATTGAGCCGGGTTGTTTTGAGTCAACGAGGATTTTGGAGGCGAGGGCTAGGGCGGGAACGGCGGCGTCGCCTTCGGTGGGCATGATGGAGGGGTCAAGTGCATCGGCGAAGGTGTTGATGATGCCGGGGTCGGAGGTGAGTGGTGCGACGATGTGGGGGGACCCGGCATAGGCGATGAGGGCGGCTTTTGCGCCGGGGCGGAGGGCCAGAAGGTCGCGGATTTTCTGGACGGAACGGGCGAGGCGGTCGGGCTGAACGTCCTGCGTGCGCATGGAGGGGGTGACTTTGAGGACGATGATGAAGGCGGTTTTGTCATCGGCAAAGAGGGCCGGATCGCGATGCCAGGCGGGGCCTGCGAGGGAAATGATGGAGAGGAGCCATGCAAAGGCGATAAGGAGGACGGGTTTGCCCCGCATGGGTCCGGAGGGAGGCTGGATGATGAGGGCGGGGAGGAGATGGGGGGCGATGATGCCGCGCCAGCGGGAGGCGGCATCGCGGGCTTGAACCATGCGGTAGAGCATGAGGGCGGCGGGGAGGAGGGCCAGGAGCCACCAGGGGCGGAGGAAGTGGAAGTTTTCGAGGAAGGTCACGCTGCACCTCCGGCTTTCGGGACGGCGGGCATGGGGGGTGTGGGGGCGGCATTTGAGCGGGCGGGCAGCAGGTGGCGCAGGAAAGGGAGCATGGAGATGAGGAGGCCGATGCCCAGGGGCCAGAAGTAGAGATCCTGGACGCGTCGGTGGGTGAGGGTTTGGGCTTTGGAAGATTCGAGCGCGTCGAGCCTGGCGTAGGTGTCCTGAAGCTCCTGGCGGTTGTTGGCGTGGGAGTAGAGGCCGGAGGTGGTCTGGGCGATTTGCTTGAGTGTTTGTTCATCGAGCTTGGCTTCCCCGGCGGCTTTGGGGTCGCCGACGGCGATGGTGTGGATGACGATGCCTTTGTCTCTGGCGATCTGGGCGGCCTGATCAGGAGGGATGAGGCTGGCGGTGTCGTTGCCGTCGGTGAGGAGGATAAGAACACGCTCTTTAAAGGTGCTGCGGTCGAAGGTGGTGATGGCCAGCCCGATGGCGTCGCCCAGGGCCGTCTGGGGGCCGGCCATGCCGACGGTGGTCTGGGAGAGGAGCTCGCGGCAGACTTTGATGTCCTGGGTGAAGGGGGCCTGCATGAAGGGGGCGCTGCCAAAGACGATGAGGCCGACGCGGTCGCCTTCGCGGTGCTTGAGGAAGTCGTCAAGGACTTCCTTGACGGCGGTGAGGCGGTCGGATTTTTTGCCTGAGGCGGAGGTGAAATCCTGGGTCTGCATGGAGCCGGAGAGATCAACGGCGAGAAGCATGTCACGGACGGGGATGGTTTTGGTGACGGGTGGGTGGACGTATTGAGGGCGAGCGAAGGCGGTGACGGCGCAGAGCCAGAAGGCGGCGGCGCAGAGGAGTGTCGCGGGGGTGGTGCGGAGGTTGGGCGTGCCGGTTTGCGGGCTTTGGCCAGAGGCCTGGGCGAGGCGGTCAAGGAATGGGACACCCAGGGCGGGGCGAGGCTGGCTGAGGGCAGGGAGGAGCCACCAGAGAAGGATGGGGATGGGCAAGAGGACGACGGCGAGTGGGTACGCCCAAGTCAGCATGGCGATCCTCCGTCCTTCAGGGGGCGGTGGCGGAGAATCCAAGCCTGGGCGGTATTGTAAAGGGTGTTGAGGTCTTCCTGAGAGGATTGAGCGGCGAGATTGGGGTTATAGGGGCCGGAGATTAAAAGGTGTCCTGTGTTATCGACAAAGGGGGAATCCGGTGAGGCGGCGTTGAGAAAATCGAGCCAGGGCTGGCCGGTGAGGCAGGCGACTTTGTCACGGCCGAAAGCGGTGATGGCGGTTTGACGGATCGTGGCGGCGATGAGGGTGAGTGCCTCTTGTCTTGTGGCTGGCTGGCTGAGGGAGGGTTGGACTTGGGCGAGTTGCTGAAGGGCCTGGCGGCGGTAGCGGTTGGCGGTGAGATTTTTGAGATATTGATAGAGGATGATGGCGGTGAGGGTGAGGATGAGTGCGGCAAGGATGTACCAGCCGGGGGCCGGAGGCCAGGCGGGAACGGGGGGCGGCGTGATGATGTCGTGGAGGTTGTTGAGGTCGGTGGGGTTTGGGATGGCGGCGATTGTGAATATGTGGTGATTAGAGCGGGGTGGGTTGTAATGCTTGTCTGAACGCTTTGTGAGGAGAGTTTTTAAACATGATTTACAAGATTGCACAAGATTTACATGCTTGATGAGCTCGCGATGGGACGGGTGAGTGTTTGATATGGTTTGTGGTTGGCGTGGGGAGAGGAGATTTTTCTGCGACCGTCGAAGCCGCCGAAAAATAAGAGTGATCCAGGCATCTGCTTTCCGGGGGCTGCGCTCGCGGACTCGCTGACCCCCGGCTACGCGCTGTGGCCCCTTTGGGGCGAAGAAAAGGCAAGATTCGGATTGGCGTTGCCCGGATTGAGTGTCGCTGGTCATTTGCGGCTCCCGTGGGTGAGGAGCTTGCGGATCTGGGGGAGCGGGGGTTCGGCAGCGCTGATGGGGAGGACGGGGATTTGGCGGCCGCTCCAGAAACGTTTGATCTGTTCTGCGAGTTGCTGATGGTCGGATTTGAATTTTTCGCGTTGGGCGGAGGTCGCGTCGATGTTCATCTGACGTATGCCGTCGGTGATGGTGAGGCCGGGGGCGGTGGGGAGGTCGAGTTCAAGGGGGTCGTAGATGTAAGTGAAGATGAGATCGTTGTGCTGGGCGATGGCGTTGTTGAGCTTGCGGGTTTCATCGCTGATGCCGAAGCCGTCGGTGATCTGGAGGACGAGATAATCGTGGGTGGCGAGCTGGGCGGCTTTGGCGAGGGCCTGGTTGAGTGCAGCGGGGTCAGGAGCCTGGCCGGAGTTCCAGGAGAGTTTGTTGTTGAGATCGACGATGGCGCGCAGGATCTGCATGGCGGTGTCATTGCTGCGCTGGGGACGGATGCAGCGGATGTCGTTGTCGGAGAAGACGATGGCGCCGATGGCGTCTTTCTGCTTGAGGACGCGCCAGAGTGCGGCGGCGGCGATGTGGGCGGCAGTGACGGATTTGAAGTTGAGCCGGCTTCCAAAAAACATGTTCTGGCGCTGGTCGACCACAAGGAGAGCGGGGCGCTGGCGTTCTTCATTGAAGGCGCGGGCGTAGGGTTTTTGAAATTGGGAGCGGGAGGTGGCTTTCCAGTCGATGGTGCGTGTGTCGTCGCCGGGCTGGTAGGGTTTGAGCTCGGAGAAGTCTAAGCCGCGGCCGCGAAGTTTGGAGGCGTGCTGGCCGGAGAGGATGCTGTGGGCGGGCTGGCGCGGGAGAAGGGTATAGCCGTGGGCCTGGTGCTGGAGGCGGAGGAGTTCGGGGAGGGCGGCGTATACGCCGGGGGAGGATGGTTGGGTGGGGGGTTGCAATGGTTTTTTTGTGCGTTGTGAGTGGAGTTAGAAGTTGTGGTTCATGAGTTAAGTGTGTGGGAGTGTTTTTATATTGGTGGCGTGATTAACACATGCTCACGAAGACGAGAGCATGGCACGCAATCATCAGACTGGTGCGACGCGTTTGAGGAGTTCGTCGATGACCTGGTTTTTGGTGATGCCGTCGGCGAGGGCGTCGTAGGTGAGGATGAGGCGATGGCGGAGGCAGTCGTGGGCGACGGCCTGGACGTCTTGCGGGGTGACGTGGTCTTTGCCGTTCAGCCATGCGTGGGCGCGCGCGGCTTTGTCCAAGGCGAGGGTGGCGCGGGGGCTGGAGCCGATGCGGATCCATTTCTTGAGGTTGTCGCCGAAGGCTTGAGGGCGGCGGGTGGCGGCGACGAGGGCGACGATGTAGTTATCGACGGCGTCGGAGGAGAAGACTTTGGCAACCTGGGCGCGGGCTTCGAGGATGTCTTTTTGAGGGATTTTTGTTTGTGCTTCAGCGGCCTGGGCAGCTTGTTCGGAACGGACGAGTTTCAGGACATTTTTCTCGTTTGCATCGGTGGGGTAGTCAATGAGGATGTGGAGGAGAAAGCGGTCCATCTGGGCTTCGGGGAGGGGGTAGGTGCCTTCCTGCTCGATGGGGTTTTGCGTGGCCATGACCATGAAGAGTTCGGGGAGGCTTGTGGTTTTGCCGGCGACGGTGACCTGGCGCTCCTCCATGGCTTCAAGCAGGGCGGATTGGGCTTTAGCGGGGGCGCGGTTGATTTCGTCGGCGAGGATGAGGTTGCCGAAAATGGGGCCGGGCTGGAATTTGATAGAGCCGCCTGTTGAATCGGTGATGAAGACTTCTGCGCCGGTGATGTCGCTAGGGAGGAGGTCGGGGGTGAACTGGATGCGTTTGAAATCGGATTCGAGGTTGGCGGCGAGGGTTTTGATGGTGCGGGTTTTGGCTAAGCCCGGGAGGCCTTCGACGAGGACGTGGCCGTTGGCGATGAGGGCGATGAGGACGCGGTCGACGACGGATTCCTGGCCGAGGACGGATTTGTTGAGGCGGGATTTGAGTTCGTTGAGGGAGGGGAGGGGGGGCATTGGGTGATCCTGGGCGGGGGTTGGCGGGACCTGAGCGGGGCTGCAATGTGCTTTAGGATGCTTTTTGAGGAGAAATTTTTACAGGATTTACAAGATTCTCAAGATTTACACGATGGCGAATGAGTGATGAGCGGGATTCTTGTTTTCGGGTGTTGGTTTTGGCAAGTGGGAATTTTTAACAGAATTCCCAGGAGAGTATTTTTTGAATTGCTTTGTGATTTGTGAGCCGGATTTGGGGGTGGGTCGAGATGAGAGTGGGTTTTAGGTATGTAGGTAGGGATTGGATTAAAGGCGCATGGGGCCATAAGGGCGGAAATTGAACGAACCACCGGGCCGGCAGAGTTGCCCGGCCCGGTGGGGGTGTTCAATCGATAAAGGCGGTTTTATTGGCCTTTGGTGACGGTGGAGAGTTTTTCCAGGGCCTGGTCGATGGAGAAGCTGGCGGGCTTCTGACGGGGGGGGAATTCCTTGTAGGTTTTAAGGTAGTTGGAGACTTTTTCGACCGAGGGGAGGATGAGGAAGGCGCGGTCGATGAACCACTTGTCGTAGTTGGCCGAGCCGTCGTTGGCGTATTCGTAGGGGTCGGACTTGAGGTCGATGACCAGGGGTGCGCGAAGGGTGGTCATGGGGTCGCGCCAGATGGCCATGCCGGTGGCTTTCTGAATGGCATAGGTGTATTTAAAGCGGTCATCGCGGTAGGCGACGAGGTTGCCATCGTCGTCGAAGTAGACGAATTCGTTGCGGGCAGATTTCTTGTCCTGGCCGGTGAGGTAGGGGATCTGGTTGTAGCCGTCGAGGTGGACCTTGAAGGATTTATCACCGGCTTTGACGCCTTTGGCGGCGGCATCGCGGAGGTTGGGGTCGCCGCCGGCGGCAGCGACGAAGGTGGGGAGCCAATCTTCGGCGGAGTAGAGCTCGGTGAAGTTGGTGCCGGGCTTGATCTTGCCGGGCCAGCGGATGAGGGCGGGGACGCGGAAAGCGCCTTCCCAGTTGGTGTCTTTTTCGGAGCGGAAGGGGGAGGCGCCGCCGTCGGGCCACTGGTTTTTCATGGCGCCGTTGTCGGTGGTGTAGAGGACGATGGTGTTGTCGGCGATTTTGAGGTCGTCGAGGAGTTTCAAGAGTTCGCCGACCATGCCGTCATGTTCGGTCATGCCGTCGGCCTGGAGGCCGAGGCCGGTTTTGCCGTCGGAGGCGGGCTTGAGATGTGTGTTGACGTGCATGCGGGTGGCGTTGAACCAGCAGAAGAAGGGTTTGTTGGCCTTGTTCTGGCGTTCGATGAAGTCTTTTGCGCCGGCGAGGAATTCCTCGTCAACGGTTTCCATGCGTTTTTTGGTGAGTGGGCCGGTGTCTTCAATTTTGCCGTCGGAGGTGGCTTTCAGCACGCCCCGGGGCCCGAACTTCTTTTTGAAGGCGGGGTCTTTGGGGTAGTCGGGGTTTTCGGGTTCTTCTTCGGCGTTCAAGTGGTAGAGGTTGCCGAAGAATTCGTCAAAGCCGTGGGCGGTGGGGAGGTATTTGTCCTGGTCGCCGAGGTGGTTTTTGCCGAACTGGGCGGTGGCGTAGCCGAGGGGTTTGAGGAACTCGGCGATGGTGGGGTCTTCTTTTTGAAGGCCGATGGGAGCGCCGGGGAGGCCGACCTTGGTGAGGCCGGTGCGGAAGGGGCACTGGCCGGTGATGAAGGCGGCGCGGCCTGCGGTGCAGGATTGCTGGCCGTAGTAGGTGACGAAGACGCCGCCTTCGGAGCCGATGCGGTCGATGTTGGGGGTGGTGAAGCCCATGAGGCCGCGGGAGTAGGCGGAGATGTTGGACTGGCCGATATCGTCGCCGAAGATGACGAGGATGTTGGGCTTTTTGGTGTTGGCGTCCTGGGCGAATGCCGAGGCGGTGCATGCGAGGAGGCATGCGACGGCGGTGATGAACTGTCGGGGATTGAGCCACGATTTCATGAGGGACTCCTGGAAAGGGGGAATTGGAAAACAGGAACAGGTGTGGTGACGCGCCCGGGTTATCGGGTGGTCGGGTTATCGGGGGGCTTCGAGGATCCTGGCGGCATTCGGCGGGGAATGGGCGTGGGTGAACTGTTTTTTATTCTTCCCGGACGGGCGCGGTGGGGAAGATGGTTTTCCAGTCTTTTTTCATGTCGATGAGGACCCAGCCAGCTTTGGGGGCCTGGTCGAGGGCTTTATCAAGCTTGCCGATGTGGGAGGCGCGGTCGTAGGCGACTTCGCGGACGCCGTCGGTGTGATGGACGATGAGGGAGAGGCGCGGGCCAGGAGAAGTAGAGGTGTATTCGAGCATTTGGTAGTCGCCATCGGAGTTGCCGAAGGCAATGACGGGTCTGCGGCCGATGATCTTGTGGATGCCGGCAGGCTTGCCTGGGCCGTCGTCGACGAATTCGACGTCGGGGAGCTTGACGAGGACGCCTTTGCCGTCGCGGAGCTCGTATTTGAGTTTGCCGGTGGTGCCGATGATTTGTTCTGGGGGGATGCCGTAGGCCTGCTGGGCGAAGGTGCGCATGAAGTCTGTGCCGCCGCCGGAGACGATGTAGGTTTTATAGCCGTGAGAGCGGAGGTAGGCGAGTGCTTCGAGCATGGGCTGGTAAGTGAGCTCGTTGTAGGGGCGTTTGTATTTGGGGTGGCGGGCGGTTTTGAGCCAGTCTTTGACGATGGCGTCGAATTCGTCGGTGGTGATGCCGGCGTGGCTGGCGGCCATGAGCTGGACGATGCCTTTTTCGCCGGTGGCGAGGAGGCCTTTGGTGTCACCGGCAAGGAGTGATTTGTAGGGTTCCTGGTCTTTCCATTCGGGGTGCTGGGGGGCCATGGCGCGGACGCGGTCAATGGCGAAGGCAAATTGGAAATAGATGGGTTGCTCGCACCAGAGGGTGCCGTCGTTGTCGAAGACGGCGATGCGCTCTTCGGGGGGGAGGTAGTCGGGGCTGGATTTAATGGTGGTGCGCTCGACGAAAGAAACGAGCGCGGATTTGGAGGGGGAATCGTTCCACGATTCAAGAGCGGGTGGGGAATTACAGCAGCCGGTTTGGAGGATGGTCAGAGCCCAGAGCACGATGACAAGCAAGGTTTTGGCCATGCATGTTCCTTGATGGCTGAATTGTCGTGTGAACCACCTTAACATTGATAAAGGGACGGGGAAAGAGTTTTTTTGATGGATGTGGAAGGCTAATAAGGTGTTAGGCAGATGGGAAGGCGGAGGCAGATTTTTAAACAAGATGAACAAGATTTGCGGAGAGATGAACAGGATGGGACTTTTGTGTTGGAATCAGGGCGGGGTTTGGCGGGTTGCTGCGGTGGAGGATGGGTTTGGGGGAGGGGGATTCAGATCAGTAGAGGCGGAGGATTTTGGTGCCGGGATAAAAATATTCGAGGATGTCGGAGTAGGAGTAGCCGCGTTTGGCGAGGGCTTGTGCGCCGTGCTGGGACATGCCGACGCCGTGGCCGTAGCCGCGGCCATTGGAGAAGGTGACCTGATCGCCGCGGAGGGCGACATCGACGAAGCCGGAGCGGAGGGTGTTGGTTTTGTCGAGGGGGGGGGTGCCGGGGGCGCTTTGGTTGCAGGCGGAGCGGAATTGCTCGGCATGGAGAATGTAGGTTTTGGAATCGTCGGCGATGGCGTAGTCGGTGGGGCGGCCGGCGGCGTTTTTGTCGTAGATGCGGATGTCGCGGATGTCGCGGAGTGAAGCGATGGCGTTTTTGTTGGCGGCGCCCCAAGTGGAAAGGCGAAGGGCGAGCTCACGACGGGGGCGGTTGAAGGGGCCCCATCGGCTGGAGGTGAATTCGGCTTCGAGGTTGCCGAAGTTTCGCCCGGTGAAGGCGGGGATCTTGGGGGAAGAGGTGAAGACTTCCCAGGCGTCCTGGCCGATGCCGCCGGAGGAGGCGTAGTAATAGGCGGGGAGGACGCGGTCCTGGTAAGCGATGACCATGCCGCGGGTTTTGCGGGTGGCTTCGGCGGCGCGGCCGGTGAGGACTTCGCCTTGATAGGCCTGGTTGGTGACGCCTGCGACGATGTCGTAAGTGGCGCCCTGGCTTTTGGCGAGGATGAAGAGGGCGTAGGAGCGGGCGGCGATGGCCTGGGCTTCATAGGCGGCGGGGGCCCAGCCGGGGATGAGTTCCTTGGCGATGACGCCGGGGATGTATTCCTCCATTTTGAGGAGGTTGATGGCGTCAAAGCCGGAAGCAGAGCGGTGAACGGCGAGGCGGTGGGTGTATTGGCTGCTGTTGGCGCGAAGGTTGGTGTCTTTGGAGGATTCGAGGTAGAGGGAGCGGGTGTCCCAGGACATTGGGGCGGAGGTGTTGGAGGAGATGGAGAAGCCGTTCTGGTAGGGGGCGATGACGACCTGGGTGCCGAAGGAGCGGGCGTCGGACATATCGGCATTGGGGGAGATTTTGATGGCGGATTCGTTTTCAACGACGAGGCGGTTGGTGTTTTGGGCAATGCGGACGCGGACCCAGGGCTCGGAGTTCACGTCGGCGAGGAGGGGGCCCATGTTGTTGGCGTTGGGTTCGTTTAAGCCGGGCTTGGGGGGGGCGTCGGGGGTGGTGGATTTGGAGTTGTTGTTGGAGGAGGTTGTTTTCTTGGTGGGTGAGGTGGATTTGGGTTTTTGCGTGGTGGGTTTGTTGGCCCAGGCGGGGGGGCGGTCCTGGAAGGCGTCGGAATCGGGGGCGGTGGATTGCGGGTCGTTGCAGGCGGTGAGGAAGAGGAGAGTTAAAAGAAGAGGCAGAATTTTTACCGCGAAGGCGCGAAGACACGAAGGGAAGAGAAGAGGAGGAGAGTTTTTATTTTTTGCTGGGTTGGTTAAGGGTGAAGGCAGTGGCGTTAGCGCGGGCAAGACATAGCGCGCCTTCAGGGTGGGCTGTGCTACCCGGAGTGGGGGATATTGGGTTTTTGGGGCCTTTGCTTCCATGCGTGGCCTGAGGGGTGATTTTGGGGGGCTGTCCTTGCCCGTTTGGTTTATGATACAGGGTTCAATGAACGCAGGGATGCAATATCGCTGGAAAATGCCGGGATGGAGCCCGGAGAAGCAGGCGCTGGCCGATGGGCTGGCGCAGAG
>CAZGOM010000032.1:0-41718 GCA_964527265.1 uncultured Phycisphaeraceae bacterium | reverse complement strand
TGATTGCGCCGCGGGTGAGTTTCCAGATGGCGGTGCCGCCGGAGCCGCCGTGGTGATAGGCGATGTCGCCATCGCGCTTGACGCTGCGGCGGCCGGCGACGTAGAGGGAACCGTTGTGTTCAAGGATGATGGGGGAACTGATGGGGACGCCGAGGGAGTGGTATTCCCACTGTGTATAGGGGGGCTTTGCGATTGCCAGGAGGGCGTCCTTTGGGTCGGCGTTGTTGCGGGTGACAGTCCAGAGTTCGCCGTCTGTGGTGAAGTGCATGCCGGACTCGCCCAGGGAGCGGGTGGAATCGCTGATGCGGCTGATGGTTTCCCATTTCAGGAGATCATCGGAGACCATCAGTTCGGTGCGATGTTCGCGTTCACCTTTGGGGTTGGAGAAGTTGTAAACGCAGCTGTAATAGCGGTTGTTGAATTTGACGGTGCGCCACATCCAGTGGTTGGTGGGGAGGACGGGGACGGGGGTGTCGAAGTTTGTGCCGTCGCGGGTGAAGGCAACGAACTGTTGCAGTGAGCGTTTGTGATAGCCGCCAACCCAGACGGGGAAGACTGCGGCCATGGTGTCTTCATTGACGATGACCATTTTGGGGTCACGGACATCGCCGGAGCTTTTGATCTTGCCGGCTTCCAGAAAGCGCTGGCGGTCAAGCGTAGAGGCGAAGATAGCGTGGCCGTCGATGGAAGAGTGGTCGGAGGCTTTGCGGTAGCTGATCCAGTGTTGGCCCTGCCAGAACTGGAGATCGGTGAAGCCGTTGTGATAGGTGTCGCGGACAACGGTGGTGATGCGGTGAATGCGGGCCATGAAGGGGTTTCTCGAAGGAGTTAAGGCTTTGGGGAATCGTGATTTGTTGAGAGTTATCTTCGAGCGGGGGTCTGAAATGTCAACGCGGTTTCTTCAGATGCCAAGGGCAATTGCATGTAAGGATTCATCAACACCCACGCGCCCGGGTTGCCGGGGTATCGCGTTGTCGGGGGGCTTCGTCCTTGCACAATCCATTGATGGTCAATGCCCTTTTGAGGGTCAAATGGGAGTGATTCAACTCATGGACACGTGACAACCCGGTTACCCGATGACCCGGGTGCGTGGGCTTGCATTACATGCGATCGTACTGGTCAGAGGCCGGCGACGTTTGCGTGATGTGTGAGGATGCCAGGGCCATCGGCAGATAGGATGAGACCTAGGAGGATAGACCGATGACGCAAACACAGACAAGCCGACCGCCGCTGCCGCCGTTTGATCTGGCGGGCGCGGTGAAGAAAGTGCGGATGGCAGAGGATGCGTGGAACTCACGCGATCCGGTGCGGGTGTCGCTGGCTTACAGCGCAGAGAGCGCGTGGCGCAACCGGTCGGAGTTTTTCAGCGGGCGTGAGAAGATCGTTGCATTTTTAACGCGCAAGTGGGAGCGGGAGCTTGAGTATCGGCTGGTGAAGGAGCTTTGGGCATTTGGGGGGAACCGGATCGCGGTGCGGTTTGCCTATGAATGGCAGGACGGTGCGGGGCATTGGTATCGGTCGTATGGAAATGAGAATTGGGAGTTTGATGAATTCGGGCTGATGCGTGCGCGGCATGCGAGCATCAATGACCTGGAGATCAAGGCGGAGGAGCGGAAATTCCTGTGGCCGCAGGGGGTGAGGCCGGAAGGGCATGCGGGATTGTCTGAACTGGGGCTGTAGAAGTAGGATCGGAATTGTCTTGTTTGTATTTATTTTGACATTTGAACAAGAGGTATTAATATCTTCATCGAGCGCACTTAATCGGGCCGGGGGTTTGGGGCGTTTCCCGAATGTCCGGCCCGGTGCGCGGGTTTGAAAGGCGAAATCATGTCGATGCGTGTTCTTCCCGGCCACGTGACTGCGGCCCAGCGTTTGAGTGCCTTGATTTTGGAAGAGACCTTTGAGGCCGGTGCGCTGCCCGCAGGGTGGTATACGGACACGGCGTATCCGAAATATGCCAAGGGGGCGTGGGATTGCAAGGCCTGGGATGGCGTGGTGGTGCCGCTCCCAAGCGATGAGTGGGAATGGGTGAGCGTTGAGGTGGAGGTCGAGGAAGTCGCCGCTGGGACGACGGTGCATTGCGGGGCGGATGGGCGCACGGGGATGAACCTGGTGGTGGGGGGAGGGACGAATGCACGGCATTCAATCGGAGATGGCGGGAATACGCTGGTGGAGAGCAAAGTTCCGGTGGCGCTCAGCGGCGGGCGGATGGTGCTGGAGTTTCAATGGACGCCGAGAGAGATGGCGATGTGGGCCGATGGGAAGGAGATCGCCAGCACGGCGAACCTGAGGAAAGATGCACGGGTGGGGCAGATTCATCTGGGCATTCGCGGGTGCGTGGTGAAGGGTTTTAAGGTGTATGGGGAGGAAAGACAAGGAAGTCCCGGGTCGCGAGTCCCGAGTCCAGCGTCGAAGAAAGAACGTCCTCACCCCACTTCGTTCCCTGAGGGAGAGGGGGTTGGAACGAGGTCGTATCCGCTGGAGGTGACGGTGGATTTCAATGATGACCTGATTCCTACGCCTTGGACGCAGAAGACGTTTGATGCGTTGTTTGCGGAGCTTAAGAGCTGGGGGGCGAGCAAGGTGAGCTGGATCGACCTGGGGCGCGAGGAGGACCATTATTTTGATCATGGGCCTTACAAGATTGGGGAGCATGGGCGGCAGACGTTTAAGAATGTGGGGGATATTTTCACGTGCGCGGTGAAGGGGGCGCATGCGCAGGGGATGGAGCTGTATGGGATTTTCAAGCCGTACGACATGGCGATTGCGGGGATCACGGTGCCGCCGAATCATCCGGATGCGGGAGCAAAGAACCGGATCCGGCAGATCGGGGGGAGTCTGGGGTGGGCGACGAAGATGGCTTGCGAGAATCGGGGGCTGATGATGTCGCGCAAGCCGGGGGCTTATGGGGCGGCGGTGAATGAGGTATGGACGCGAATCGATCTGGTGAAGGATGACGATGCGGTGGATGGGGTTGGATTGGCGGATGTGAGTTTCATCGTGTCGGAGAATAACGACCGATATTATGCGTACGAGGGGCCGGTGAAGGCCAGTGAGTTGGTCGAAGAGTACCCGGTTTATAAATCGACACCTTCGGGGCCGGTTGCGACGGGGGTGAAGCGCCGGGTGCGGGTGATGCGGTTTGAGGGATTAAAGATTAAAGAGCCGTTCATGGCGATCCAGGTGAAGGGGATTCCTGGGAATGGACGGACATTTGCGAATCGGCTTTGCGATTTGATCCATGTGTTTGGCGAGAAGGGGGAAGAGACGCGGATGACGTATGGGTTTGCCGCGCGCAAGGCGGGGCACCAGGCGCTGTTTGATGCATCGGCTGTGAGCGTGCAGAAGGCGGTGGTGGGACCTGAAGGCGGGTTTGAGTTCAACCGGTATCCGGGTGCGCCGTCGGAGGCGGGGACGAGCGGGGCGGACCCGATCATCGCGCCGATTGCACTGGATCGCGGCGCGGTGAGCTATATCGCATTGGCCAAGGGGAAGGACAGGAGCCCGGTGGCGGCGATGAGCCCATGCTTTAAAGAGACGCGGGATCTGTGGATGGGATGGATTAAGGCGATGCTGGACTCCGGGGCGGATGGGATCGACATCAGGCCGGGTGGGCACCACTCGGATATCGCGTGGATCGAGTACGGGTTTGAAGCGCCGGTGAGAGAGGAGATGCTGGCGCGGACGGGCGTGGATATCTGGGCGACGGATGATTTTAATTATGACGTGTGGCGCAAGGTGCGAGGCGATGGATACACGCAGTTCATCCGTGAGGCCTCCGCAGTGGTGCGGGCGCGAGGGAAGAAGCTGACAGTCCACATCGACGGGCATTTTGACGGACCGCCGGGGCTGGGTGGAGCGATGAATCTGGTGTGTGACTGGCGCAAGTGGATCGATGAAGGACTGGTGGATTCGATCACCGGGAAGTCGCTTTGGCCAGGCAATGTGCTTTCGCGGCAAGTGCTGGAAGCGGCGCACGCGAAGGGGATTCCAGTGACGTATTGCCCGTACCTGAATAACTTCTTTGAGGACCGGAGCACGATGAACCACATTGGAGATTCGCCCAAGGGATGTCATGTGCCGGTGGATCGGCATATCGCATGGGGCAAGGCGTTTGGGTACGACGGCTTTGTGTTTTATGAGGAGGCTTCGGCGCTTTGGGCCGGTGCGGATGAGACGGTGTTTTTCAGGCCCAATGCGGGGCCGGTGAAGGATGTGGTGAGGAAGTGGTGGGGAGGGTCTGGGGCCTAAGGGGCCATTTGGAGAGAAGCGTCATAAAAAAAGACAGGCGGCCTTGACCGCCTGTCTTTTGGTTTTGAAATTTGAACCTGTCGACCGTAAGAAGGGTTTATTTGGCGCGCTTGAAGGTGAGGATCGATTGGCCCTTGATGGGATCAAAGCTGTCGGGCTTGCGTTGATCGGGCTGAGGTATGACGATGCGGAGGATGCCGGTGGAATCAGAGTAGTCGTAGATGGCGAAGCGGACTTTGCCGTCGGCGTCTTTGGGGTCGGCGATGAGGGTGAGGGACTTGGGGCTTTGAGCGGGTTCAACGTTGAGTGTGCCGATTTTCATATTGCCAACTTCCTTGGCGCCTGACAGCACATAGCGTTTGCCGGTGACGGTGAGTTTACGGGGCTCGGATTCGGCTGCGATGACGGTTTTGCCGTCTTTAATGAAGGAGACGAGGGTCCATTCACCTTGGAAGGACGCGAGAGCGGTGGCTTCCGCGGAGGCTGGGGGAGCAGGGGGCGGGGTATGGACGCTTTGGGCTTCTGAACTGGTGGCGGAGGAGTCGGATGATGAACATCCCGCCAGGGTGAAGGGGAGGGCGCAAGCGAGGGTGAGAAGGGCAAAGTAAGTTCGTTTCATAAGTTGCTCCGTAAAAGGTAAGGTCGATTCTATACAGGGTACAAACGGATGAATAGGCCCTTTTGGGTGGCTGTGGAGAACGGTGGAGAGGATGTCTGAGAGGCCGGGCCCTATGTCGACGAGGAAGTGTTTTGAAGTTTCCGAGGTAAAAAAAATCAGGCGACTATGGAGCCGCCTGATTTTGAGGTTTTTTCTGAAATCCGAAATGGTTTATTTGGCGGGGGTTTGAGTGCGTTTGAAGACGAGGATTGATTGGCCTTTGGCGGGGCTGAAGCCATCGGGTTTGCGGTTGCCGGGTTCGGGGATGGCGATGCGGAGGAAGTCCTGGGATTCGGGGAAGTCGTAGATGCCGAAGCGGGCTTTGCCGTCAGCGTCTTTGGGGTCGGCGACGAGGGTGATGGTCTTGGGGTTCTGGGCGGGGTCGATGCTGATGGTGCCGACGGACATGTTGCCGATTTCCTTGGCACCCAGGAGGACGAAACGCTTGCCTGTGATGACGATTTTCCCGACTTGCTTTTCGCCTGTGGAGAGGGTTTTTCCGTCCTTAAGGATGGAGACGAGAGCCCATTCGCCCTGGAGGCTGGTGAGGGCGGTGGAATCAGCAGGAATGGTGTGTGGAGGCGTAGCGGGTGGGGCTTTGGCAGAGGGCGCGATGGGCTGAGCAGTGGACAGCGCGGGCTGAGTGTCGGGGTTGTAAGGGAAAGCGTCGGGGGATTCGCAACCGGTGAGGGCGAGGGCAGCGGCCAGAGCAAGGAAGGCGCAGGAAATACGTAACATTGATATGACTCCGTGGCAGGTGAGCGGCGATTCTAGCATGGGGAAGCATCTGGGTTGCATCAGGGTAACGCAGAGTGCCAGGATGGGGAGCAGTCCAGATTTCGGGCAAGACCCTGGAGGCTTGGATTGGATGGTGGCTGAACGAGGAAGGAGAGTCGTGGGCGGGAGGCCGCTTTATGTGTGCGACCAAATGGCGCGTATGGTTTGCAGTGGGTGTGGGAAGATGTAAGTGGCCTCAAGGCCGGAAGGGGGCATGATGTCCAGCGGCAGTGACATCGGGATGGGTGAAGGGGAGAAGGGGCCGTTTCCGGCTGCGCTGGGTGCTGCGGTTCTGGTGGGGTTTCCTTTGGCGGTGATTGTCGGTTTTAAGGGGGTTTTGCCAGCGTGGGCGTTGATGTGGGTGCTGGCGTTTGCGATTTATGCGGGGTGCAAGGCGCTTTCGCTGGCGGGGGTGATGTGGAGCGAACTGGTTGGGAGGCGGGGATTGATTTATGCGTTTGCGTGGCCGGGGCTGGATGCGAAGGGCTTTATCCGAGGTGAGGCAGAGGAGGGGGTGAAGGGGCGGGAATGGATTTGGGCGGTGTTTAAGACGGTGCTGGGGTTGATAGAGCTTTATGTGGCGGCGCGGCTGGTGCCGTCGGAGATGGTTTATGTGCGGGGATGGGTTGGGATGGTGGGGACGATTACGGCGCTGCATTTTGGGGTGTTTCATTTGATGTCGTGCGGGTATCGGGCGTGGGGGATGAATGCGCGGGTGCTGATGGATGCGCCGGGGTATTCAAGGTCGCTGGGGGAGTTCTGGGGGAGGCGTTGGAACACGGCGTTTCGGGATCTGGCGCATCGGTTTTTGTTTAAGCCGCTCACGGAGAGGGTGGGGGTTTTCTGGGGTTTGTGGGCGGGTTTTTTGTTCAGTGGGCTGGTGCATGATCTGGTGGTGTCGTACCCGGCGGGGGGCGGGTATGGGGGGCCGACGGCGTTCTTTTTGATTCAGGCGGGGGGGATTTGTCTGGAGAAGAGCAGGGTTGGGAGGAAGGTGGGATTGGGGAGGGGGTGGCGGGGGTGGATGTTTACGATGGTGGTGCTTGTGGCGCCGGCGGGGTTGTTGTTTCACCGTGCGTTTGTGGTGGATGTGTTTGTGCCGTTCATGCGGCAGATCGGGGCGTTGTGATGCGTTATGAAGATGTGGTGATGCTGGCGGGCGTGGGGCAATTGTTGGTGCTGGTGGCGTCGGCCTTGGTGCCGGTGCAACTGGAGTGGAAGAAGGAACTGGCGGGATTGCCGAAGCTGGTGAGGCAGTTGTTCTGGGTTTATGGGGGGTATGTGGTGCTTTCGATCATCGCGCTAGGGGTGATGAGCGTGGTGAACGCGAAGGAGATCGCGGGGGGCAGTCTGCTGGCGCGGTCGTTTTGTTTGTATGTAGCGGTGTTCTGGGGGGTGAGGCTGGGTTTGCAGTGGGTGTTTGATGCGAAGCCGTTTTTAACGAAGTGGTGGCTGAAGGCGGGGTATCACACGTTGACGGTGATGTTTTTGTGTTTTGTAGTGGTTTATGGATATGGGGTGGTGAGGTGAAGGCGTATCGATGCCCATTTTCATGCGCGGGGGGGCGTAAGAGGGTTGCGATACACATCAAACAGATCCCACCCTGGCAAGTGCCAGAATTTTTTCAGTCCCAATTCTTCGTACAAGGGTAATTCACTGGCGTAAAGCGGATACATGCCGGTGATATAGCACGTGCAATTCATCAATTTGACGGCCATTTGATCTTTGGTCAGGAATGGGGGAGCAAAGATCAGGAAAGCATCCAAGGCTGATTCATCGCTCACACAGCCCCCGAAGTTGATGGTATTGCCGTAGGAGAATGGATGCTTCCCGCGAAGTTTTTCAGCCATATAGCCAATGGCGTACATCCAAGCTTCGTCATCGGATTCGATGCAGATCATCAATTCTGATTTACCCAGGATCCAGTCGGGATGGTTTGCCGCCGACAAGCCCAGAGTGAACCCAGTAAAGAGTCCTGGTTCCGGCCAATTTCGATAGACGAATACATACACAGGAGACATTGCCGGGTCTGACGAATCAACCTCCAGAATCTTGTCTTCAGGTCGCCCAACGACATGATTCAAGTGCCCCAAAAAAAGCTCGCTGTTATTCATTGTGCAATCAGGCTTTGACCGGGGGGTTGAAGCGGGAGCCTTCGAGGGGGACGCGGCGGTTGCCCGGGGGGCCTTGGGGAAGGAGAGGGCCGACGATGAGGGTGAGGACGACGGCCAGGATGTTGATGACGGTGTAGCTGGCGGGCGGCCAGCCTTTATAGACGGCGACGCCGGTGGCCAGGAGGATGAAGAGCATGACGGGGATGAGGGAGCGCCAGGCGAGCTTCATGAGTTGGTCGAAGCGGAAGCGGGGGAGGGTCCAGCGGATCCACATCATGACAAAGAGGAGGAAGGCGACTTTGGCGAAGAAGGCGAAGGCCTTGATGGCGACGATCATGGCGATGTAGGGGATGGAGCCTTCGGCGATGACGGGGAGATTGACGAAGGGGATGGACCAGCCGCCCATGAAGAGGAGTACGAAGAAGGCGGAGCCGGTGATCATGTGCATGTATTCGCCCAGGAAGAAGAGGGCCCACTTCATGGAGGAGTATTCGGTGTGGTAGCCGCCGACGAGCTCCTGCTCGGCTTCGGCGAGGTCGAAGGGAGCGCGGTTGCATTCGGCGAGGATGCAGGTGAAGAAGATGATGGCCATGAAGGGGTGGTAGATGATGTTCCAGAGGTCTGAGACTTGTTGATCGATGATGATGTCGGGGCGTGCGGTACCGGAGACGAGGATCATGATGAGGACGCAGAGCGCCTGGGGGATTTCGTAGGAGAGCATCTGAGCGGTGGCGCGGAGGCCGCCGAGGAAGGAGTATTTGTTGTTGGAGGCGTAACCGCCGACGACGACGCCGTAGACGCCCAGGGAGCCGATGGCGAGGATGTAGATGATGCCGATGTTGATGGAGGCGCCTGCGACGATGGCGATGGATGCGGGGACGTTTTCACCGCCGAAGAAGGGGACCCAGGAGGAGAGGGTGAATTCGTCGATGTAGATTTTGCCGCCCCAGGGAATGATGGCCCAGGAGAGGATGGCGGGGATGATGATGATGGCGGGGGCGAGGATGAAGAGGATGCGATCGACGTTGGGGGGTGTGTAATCTTCTTTGAAGAGGAGTTTCAAGCCGTCGGCGAGAGCCTGGCCGAGGCCGAAGTGACGGCTTTTGAAGTTGATGAGACCGAAGCCGAAGTTGGTGCGGTTGGGTCCGATGCGGTCCTGGACCCAGGCGGCGACCTTGCGTTCAAGGAAGATCAGATAGGCGCAGGAGAGGAGGATCAGGTGGACCATCACGAGGATGGTGATGACGCTGACGAAGAACTGTGAGAGCATGGGAGAGGCGCCTTGGGGTGGGCTTTGGTTTGATTCAGCGGGGTATTTTGACGGGAAAGGGCTGGGGAGGCAAGTTGGGGGGATGGATTTTGGGTCTTGGGTTGTGAGGGTTGGGTTCTGGGTCTGGTCAGGCGGGGGTGGGATGAGCGGGGTGGTGGTGGGGTTTATACTGGGTATGGAATGGAAATGTGAACAATATGTTGATATAAACTAAATATAAATAATATATAATCGGCCTGTTGACACTGGGCAAGGAATTGGTATAATGGTGTGAGATGGCACGTTTCCGGACGGATGTCGTTTGGAGTGCCAGTGGGTGAAACGGGTAGACCAGTTGGCCTTGTGTATTGTCGGGTTGATGGTTTTTCACTTCTTTGATGGGCTGCTTCAGGGGTTTTTATCATGACGAATTTCATGAGCTTTTCGGGCGGCGGTGTGGTGCAATTGGTTAAGAATGGGTTGAAATCGGTGGGCGGGCGGGTGCGGGCGTTTGGGCGCGTGAGCGAGAGGGCGGGTTCGAGTGCGCGGATTGAGAGGATGGAGGGGCGGGAGCTGATGGCCGCGGTGCCAGCGTGGGTGAATACGTTTGGGGATGAGGGTGGGGTGGGGAACATTTACTCCAATCGAATCAATGGCGTTGTAACTGATGGTGACAACAATGTTTATGTTGCCGGTGATTTTATCGGGACGGTGGATTTTGATTTCGGAGCTGGGGAGCGGATTTTGACGGCGACGCGTGCATCGGGATTTATTGCCAAGTACAGTTCTGGCGGGGAGTTATCGTGGATTGCGCAGATGGAGGTGGGGGAGAATTCCTCGGCGGAGGGGAGAACCTCGGCGCAGGCGCTGTCGATGGATTCATCGGGAAATCTTTATGCCGCGGGATGGTTCAGGGATTCGCTGGAAGTGGATTTTGTTTCGGGCGGCGCGTCGTTAAAAAGCAGCGGGGGATCGGACATTTTTGTGGCGAAGGTGAGCCTGGAGGGGAAACTGGGCCTGATCAAGCAGTTTTATGGCTCGGGGAATGAGGGTGTTTACGGTTTTGTGGGGAGCCAGGAGGGTGGGATCACGATCATGGGAAGGTCGCTTGGCGGAATCAATCTTGATGTGACGGGTCAAGAGGTGATGCTGGAGGCGTCGGAAAATGAGAGCGTGGATTTCGTGTCGACATATGACGGGTCGATGAACCTGGTGTCGTATGTGGCGATACATGGGACCGGGGATTTTGGGGGGGCGAGCCTGAGCTGGGCGGATTTCGTGCCCGGGAGCAAGACGCTGATTCTGGCGGCGAATGTCGTGGCGACCTCAGAAATGTTCAGCAGCGGCGGGCAACTGGCGGCGATCACCACATCTTCGTGGGGGGCTGAGACATTTGTGGCATCCATCGACATGGCGGGCGCGCCGGCGATGAACTGGAGCAAGTCGATCACGTCGTCCTATTCCGTGGGGACGAGCGCGGCGACAGTAGACAAGAACGGGAACGTGTACCTGGGAATCAACTTCAGCGGTGTGGCGGACTTGAATCCGGGTGAAGCCGTCGCAAAAGCGGACGCGGGCGCGGGATCGCAGATGGCGATTGTGAGCCTGGACGCGGCGGGGGCGTATCGCTGGTCGGCTGTGACCGGGCCCAACGGGACGGGCTCGATAAGCGAGATGATCGTGCGCCCGGATTCCTCAGACTCCAGCAAAAGCGTGGTGGTGTCGGTGGGTAACTTTACGAATAAGGTGCAGTTTGATCCGGCCGGGTCGGCGGCGGGCGTGCGGACATCGGTGAGCCCGGCGGGGTTTGCATGGTCTTTGCGGGCCGACGGGACCTTTGTGGACGCGGCGGGGATTTACGGCAATCCCAATGGCGTGGGGACGAGCGAAACCGGCCAAGTGCAGGTGACTTGCGTGGCGGGCGTGAACGGGGCGGACTCGCTGGTGCTGGGCGGAACGTTTACGGGGCGGGTGGATTTTGATGCGTCGACAGGGACGAAGATGGTGGATTCGACCTCCATCGGGGAGACGCTGGATCTGTTTTTCGGGCGGTTTGCACAAGCGGGGACGGCGGACCAGATCAATGAGAGTGTGCCGTATGCACCGGGGATCAAAGTGACGGGACTGGGGGTGGTGATCAACAACAAGGACACGACGCCAAATGGGGTGGACGGAACCGATTTAGGTGTGTATTTCCTGGGGAAGGGACAAATCAGCGTGACATTCACGGTGACGAATACGGGGGTGTCGGTACTGGAGGTCAGTGATTTGAGGGTGCCGGCGGGTTTTGAACTTGTCGACGGACTGGAGTACTCGATCAAAGCGGGTCAGTCGGATACGTTTACGCTGACGTTTGCGCCTTGGGTGGAGGGGACGTTTGGCGGGGACGTTTCGTTTACGACGAACGTGGCGGGGATGGAGTCGTTTGGTTTTGCGGTTGCGGGGACGAGTGAGGAATATGTGGATCCGAGCGTACCTAGGTCGGGGATTGATGTGAAGTTTGGCGGGAAGTCGCTGGCGGATGGGCTGACGAATCCATCGGTGGGCAGTGGGACATGGTTTGGTGAGGTTAAGGAGGGCGCAGCGGAGCCGTCGCGGACGTTTACGATCACCAACGACGGGAAAGCGCCGCTGGAATTGGGGCAGATCCGGCTACCCGATGGGTTTTATCTGATGGAGAATGTTTCAGGGACGCTGGCGGTGGGAGAGAGCGTGTCTTTCACGGTGGTGTTGAGCACGTATGCCGGGGGGTATGACCTTGCGGGTGACGTGGTTATTGCGACGAACGCGCCGGGTGAGAATCCGTTTAATTTCGCGATAGGCGGGCGGGTTGTGGCGCCGCTTGGGATGGCGGTGAAGACGGATACGTCTGAGCAGGTTCTCAATGGGATGGGGATGTACGACGTTTCGGGAACCAATTTCGGCTACAGCAGTTATGTGGGGAGCACGGGGGTGAGGCATTCGTTTGTGGTGAGCAATACGGGGTCGGAGGTGCTGCGGATTTCCGGGTTTAAGGCGCCTGCGGGTTTGAAGGTGTTGGACCCGCTTGCGGGGAGCATTGCGCCTGGAAAGAGCGATACGTTCACGCTGGTGATTGATACATCGGCGGTGCGCGAGGTGACGGGGAATGTGTCATTTAAGACGAATGTGCCGTGGGACCAGACATTTACATTTGAGGTGAGTGGGTCTGTGTCGGCGCGGAAGGCGGCGGGGGGGGCGTTTGAAGTGGATGGCAGGAGTTCGTTGCTGGACCGAACGTTTTTTGATGAGTTGGGGAACAAGGTGGTGTTTGCTGTGACGGGACCGGGGGAGATATTGGTTGAGCAGCGCGATGATGGGGCATTGTTGCAGGTGACGTCCACGGGGACGGACATCAGGACGGCGCTTATGGTGACTGTGACCAAGGATGCGAAGGTGGAAGAGTCGACGGGTGTGACAAGCATTGGGGCGATTGATATTTCAGGGGGATTGGCGTCTTTTACGGGGTCGAGGGTGAACATTCTGGAGAGATTCGCGGCCAATGGCGCGGTGAAGGCACTGACGCTGAATGATTTGTCGGGGGAGATCCGGGTGGGTGGGGCGTCGACGGAAAAGGTGGCGATGGTGTTTGGGAAAATGGTTGATGTGCACGTGTCGACGACGGCGACGTTGACGTCGCTGAAGGCGACGGAGTGGCTTGGTGTCGGGGGCATGGGCCTGGAGGCGGCGCGTCTGGGATCGGTGACGATCGCTGGGGATTTTGAGGCGGATATTGTCATGTCCGGCCTGGAGACCGGAGCGACTGCGCCAGTGGTGAGCGTGAGTGTGGGCGGATCGGCGATGGGAAGGTGGCTAATGGGGATAAACAAGGTGAATGTGGCGATCAAGGGGCACGTGAATTGGAGCAATTGGGTGAGCAACGCGGGGTTTGGGTCGATCACGGTGGGAGGGTACGTGGACAGCCTGACCCTGGAGACGGGCGGGGACCTGGCATCGTTTAAAGCGGGTCCGGTTCGGGGGACTTCGCTGAAAGTGGAGGGCGCGGTGGGGTCTGTGTCGGTCACGGATTGGTTGGGCGCCATTTATGCGGGGAAGGTGGGGACGATTGTGACGGCTGGGCGGGCTCCCACCCCAACGATAATGGGCAATGCAGGTGATTTTTCGGGACCATTGACGGTGGTGGGCATGTCGACGAGCGCGGGGAGCAAGTCGGTGGGATCAATCACGGTGAAGGGGTCGGTGATCGGGAGTGACGTTGCGGGCGAACTGGATTGGGATATTACGGGGGGAGTGGGGGCGGTGACGATTGGGGCGAATGTGGTGGATTTTGTGATGGTGACGCAAACCAAGGGCGGTTCCCAGGGGAACGTGGCTTCATTCAGCGTGGGCGGGGTGATTTACGATTCGAGCTTGAAAGTGATGGGGAAGCTGGGGGCCATGACGGTTGATTCGGTGGGGGGGGCGAGCGTGCAGGCGACGGGGGACATCGCGTCGTTTACAAGCAAAGGGCAAACGCAGGGGATGATGCTGGAGACTCTGGGGGCGATTGGGGCGGTGACGTCGGCGAACTGGATGGAGGGCGTGATCCATGCGGACAAGGTGGCGTCGATCACGATACGGGGTCGCGCGGCGACGCGTGCGGTTCCGGAGGCGATTGAGGGGGATTTCACAGGGGAAGTGACATTGACGGGGGAAGGCGTGGCGACGACGGCGCTGACGCTGGGTGCGGTAAATATCCAGGGCGGGCTGATGGGCGGAGAATGGAATGTGGGAGGCAAGGCAGGGGCGTTTACGGTGGGGAGTGCCAGCCAAGTGGGCGTGCGTGTGGCGGGGGATCTAACGTCGTTTACAAGCAAGGGGACTCTCTCGGATATGCATCTCTGGAGCTACAGCGCGATGGGAGCCGTGAAGGGGGTGAGCTTTGACCATGTGGAACTGGCGGCGGTGAAATTGGCGTCACTGACGGCAACGGGATTGGCAGCGACCAAGACGACGGAGGCTGTTGCGGGGGATTTTGTCGGGAAGGTGCTGGTCACCGGCGTGGGAGTGGGACCCAAGGCGCTGGCGCTGGGATCGGTAAGCATCGCGGGGATGGTAAGGGAGAGCGCCCTGGGCATTGGCGGCAATGCCGGCGCGGTGACGGTGGGCGGGATGGTGCACAGCGCGTTTTTCGTGGGGGTGAAGCTGGACCGGGATGCGGGCGTGCTGCCGATGGTGAAGTCCGACTTTATGGTGTTGGACGGCAAGACGGGTGCGCTGGCGACGCTGGCGGGGTTCACGGTGACGGGCAAAGCGGTGGGTGTGAATGAGGCGTCGTTTGTGAATTCGCGGGTGGCGGCGGGGACGTTTACGAATGTTTCGCTCAAGCGGGTGGATTTGGAGGGGACAGAGGTGAATGGGTTTGCGGCGGGTGCGAAGATCGGGGCTTATTCCCGCTTGACGGGGTTGAGTAAGCCGGGCGATGTGGTGAAGGTGGCGAATAAGGTGGCGACGGGAATTTATGACCCGGCGGGCGGGAGCGGGGATGAGGGTTATCTGCTGCGGATTGTTGTGGGGGGGTGAGGTGCGGGAGGTAGACTATTGACTTGCGGTTAGCCGGTTTTGATCTTCAGGTCTTTTGAAACGACGCACTAAAGGGCAATGGACATGGCAAAGGCAACGGGTTTGTTTGGGTTTTCCATGCTTGGAATGATGAAGGATCGGCTTGAATCGGTGGGGGGGCGGGTGCGGGCATTTGGGCGCAAGAGCCAGGGGAAGGGTGCGCGACTGGAGGGGCTGGAGGGTCGGCAGTTGATGGCGGCGGTGCCGGCGTGGGTGAACACGTTTGGGAGCGCGGTGTCTGCGGGGGATCTGGTGATGAACAACCGGGTGAATGATGTTGCCATTGATGCTTCAGGCAATGTTTACGTGACGGGTGAGTTTTGTGGAGGAGTGGATTTTGATTTTGGTGTTGGGACGCAACTCTTGTGGTCAACCTATGCGACCAACGACGGGTATGTGGCCAAATACAACGCGGATGGGAGCCTTGCATGGGTGTCGCAATTTGCGAATTCGGTCGGTGGGGAAGGGGTGGGCGGCTCGGCGGGGCGGGCGCTGGCGGTGGATACGGCGGGGAATGTGTACATCGCGGGGATGTTCACGGACACCATGACGGTGGATTTTGTTTCCGGGTCCAAGACGATGACCAGCACCGGAGAGTCGGATGTGTTTGTCGCCAAAGTGACGGCAGCGGGTGCGCTGACGATGATCAAGCAGTTTTATGGACTGGGGAGCGAGAACATCACGCAGTTTGTGGGGAGTCAGGAGAGCGGGATCACGCTCATGGGGATGTCGACGGGAGTGATGGATCTGGATGTGACGAGCAAGGAAGTGGATCTGGCGGCGCCGTTGAATCGGACGGTGAGTTTCGTGGCGCAGTATGACGGGGGAATGAACCTTCTTTCGTATGTGGCGGCGCGTGGGACGGGGGCGGCGGGGACATCGGAGTTTGCGTCGGCGGATTTTGTGCCGGGGACCAAGACGCTGATCGTGGCGGCCAATTGCGTTGGGACGGGGGAAGTGTTCACCGGGGGCGGTTTGCTGGGATCGATCACGGCGTCGGCGCTGGGGGAAGAGACGTTTGTGGCGTCGGTAGATATGTCCGCGGGGCCGGTGGTGAACTGGGGGCGTTCAATCGCGTCGACGGACAGTGCGGTGGTGAGCGCGGTGACGGCGGACAAGGACGGGAATGTGTACCTGGGGATCAATGTGAAGGGGACGGCGGATTTGAATCCTGAGCCGGGCAAGGCGGTGGCCTACCTGGATGCAGGGACGCAGGCGCAGATGGTGATTGTGAGCCTGGACAGGGATGGCCTTTATCGTGGGATGGCGGCGACGGGGCCGGATGGGATCGGGGAGATCAAAGAGATGATTGTGCGTCCGGACCCGGCGAACCCTGAAAAGAGCGTGGTGGCGGCGGTGGGGACGTTTACAGGGACGGTGCAGTTTGACCCGGCGGGAACGGCGGCGGGCGTGCGGACGTCGGCGAGCCCGGCGGGGTTTGTGTGGCACTTGCGGGCGGATGGGACGCTATTGGATGCGGGCGGGTTTTACGCCAATGCCAATGGGGTCGGGACGAGCAAGACCGGGTGGGCGGTGGTGACATCGGCGGCGGTGGTGAATGGGTCGGATGCGCTGATATTGGGCGGGATGTTTACGGGGGAGGTGGATTTTGATGCGTCGATGGGGAAGACGCTGGTGAATTCAGGGTCCACCGGCGCCATTTCGGACGGTTTTTTCGGTCGGTTTGTGCGTACGGGAGTGGCCGACCCGTTGAACGACATCGTGGTGCCTGTGCCGACGATATTGGTGACGGGGGGGCTGGGGGTGACGATTACGAACAACGACACGACGCCCAGCGTGCTGGACGGGACTGATTTCGGGGTGTTTACGGTGGGGTCGGGGACGATCAGCGTGACTTTCACGGTGAACAACATCGGGAAGGCTGCGTTGATTTTGAGCGACTTTACGCGGCCGGTGGGTTTTGGATTGAGCGATGGGTTGTCGACGACGATCGAAGCAGGGAAGTCGGATTCGTTCACGCTGACGTTCGGGCCTTCGACGGAGGGGACATTCAGCGGGGATGTTTCATTTAAGACGAATATTGAAGGGATGGAGACGTTTCATTTTTCGATTTTGGGGAAGACGAAGGGATCGACGGACCCGGGTCCGCTTTTGCCCGGAATAGATGTAAGTTTTGGGGGCCAGGCGCTGGTGGATGGGGACGCGACGCCTTCGGCGGGAGAGGGGACGCAGTTTGTGGCGACCAAGCAGGGGCAGGACGGGCCGACGGCGACGTTTAAGATCACCAACGACGGGGATGCGGATTTGACGGTGGGTTCGATCAATATGCCGACGGGATTCATGTTGATTGGAGGGTATGAGAGTGTGCTGGGGACGGGAGAGAGCACCACGTTCACGGTGAGGCTTAATACGGAGGAGATGGGAACTTTTGCGGGTGACGTGATGATTTTGACGAATGCGACAGGGGAGGAGCAGTTTAATTTTCGAGTGGAGGGGAAAGTTGTTTCGCCTTTGCCGGACTTTGCGATGACGCTGTCGGCGGATGAAGAGGGGGAGATGACCAATGGGATGGGCGTGTTTTCGGGCACCCATTTCGGGAATGGCAACTATGTGGGAGGGACGGGGGCGACGCAGTCGTTTGTGGTGACAAATATGGGATCGCAGATTCTGCTGATTTCAAACTTCAAGCTGCCTGCGGGATTGAAGGTGGTGGACCCGATTGCGGCGAGCCTGCTGCCTGGCACGAGCGATACGTTCACGCTGGCGATTGACACGACAAAGGCGCGGGTGTTGACGGGGGATGTGACGTTTACGACGAATGCGCCCGGGAATGAGGCGTTTAAGTTCGCAGTGGCGGGGACGGTGGCGGCGCAGAGGTCGCCGGGCGGCAGCTTCACGCTGGATGGCAAGAGCACGCTTGCGGACCGGACGTTTTTTGATGAACTGGGGAACAAGGTGGTGTTTGCGTTGACGGGACCGGGAGAGTTGACGGTGGAGCAGAGCGTGGCGGGGAATCTGCTTTCTCTGGGGCTGTGGGGCACGGATGTGAGCAGCGGGCTGTCTGTGGCTGTGACCAAGGACGCGAAGGTGGGCAAGTCGACGGGGATCACGACGATTGGGCATGTGGAGGTGTCGGGAGCGATTGGGTCGTTTGTGGGGGGGAGTGTGAACCTGACGGGCGGGTTTAAAGCCGAGGGCGCGGTGAAGGTGCTGACGCTGAATGATTTGACGGGGGGTGTGCAGCAGACGGTGAGCATCGGCGGGACGGACCTGGACAGGACAGCAATGACACTGGGGAGGGTGAGCGAGGCGACGATTACGACGACGGGGACATTGGCGTCGTTTAAGGCGGTGGAATGGCTGGATCAGGATTCGACGGAGGATGTTTTGACGGCCAATGCACTGGGAGCTTTTTCGGTGACAGGGCGCGCCAAGAGCGCGACGCTGGCGGCGCTAGCGGGAGACATGATGGCAGACATTCATGTGCCGTACGGGGATTTTCTGGGCGCACCGCTGGTGACATCGATCACGGTGGCGGGGAGCGGGGATGGGGATTGGGATCTGGGGGCTCTGAAAGCGAACTCGGTGACAGTGAAGGGGAATGTGACGGGCAAGTGGACGGCGGACAGGTTTGGGTCCGTGAGCATTGGTAAAAACGCGCTGACGCTGGAGATTCGTTCATCCACGGCGGGGGCGGTAACGATCAAGGGCGGGGCGGAGCAGTTTGATCTGTATGTGACTGAGACCCTGACGAGCTTGACGGTGACAGGGTTGGTGCATTTGAGCGATATCGCAGTGGGAGGCAAGTCAGGGGCGATTAGCCTGGGGTCGATGAAGGAGAGCGATGTATTTGCGGGAGATTATCTGGCATCGCTCTGGGTCCCGACTCTGGTGGTGGATTCCCGGTTGGTTTCCGGTGGGACGGTGGAAAGGTTGAACGTTTCGGGTTGGCAGGGCGGGGGCTTCAACACGATGGGGAAGATGAGTTCGGTGACGGTCACGGGAGCCGTGACGGACAGCAAATGGATAGCGCAGGCGGGATTTGGGGCGATCTCAATCACGGGGGATGTGACGGGGCTGACCCTGGAGACGGTGGGGTTGACGTCGTTTAAGGCGAACCGGGTGAAGAACACGACCTTTGATGTGTTTGAGTCGTTGGGATCGGTGACGGTGGTGGATTGGCAAGATGGAAGCGTGAAGGCGGGGAAGATCGGGACAATCACCACCAAGGGGCTAGCGGCGACCAAGGTGAGCGCAGCGGCGGCAGGTGTCTTTACGGGCGATGTGAAGGTGACGGGAGAGGGATTTGGAAGCAACGTCAATGTGCTGGGAGGTGCGAGCATCACGGGTGGATTGAACGATGCGCAATGGGAAATTTTCGGCAAGTCGGGCGCGATTGTGGTGGGTGAGATCCGAGATACGAATCTGATGGTTCACGGCGATCTGGCGGGATTCACGAGCAAGGGATGGGCGGAGGCGACCAAGCTGTCTGTGACTGATGGACTGGGGGCGGTGAGCGTGATCAACTGGCTGGGTGGATCGATCGACGGGGCGAAGATGGCGTCGGTGACGGTCAAGGGTCGGGTGGGGAGCAAAACGGTCGAGGCGATTGCGGGGAATTTCAGCGGGAGCCTGGACGCATTTGGCGGGACGACGGGGCTGGTACTTGGGGCATTGACGGTGGCGGGGACGTTAAGCGGAACGGTCGATGTGTTTGGGAACGCGGGGGCGGTGACGGTGGGGAGCGCGACTGGCGCGAGCATCAATGTGACGGACGATGTGGCGAGCTTCACCAGCAAGGGAGTGGTATCGGGGTCTGTCTTCAAGAGCGGCGGGAATGTGGGAGCGGTGAGCGCGATCGACTGGCAGGGCGGGGCGATCAGCGCGGAGAAGGTGGCATCGGTGACGATCAAGGGCCAGGCGGGGAGCAAGACGGTGGAGGCGATTGCGGGGAATTTCAGCGGCAGCCTGGACGTGTGGCAGGAGGGCGTAGCGACGGACGAGCAGATGGGACTGATGCTGGGGGCGTTGACCGTGGCGGGGACTTTGAGCGGGGCGGTGGATGTGATGGGGAAGATCGGCGCGGTGACGGTGGGGAGGGTCAGCGCGACAAGCATCCGAGCGACCAGTGATTTGGCGAGCTTCACCAGCAAGGGGCAGGTATCAGACTTGACGCTGGAGAGCGGAGGGAGCCTGGGCGTGGTGAGTGCGATCAGCTGGCTGGGCGGGTCGATCAGTGCGGACAAGGTGTTATCGATCACGACCAAGGGACAATTGCCGACCAAGACGCAGCCTGTGATCGCAGGTGACTTTTTTGCGAAGGTGGTTGTGAGCGGTGAGGGTGTGGGTTCAAAGGCGGCGACGCTGGGAGCGGTGACGATTGCCGGCACGCTGAGGGACTCATTGCTGGATGTGGGCGGGAATGTTGGGGCGGTGACGATTGCCGGCACGCTGAGGGACTCATTGCTGGATGTGGGCGGGAATGTTGGGGCGGTGACGGTGGGCGCGATTGTGCAGAGCACGTTGCTGGCGGGGGCGGATGAATCCGGGTTTAAGGTGCTGGATGAGAAGACCGGGGCGCTTTCGACACTGGCTTCATTCACGGTGACGGGTAAGGCAGTCGGGGTGAATGAAGCGTCGTTTGTGAATTCGCGTGTGACGGCGGGGACGCTGGCGAATGTGTCGCTGAAGCTGGTGGATATGGGGGCGGCGGATGTGAACGGGTTTGTGGCGGGGGTGAAGATCGGGACTTATTCGCGGGTGACGGGATTGCCGAAGCCCAATGATGTGGTGAAGGTGGCGAACAAGATGCTGCCTGGGGTGTATGACGGGATGGAGGGCGTCGGGTATTCGCTGCGGAATGTGGCGGATGGTGTGGCGTCGATTTGAGGAAGTCCAGAGTCCAGGGTCCAGAGTCTTGGTCATGTGTGGGAGCGGGATGGAGTGTTAGGTGTTTTTGACGCGTGGTAAGGTGGCGCGCGCAAAACACAGCACGCCTTCGGGGCGTGCGTGCCATCTGGAGCGGCATCGGGGAAACCCTGATGTGGGTTTGGTGTAAAGAGTTTTTGAGTAAGAGCTTACGGAATATCTGGCAATCTTGGGGATTGGTCTTAAGATTGACTCAGCGCGTTTGGAATACGGTTCAACACGCGGCCGGGGTTTTTCGTGTTTTAAATCACGCGTTACAGGATGATTATGAAAACCAGCAAGCGGTCTGTGGGTGGCAATGGGCAGGTTGGGGTGTTGAATTCGGTGAAGGCGCGGGTGGGGGCGTGGGGGCGGTGTTTCTGGACGTTGGGTGGGCGCAGGGAGGCGGGGGCGGTGGTGGAAGCGATGGAGGGGCGGCAGATGATGTCGGCGGTGCCGGCGTGGGTGGATACATTCGGGAGCAAGGGGAATGGGGTCAACAGCAATTTTTCCAACAACGTGGCGGATGTGGCGACGGATGCGGCCAACAATGTCTACGTGGTGGGGTCGTTTCGCGGGTCGATCGATTTTGATTTTGGGGCGGGGACGACGGAATTGACTGCGACATATGCGCTGGGGGATGCGTTTGTGGCCAAGTACGACGCGAGCGGGAACCTGGCATGGGTGCGGCAGTTTGAGCGGGCGACGGCGGTGTCGACGGGGCCGACGAGTTCACAGGGGCGGGCGGTGAGCGTGGACGGGGATGGGAATGTATATGTGGGCGGGCAATTTTCTGAGACGGTGTCGTTGAATTTCGGGGACGGGGAGACGACGCTGGCGACGATGGGGGGAAGCGATATTTTCCTGGCGAAGCTGACGCCGACGGGGGGGCTTTCGTATATCCAGCAGATCGGGGGGATCGGGGATGATTCGATAACGCAGTTTGTGGGAGTGACGGGGTCGGCGGTGACGATCCTGGGGTCGGGATCGAAAGAAGTGGATCTGGATGCGGGGGCGTCGACGGTGGCTGTGACCGCGCCGAGCAAGGGAGGGGTGGAGTTTGTGGCGTCGTATGACACGACGTCGTTCAAACTGCTGAGCTATGCGGCGGCGCGGGGGACGGGGGCGGAAGGGGTGGCGGGCCTGGGCGGGGCGGATATGTCGGGGAGCACGCTGGTGGTGTCGGGGAACAGCCTGGGGACGGGAGAGCTGCTGGTGAACGGGAGCGTGGTGAAGGCGTTGAGCGGGCCCACGGCGGGGAGCGGGATGTTTGTTGCATCGGTGAACATGGAGAGCGGGGCGGTGAATTTTGCACAGGAATATGCGGCGACGGGGTTGATGAGCCCGGGGCCGGTGGCGATCGACGCGGCGGGGAACGTGTTTGTGGGATTGGGCGTGCGGGGGACGGTGGATTTGAACGCGGGTGCGGGGACAAAGACGGTGACGTCCGGTGAGTTTGTGATGCCGGCGCTGCTGGGGTTGAGTTCGGCGGGCGCGTTCCGCTTTGGGACTTCGCTTGGGGCCAAGAGTTTTGGGGAAGTGCGGGATTTGCTGGTGACGGCTGATCCCGTTGGCGGCGGGGCCGGACGTGTGGTGGCGGTGGGGCAGTTTCAGGGTGAGGCGCAGTTTGACCCGGCAGGGAGCGTGGGCGGGGTGCGGACATCGAGCAATCCGTCGGGGTTTGTGTGGTATTTGAAGGGGGACGGGACGTTTGTGGATGCGGGCGGGTTTTATGCCAACCCGGGCGGGGCGAGCACGCTTTCGACGGGGACGGCGGATGTGCGGGCGGTGGCGCGGGTGAACGGGCAGGATGCGTATGTATTGGGCGGGGTGTTTGCGGGATCGGTGGATTTTGATGCGTCGACAGGGACGAAGGTGATTGCTTCGGTGACGGATGGGACGGTGGCGGACGGATTTTTCGGTCGGTTTGCGCACACGGGGACGGCGGATGTGCTCAATGAGGCTGTGGTGGCCAAGCCGGGGGTGACTGTGAAAGGGTCGAACAATATTTCGATTGCAGCGGGAGACACGACGCCGGGGACGGCGGACGGGACGGATTATGGGACGTTTGTGCTGGGGAATTCGCCGATCGTGAGGACATTTACGATCACCAATTCGGGGACGGGGTCGCTGGTGCTGAGCGGGCTGACGATTCCGGCGACGGGGTACACGGTGCTGGATGGGCTGGCGACGACGCTGGGAGTGGGGGAATCGGACACGATCCAGGTGAGCTTCAGCCCGGGCGTGGCGGGGACCTATGCGGGGAACATTGCGTTTACGACGAATGTGGAGGGATCGACGGCGTTTAAGTTTGCGGTGACGGGGAAGGCGGAGGCGGCGGAGGCGCCGGAACTGCTGGGGCCGACGTTTGATGACGGGGTGAAGCTCAAGTGGGTGAATGCGCTGAGGGTGGGTGCGTATACGCCGGGGAAAGAGGATTACAGCCAGGTGTATGCATCGGGGACGATTTTTGACGGGGAAGGGAATATGTATGTGACGGCGCGGTTCATCGGGCAGATCGATTTTGATCCGGGGACGGGGGTAACGAATCTTTCGGCGGGGCCATCGACGAGCAACGTACTGCTGAAGTACACGACGACGGGGGCATTGTCGTGGGCGAAGCTGATTCAGACGGTGGACGCTTCGTACGGCGGGGTGACTTCGATTGCGTACGCGGCGGGGTTTGATGATGAGGGGAACGTCCTGTTGACGGGATTTTTCCAGAATTCGGTGGTGTTTGGGGGAGGGACGGCGTCGGCGGTGACGCTGACGGTGCCGGAGGGGATGGAGGAGTATGGGGCGAATGGTTTTATCGCACGGTATTCCAAGAACGGGGAACTGCAGTTTGCCAAGCAGGTGACGGCGACGGGAAACGGGATGAACCTGTTTACGGCGGCGGTGTCGACGGACGGGACGCGGCTGGCGGTGGGAGGGACGATCAGCGCGAATGCCGAGGTGGATATCGACCCGAGCGCGGGGGTGAAGAATGTGGGGACGGCGACGGTGTCGCAGACGGTGGTGGCATTGTTTGATACAGACGGGAATTACCTGTCGCATGTGACGGGGAGGGGAACGACCAAGGGGTCGAACCTGGGGGTGTCTGACCTGGCGTTCGACAGTTCTAATCATGTGTATGTATCGGGGAACGTGACGGGGCAGGCGGCGATGATGGATGTTCTGGGGAACCAGGTGGCGGAAATAGAGAGTGCGGCGGCAGGTGCGGCGACGGGGGCGTATGTGATGGCGTTCGCGGACCTGGCGGAAGCGGCGGTGACGATGTGGTCGGCGGTATTCAAGAGCGATGCGGGGAATGCTTATTCGCCGAGCGTTGAGATCGACCCGGCGGGGAATGCGTATGTGACGTTTACTTACACGGGGAATGTGGATCTGGATCCGGGGATCGGATCGCACGTGGTGGGAACGGGCGGGCCGGCGGCATCTTCGTTTCTGGCGCTGGTGAGCCTGGACCTGGACGGGAAGTTCCGGTGGGGGGCTTCACAGCAGTATTCGCTGGGTGCCGGAAGCAACCTGAATCTGCAGGGATATGCGCGGCTGTATGTGAATCCATTGGATTCCTCGGATGTGCAGGTGATCGTTTTCGGGCGCGCTTACAACAACCAGGAGACGGGCGCGGTGCTGAATTTCGATCCGGCGCAGAGCGCGGAGGGGAAACTGAACCTCAACGGGAAATACGGCACGGGATATGTGTGGCGGATGGACAACGACGGGGGATTCCTTTCAGTGTCTGGTTTTTACACGCTTAAGAACTATGCGAACAATCCGGATGTAGTGCTGAACGTGGGTGCGGTAGACGCGGCGCGGGGCGTGCTGGCGCTGGCGGGGTATGTCAGCTTCGGTGAAGTGGACCTGGACCCCAGCGACCCGGAGAACAGCGTCGACACGGGGACGGCGAATCTGGTGGGGCTGGTGGCGTCGTATGGAATTGAAGGGGCGGGGATTCCCGCGACCAAGGGGGCGGCCTTCCATGTGACGGGCAATGGCGTGCATATCGAGATTAACGATTCGACACCGGCGACGGGGGACGGGACGAATTTCGGAACTGTGGCGCAAGGTTCGGCGGCGGTGGTGAAGACGTTCACGGTGACCAACATCGGGACGGTGAACCTGAGTCTTGGCAAGGTGTTTCTGCCTGAGAGCGGTTTCACGCTGACGGAGGGATTGAGCACGACGATTGCGCCGGGCAAGAGCGACACATTTAAGGTGACGCTGGATACGTCGGTGGCGGGGAAATACGCGGGCGAGATTTCGTTTGCGACGAACGTGGAGGGGGAAAGTCCGTTTAAATTCAGTGTGCAGGGGACGGTGCAATTGGTGACGGCGCCGGGGGTGAGCGTGAGTTTTGAGGGGGCGGTGATCAGCGATGGGGATACATCGCCGGTGACGGAGGATGGGACGGTGTTTGCGACGGTGAATCAGGGCGATGTGTCGGCGCAGCGGACGTATCAAGTGACCAACACTGGGACGGGGGAACTGAAGCTTGGGACGTTGACACTGCCGAGCGGGTTTGTGCTGGTGGAGGGTTTGTCCGCGGTGCTGGCTCCGGGGGCGAAGGATACGTTTACGGTTGCGCTTAAGACGGGGACATCGGGGACGTTTGCGGGGGATATTTCGGTGGTGACGAACGTGACGGGGAAGAACCCGTTTAATTTCAAGGTGCAGGGAGCCGTGCTGCCGACGGCGGCGCATCCGGACGTGATGGTGAAGACGTCGGGGGGGTCTGAGATCCATAACGGGGTAACAGTTTTCGCGGGGACGAATTTCGGCGACACCGCATTTGTGGGTTCTTCCGTGGTGACACGGAGCTTTACGGTGACCAACACGGGGACGGAGACGCTGAAGCTGTCAGGACTGGTATTGCCTGCGGGGTACAAGCTGGAGGATGTGCTTGTGTCGAGCCTGGCGGCGGGGCAGAGCGATACTTTCAGCATCTCGCTGACGACGCCGCGAGTGGGGACTTTTGGTGGGGATGTGACGTTCAAGACGAACGTGGTGGGGGATGAGGTGTTCAGGTTTGAGATTCAGGGGACCGTGATGGCTCACAGGGCTCCGGGCGGTACGTTTACGGTTACATCCAAGAGCACGATAGTGGACAAGACGTTTTACGACGAGGTGGGTAACAAGGTGGTGTTTGCGCTGACGGGAGCTGGGACGCTGACGGTGGAACAGAGCGTGTCTGGTCAGTTGCTTTCGCTGGCGTTGTCGGGGACGGACATCAAGAGCGGCCTGACTCTGACGGTGAGCAAGGATGCCAAGGTAGGCACATCGACGGGTATCACAAGCATCGGGCACATTGAGGTGGCTGGTGCGCTGGGGTCGTTTGTGGGCGGGAGCGTGAATGTGACGGGTGGATTTGAGGCCGATGGGGCGATGAAGGTGCTGACGCTGAACAACGTGGCGGGGGCATCGCAGCAGTCGGTGAGCATCGGGGGGAGTGCGTCAGACAAGCTGGCGGTGACGCTGGGGAGCGTGAGGGAAGCGACGCTTAAGACGACAGCGACATTGACGTCGTTTAAGGCGCTGGAGTGGCTGGATGAGGATGAGACCGCGGATGCATTGAGCGCGTATTCACTGGGGACGCTGTCGGTGACAGGACGCAACAAGAGCGCGGCGCTGCCGGCGCTGGCGGGTGATTTGATGGCGGATGTGACGCTGACGCAGGAGGATTTCATTAAGGCCAACCCGCTTGTGACATCAATCACGGTGGTGGGGAATGCCGATTCAGACTGGTCGCTGGGAGTGCATAAGCTCGGCAGCGTAACGGTGAAGGGGAACGCGAAGGGTGAATGGGTGGCGGCGGGTGGATTTGGAGCGGTGAGCATTGGGCAGGATGCGCATATGCTGCTGATCGACTCGGGGAAGGACCTGGGGCAGTTGACGATCAAGGGGAGTGTGCTGGCGGTGGTGCGTGCCAACGGCAACCTTGCGGGGATGACAGTAGGCGGGCTGATGCAATATTCGCTATTTGAGGTGGGGGGCAAGTCGGGAGCGATCAACATTGCGTCGATGGAGGATAGCCGGGTGGAGGTTGGAGGGGACCTGACATCGCTGACGAGCAAGGCGTCGGTGGTGCGCGGACAAGTGGACGTGGGCGGGAACCTGGGGTCTGTGAATGTGGGGAGCTGGCAGGCGGGTGAACTGAGGGTGGACGGCAAAGTGAATGCGGTGACGGTGGCAGGAGGCGTGAAGGATGATGCCTTGTGGTTTGCAGGGAAGGGATTCGGAAGCGTGTCGATCGCGTTGGATGTGATGGGACTGGAACTGGAGACGGACAAGGATGTGAAATCGTTTAAGGCGGGGCAGGTATCGCAGATGAGGCTGCTGGCGGAGGGGGGCATCGGATCGGTGAACGTGGTGGATTGGAAGGACGGATGGGTGAAGGTGGCGAAACTGGGGACGCTGACGGCGACGGGACGCGCAGTGTCGAAGATTGCCGGGGACTTTGCCGGAGATGTGACGGTGACGGGGGTGGGTGTGGCGAGCACGCTCAACACGCTGGGCTCCATCAGCATTGCCGGGGGGGTGAGTGGCGCAGAATGGGAGATCACCGGGAAGGCGGGGGCGATCACGGTGGGATCGATCCGGGACAGCCAGATTACGGTCAATGGCGACTTGGCGGGATTCACCAGCAAGGGATGGGCGGACGAATCACTGCTGTCGGTGAGCAAGAGCCTGGGTGCAGTGAGCTTGATCAACTGGGTTGGGGGCTCGATCAGCGCGGCCAAGATTACGTCGATGACGACCAAGGGCCAGGTGGGAAGCAAGACGGTGGAGGCGATAGCGGGTGATTACAGCGGTGAATTGATCGCCAGCGGCGTGGGGCTGGTGCCCACGACGGTGACGCTGGGAGCGCTTACGGTGTCGGGGACGTTGCGCGCGAATGTGGATGTGACAGGGAAGGCAGGAGCGGTGACGGTGGGAAGCGCGGATGACATGAGCATAAGCGCAACGGGGGACATTGCGAGCTTTACGAGCAAGGGTCAGGTGCTGGAACTGACCCTGCACAGCGATGGGAGCCTGGGTGCGGTGAGTGCGATCAACTGGCTGGGCGGGTCGATCAGCGCGGACAAGGTGTTGTCGATTACGACCAAGGGGCAGTTGCTGACCAAGACGCAGCCTGAGATCACGGGCGACTTTTTTGCGAAGGTGAATGTGAGCGGTGAGGGAGTCTCCTCGAAGCTGGCGGCATTGGGGAATGTGACGATTGCAGGATCACTGATTAATTCCCAGGTGCTGGTGGGCGGGAACGTGGGAGTGGTGTCGGTGGGGGCGATGGACCACAGCGTGCTGTTTGCAGGGGTGAATCCGGCGGTGGACCCGACTGGATTGCCGACGAGCAAGGGTCAGTTCACGGTGCTCGACACGAAGACGGGAGCGCTTTCGACGTTGGCGGGGTTCACGGTGACGGGGAAGGGGTATGGCTCTGCGGAGGCGACGTTTGTGAATTCACGTGTGGCGGCGGGTACGTTGACGAGTGTGTCTTTGAAGCTGGTGGATATGGACTTGACGCCGTTGAATGGTTTTGTGGCGGGGGTGAAGGTTGGGACATATAGCCGGATGACGGGAATCGGTTCCAAGGATGTGGTGAAGATTGTCAACAAGACGGCGGTAGGAGTGTATGACCCGGCGGGCGGGAGTGGGGATGAAGGGTATTCGCTGAGGATTGTGTGAAGTGGGTAAATACGGATTGCGGTTGGGAATTATGTGCACTTTTTAATTTCGTACTTATAGTTGAAGGGCCGCGTTAGGCTGTGGATTTCGTACGGAAAGCTAGAATTGTGCGGACGGATGGGTTTGATTGCCTTTGGGCCAGGAAGAAAATATGCTTAACTTGCGTAATGATATGGGTTTAGTTGCTGGTCGCGTGGCTGGTCGCGTGGCTGGTCGGTTGAAGTCGTGGCTGAGCCCGCGGCGTGAAGTTGGGGCCGCCAAGCGTGGTGTTGCGGGGCTGATGGAGGCTTTGGAAGCTCGCACGCTGATGAGTGCGTACACCGTCATTGATGCGACGGACGATATTTATGAGCCGGTGACTGGGTCGCTGAGGTGGGCGCTGAACCAGGCGAATTCAGATGGGACGAGCAGCTCGATTTCATTTGCGTTGCCGGAGGGGACGACGAGCATTCTGCTGCAGGGGCAGTTGGATATTGCGGACAGCGTGACGGTGTATGGGCCGGGGTCGGGTGCGTTGAGGCTGGATGCGCAGGGTTTGGGGCGCGTGATTGAGATTACCGGCGGGGATGTGTCTCTGCAGGGGTTGACGATCACCGGCGGGGCGGTGAGTGACGCTTACGGTGCGGGGGTTTATTCGCACGGAAACTCGCTGGTACTGTCGGATGTGGCGATTACGGGGAACAAGGGGACGGACACGGGGTACGGCGGTTCGGTTTCGCTGATGGGCGTGGGGCTCTATACGGTGAATGCGTCGGTGACGATCGTAAATTCATCAATTTCAAACAACTCGGCGGATGGGGGCGGGCTGGGGATCGGGGCGTTTTTCGGTGCAGTGATCCCGGGTGCGACGGTGGCGATCAGCAGCAGCAAGGTGTCGGGGAATACCTCGGTGGTGAAGACGACGACGTCGGCAGGCGTGGGGTTGTATTTTGCCGCGGGGCTGGATGCGACGCTGGTGGCATCGAGCGTGGAGGGGAACTCCATGTCGATCGAGAACCAGGATATTTCGAATTTGGCGGGTGTGGGGATTTACAACACGGGATCGCTTTCCGTGGTGCAGTCGACGATTTACAACAACCGTGCGGGGACGCCGGTGGGGATGTTCGGGTCCGTGTACGTGTATGTGCATGGTGGGGGGATTTATTCAAACAATGCGCTGAATATTTCGCAGTCTGAGGTGAGCTACAACCGTTTGGAGAGCGGTCCTGGGGCGGGTGTGTTTGCGTATGGGACGTTTAACCTTGTGAACTCGACGGTGGCGTTCAACCGGGCGGAGACGACAGGGCAGGGCGCGGGTGTGTATTACGGGACGGGCGGTGCGACGGGGTTGACTGCGCCGAAGGTATATTTCGCGACGATTTATGGGAACAGCACGGGGAACGATTCGGGATCGACGACGACGGGGGGGATTTATTCGGACCCGGCCAATCCGGTGGAGTTGATCAATTCGATCGTGGCGGGGAACACGGTGGCGTCGGGTGGCGGTGCGCCGGTGCCGACGGATATTTCGGGTGATTTCACGAGTGTGGGTCAGAATCTGATTTTTGATGTAAGCCGCGGGACGGTGACGGGGACTGTGATTTTGGGCATTGATCCGCAGTTGAACACGGAGTTGGATTATTACAGCGGGCCGACGCGGACGCTGCTTCCGATGGTGGGATCACCGGTGATTGATGCGGCGGATACGACGTATTCAACGGGAATTGACCAGCGGGGGATGGCTCGGCCGACGACTGCATCGGGCGGATTTGCGGATCTTGGCGCGGTGGAGGCGACCGGGGTGATCAGCGGGCATTTGTTTGCGGATGTCGACGGGAATGGGATTTACGACGAGGGGGACGGCTACCCGTCGAGCAACGAGGGATCCGTGGTGACGCTGTATTCGGTGGGTGCGGACGGCGAGGCGGGGACGGGGGATGATGCATATGTTTCGCAATTGACGTTGGATTTGTATACGCATTACAGTTTTGGAGACCTTGCGCCGGGCAAGTATTACGTGTCGTTTGAGGTGCCTGCGGATTATTACTTCTCGAAGCAGCGGCTGGATGTGACGGGCGGGAGCCAGGCTTATGCCGAGGGGGTGATGAAGGGGGATACGCCAGTCATCACGGTGCAAATGGGATCGTATATCGAGCACGTGAATGTGGGTGTGGTGGAAGAGACGCAACTGCAGGTGCAGGTGTATCTGGATGTGGACAAGAATGGAGTTTACGACACGGGGACGGATTCGGTCGTGGCGGGTGCGAAAGTGACTGTGAGCGATGCGAGTGGGAACTCGATCCAACTGATCAGCGATGGAAATGGGTTTGTGACATTCATGAACACCCAGGTGTATGGGAATGGGGTGTATTCGCTGACGCTGGGGAATGTGCCTGGGTATAGCGGATATGGTGTGACGATCGGGAGCTTGAACGGGACTTCGGAGAGCGCATCGTCAATCTACGATATCTATATGCCCGAAGGCGGCCATGGAACGGGTTACGCTTTTGGCATCACGCCCAACACGGTGGCGACAGCGAGTGTGTCGGGATCGGTGTTTGAAGACGTGAACCAGAACGGCGTGCAGGATGGGGAGGCGAACCTGGCGGGGGCGCGGGTTGAGTTGTGGGCCGTGGGTTATGACGGGGTGCAGGGCACGACGGATGATGTGAAGATCAACGAGTTGGTGTCCGACGGCAGCGGCGCGTATTCCTTTGGCAACCTGGTGTCCAATACGTATTACGTGGTGTTTGAATCGCCGGACGTATCACGGCTGACCAAGCAGGATCTTTCCAGTGCGGGGGGGAGCCGCGCGGACGCGACCGATAAGCACCGCGGGTCGACACCTACCTTTGTGGTGGAAGAGGGGCAAAGCAAGGGAGACGTGAACGCGGGCTTCGTGAAGTTCGCGGTGATCTCCGTGCATGTGTTTGAAGACACGGGCGTGGACCCGGAAGGGTATCCGGATCCGATCGTGGCTGGGGACGGGCAGTACCAGAGCGTGGACACGCTGCTGCAGTATGTGTCGGTGACGGCGACGGGGATTTCGGACATTGACGGCAGCACAATTACGGAGACGCAGGTCACCAACGAATATGGGAATGTTTATTTCTACCTGCTGGAGCCTGGTGAATACACGATTTCAGTGCAGACGCCGGATGGGCTGATGACGACCAAGGCGATCGTGGGGACGCGGAGCGGGACGGCGAGCGGGGACCAGCTTTCGATTTCCGATGTGACACTGGGGTCGGGCGATAAGGCGGAGTACTACTACTTTGCGATGATGCCTGTGCCGGCGCCGGACCAATTCATCTCGGGCAGGGTGTTTGAGGATCTGAACCTCAATAACATCTTCGACGGGGGCGACGTGCCGCTTGAAGGCGTGACAATGGACTTGACTGTGCCTGACGGGACCGGGAGCGGATACACGCTGGTGACGACGGCAACGACCGACGCTTCGGGGCAGTGGTATTTCGGCGGGCTGAACGTCGGGGTGTCCTACCGCGTGGTGGAGACTTTGCCATCGGGTTACATCATTCAGAAGCTCAAGGCGGGTCCTCAGGGCGGATACGACAGCACCAGCGACCCGAATGCGATCCTGGACATCCAACTGGCGAAGGACCAGGGCGCGGCGGATAATTCATTTGCAAACATCAAGCCTAATAGCCTGTCGGGGACGGTGTATCAGACGCCTGCCGGTTCTTCAGATCCGGTGTCGTTTGATGGCGTGCAGGTGCGGCTGACGATCGTGGATGATTTCGGAACGTCCTTCCAGACGATCACGACGGATGAGTTTGGATACTACTCCTTCACAGGCTTAAGGGCGGGAAGCTATGAGCTGGAAGTGATTACGGACCTTGATACTTATTTCACCTTTGACCATGCGGTGGTGGGGGGCGAGGGCGGGACAGCTGATGTGGAGAAGGTGACCGGAATTGATATGTGGAGCGACACGAATGCCGCGGGAAGCGGATATGACTTCTACTACACACAAGTGGGTGAAGCGGAAACATCACAGACGTTTGATGCCTCGCATCCGTTGACCTATACGGACATGCAGGGGAACAGCGTGACGCTGTCGATGACGGGTCCGGGCTCTGGAACGGCGTATTTCGCAGGCGGGCGATCGACTGATGAAGTGCTGAGCTTGTTCACGACGACCGATTCGCCAAGCTACCAGTTGATCAACAGCATCGTGATTTCGGGAAGCACGTCGACAACGACTTTCCGGGTGGATGTGGTGCCGGGGTCCACCGCCAGCCTTGGTGCGATGCCCACAACCACGATTCCGACGATCGTGATTTCCAACGATATCGCCAGCGTGAATGCGGCGAGCGTGAAGCTCACGACGTCGCTGTCGGTGAACGGAGGGGTCGGAAGCATTACGCTGGGCGACATTCTGGGCATTGGACACCAAGCCATGATGTCGCTGGGCAACAGCAGCGCATTCGCCTCAGGCACGAAGCTGAGCTTGGGCTTTGTGAGTGACCTTTCGATCATTGCGACGAACGCGCATATTGCTCAATTGACGGTGAAGAACTGGCTGGACGCCGATTCGAATCCGGATCGGGTGGAAGCTGCGTCGATCGATGGCCTGACGGTGACAGGGGCGATGGGCGTACCTGGCATGAATGGTGATTTCCAGGCCGACCTGTTTTTGTCGGGCGAGGGCATTGCGGACGATGCGCCGACGCTGAACCTGGTGAACGTGGCGGGGGCAATCAGCCAGAGCGTGTGGAACATTCAAGGGAACATCGAGCGGATCAACACGCGCTCAGGCGGCGAGGATTGGGAGCTTAATGCGAGCGGTCTTCTGGCATACCTGACGACAAGCCGAAGCCTGATCCAATCGAATATCCATGTGCAGTCGATCGGGCTCTTGAGCGTGCGCCAGCATTTGCTGGACACGAACATCACCACGGGCGAAGGGTTGACACCGGATCTGTTTTCCGTGGCTGGGGTGAGTGTGGGCGGGACTGTGATCAACAGCCAGCTCAACTCTCAGAACACGGGCGTGGGGACGCTTCTGATCACCGGGAACATCATGGAATTCAGCGTTCTGGCCAGCACACTGACACGGTTTAACACGGGTTTGAGCATGTATGACTCGCATATCGTGGCGAATGTGATCGGGACGATCTTCGTATCGCTTGATCTGATGAATAGCTCCATCACCGCAAAACAGGGCGTGGCGGACAACAAGGTGTCGATTGGGAACCTGACTGTGTTTGCTATTGCGCAAGATGTGACGGTGATATCGATGGGCAGCGTAGACAACCTGCGTTTTGGCCACCTGGTGGACAGCTACGTGAACGTCGGTGTGCAAGACTATGAGGGATATCTCTATTTCCCCACGACTGAGACAGGAAAGGTCGCGCGGCTTAACACCCTGTACCTGTCGAGCACGATCGGCTACACCACCTTCAAGGCGATGAGCGATTCGGACATCATCGTCGGGCACCTGGGTTCGGCGCGCATCTACAGCGTGGACGAAACGGTGGACTCCAACTACGGAATCACGGCGCACAGCGTGGATTCGTATCAACGGCGTTTGAACGACGGCTCGGTGAAGAAGCTGGTCAACCTGGTGAATGACGGTTCTGAGCCGGAAATCGCGGATCAAGCGGGCGGTTACCGGTTGACGCTGGTGGAGATTTCCGAGGGTGGATGAGAAATCTCCATGCGGTGCGACATTGTCGCGGCGGCGGGATGGGGAATGTGACTAGAATGTAGCCCCATGGCTGACGGCCCCGATGAAGAAAACGAGTCTGAGCGCAGCGATCTTGTGATGTCGCTGGGCGATCATCTGGATGATCTGCGAACGCGGATCATCTGGTCGCTGGTAGGGTTGGTGGTGGTGTGCGGGGTGACGCTTTACTATGGGTCATACATCCTCAGCTGGCTGCTGAAGCCGGCGGTGCAGGTGCTGGCGATTTTCGGATTGCCGCACAACTTGGTGGCGACGGGTGTGACGACGGGGTTCACGGCGTATTTCATGGTGAGCCTGGTGGCGGGGCTGGTGATTTCGTTCCCGTGGATCATGTACCAGATCTGGTGCTTTGTGCGGACGGGGCTGTACGAGAACGAGCGGAAGATCATCGTGGTCCTGGCGCCGTTTTCGGCCCTGATGAGCGTGCTGAGCGTGATGTTCCTTTACTACATCCTGCTGCCGCTGACCTTGAGCTTCATGATCATGTTCACGATCAGCCTTCCTGCGGTGGAACTGCCCAAGGAAGGGGAGGGGGGCATCACGGAATACATCGTGGAGATGGTGGTGTTCGCCAATGGGGGTAAAAAGCCGGAGCCGCCGAAGGTGACGGAGACGCAGCCTGGTGGATTACCGACGGCGCTGGGGAAGCTGCCGGTGCTGTTTGAAGACCCGAAGGATGCGAAGGTGGGGGATGTGTGGATCAAGCAGCCGGAGGGGGAACTGCGCATCAAGGCGGGGGATACGGATCTTTTGCATTTTCCGGGGATGAGGAACAACTCGCCGATCCAGCCGCTGATGAACACGGATGACTATTTGAGCTTCCTGTGGACGCTGGCGCTGGGAACACTGCTGGCATTTCAATTGCCGGTGGTGATGACAATGGTGGGGTGGACGGGATTGATCAACCCCAGGGTGGTGGCGCAGTACCGCAAGTATTGCTTTTTTGCGTGCTTTGTGATCGCGGCGATCGCATCGCCGCCGGATGTGCTGAGCATGACGGCGCTGGGCATCCCGATTTACGGGCTTTTTGAGCTTGGGCTGCTTTGCATGTGGTTGGCATATCGGCATGCCAAGAAGGGAGAGGCGGAGGAGGAAGCGGCGGATGAGGGGGATGAGGGATATTAAGGGAGGGTCTGGGGGCTAGAGTATGGAATCTGGTCAGGAGAAGAATGGGGATGGAATCCGTGCGGCTGGTCCGTTAAAGGAGAGAGTGATGGAACGGATCGAAGATCATGCGCGGCGGTGGCTGCCTTGGGTGTATTTATTGACTGGACTGGCGGCGCTTGGATGGGCGTTTGCGACGACGGGAGATCGGTTTAATTGCGCGGCGGAGACTCTGCCCGCGATGGTCGGGGTGGTGGTGATGGCGGCGACGTACCGGCGGTTTGGGTTAACAAATGTGAGTTATGGGGTGGTGTGGGTGTTTGCGCTGATTTTGATTGTGGGAGGGCGGTATACGTATGCGGATGTGCCGGTGGGGAATTGGGCGCGGGATGCGTTTGGGTTATCGCGAAATCACTTTGACCGGGTGGGTCATTTTTTTCAGGGAGTGGTGCCGGCGATGCTGGCGCGGGAGCTGTTGATCCGGACGTCGCCGCTGAGGGCGGGGAAGTGGTTGTTTTTTCTTTGTGTATGCGTGGCGATGTTTGTGAGCGCGATGTATGAGATTGTGGAGTGGTGGTATGCCGTGGGTTTTGGGGGTGAGCGAGCGGAGGATTTTCTGGGGAGCCAGGGGGATGTGTGGGACGCGCAGTGGGACATGTTCATGGCGCTGTTGGGCGGGGTGTTTTCGCAGCTTGGGCTGGGGTGGATGCAGGATCGGGAACTGGGAGGGAGATTTACAAATTGAAATTTATGATTTGCGGTTTGAAGAGGGGGCATGGAGATGGGATTACACTGTTTGATGTGACTGAGGTGGATGTGGTTTAAGCCCTTTTACATTTTTCCAAGGGGTTTGGCATGATGAAGTATTTGGGGTTGATTGTTGGGTGGTTTGTGGTGGCGGTGGTATTGATTGTGCTGCTGGTGGTGGTGGCGATTGTGCCGTTTGGTGGGTTGACGGCGGGGATGCTGGGGAAGGTTTTTGGGGTGTGGCTGCTGGTGGGTCTGGCGGGCGGGGCAGCGGGGGCGGTGGTGGGGTATTACAAGGTGAAAGGGCTGGTTTCAAACCTTAAGGAGATGGCGAAAGATTTTGAGCGGGGTGAGACGGGAGTGTGGTCATACCTGCCATTGATCAAGCGGGCGCAGGGGGTGCAATTGGAGAAATTCACGCAGGATGCGCAGGCTCAGGGGTTGCACAAACAGATGCTGGAGGCGGGGTTTGTACATGACGGGGATTTTGCGATGGAAGACATGCCTGCTCTGGTTTTTGCGGGGTATGTGCATCCGGACAGGAATGTGTATGGGATGGTGAGCATGCTTCCCAGCAAGGGCGCGTGGGCGGAAGTGTCGGGGGATTTCATGGATGGGACGAATCTGTTTGTGACGGGTTTGATGCAGCCTTTGGTGCTGGACACAAGGCCGAAGGTGATTCGTGTGGCGCAGCCAGGTGCGGGCGTGGCGGAACTGCTGGAACTATTTGAGAAGAACCGGGCCGGGGGGACGAGGATTGTGGAAGTTGGCCCGGGCTCTTTTAAGAAGAATTTTGAGATTTACTGGTGGACGGATAAGTCGTGGCGGCGTGGGCGCGGGGGAACGACGCTGGATGAACTGCGGCGCATGCGCGCGGCAGGGGTGGTGGGGAATGCGGGTACGACGGATGAGCAGTTAGCGCAGGCTCTAGGGGTGGAAAACCACAAGTGGGAAGACGCTTGGACGCAGGTGCCGGGGCAGTTAATCGATCTGCATTTAAAGAATGCGGGGGTGACCGAAGAAAACGAGGCGTATCTTGACCGGCAGATGAGGCTGGTGGCGGCGTTTGAAGGGCAGACGCTGGATGAATTTCAAGAGTATTTGGCCGAGCGGTTACATAACTTGCACGAGCAGGTGCAAGCGGAGCGGGGGCGTGATGATTCAGAGACGACGCAATCGTTTAAGCCGTCGACCTTCAGGCCGGGGGCGGATGGTTATAAGCTGGCGGGTGCGGCGGAGGGAGAGGCGGATGGATTGGCCGGGGCGGCGGAAATTGCGCGCAAGTATCCAGAGTGGTTTAAGGAAGTTTACGCGGGAGAGCACCCGATGCGATATGCGATTTATGAGGTGAACCAGACGTGAGTACACGTTTGGAGTCGGGAGTCCAGGGTCCAGAGTTGAAGAGAAGAGGATCTTGTGTCGAAGCGGGTTTGTAATGTTTGGAATTTGGGAGATTGGTGATTGATGGCAGGGGTGAGGAACACGAATGTTTTGCTTGTCTGGGGTGTTGCGCTGGCGATGCTGGTGTTGTTCAGTTACGACTTTTTGAAACAGACGGTGACGAGCCGAAATGCCGGGACATTGATGGTGCTGTTGGTGGCGTGGTTTGGGTGGGGCGTGCTGACGTATGGGATCCGGCGGGGATTGTTTGGTGTGGAGGGGGAAGAGGGAAAGCGGCGAAGAATCGGGGAGGGTGCGCCGGAGGTGGTGGAACGGGGGCCGGATGGGGCGTGGGTGAGGGCACGTGAGGAGGAAGATGAAGAGGAGCGGGAGGAATTGAGGCGACTGGATGTGGCGGACGCGCTGATCGACCGGCACCGAGTGAATATCGGGGCGGGGGAGGAGGATGAGGCTTGGGTCCGTGCGCGTGCGCGGATGGTGGTGGCGTTTCAGGGGCAGAATGCAGGGGATTTCAAGTCGCAGATGAGCCGTCGGCTGGGGGTGGGGGCGTTTAAATATCTGGTGGCGACCGAGGGGGTGGAGTGGGGGCTGGAGCTGGGGGAGGAGCTGAGCGGGCGGTTTGGAGAAGAGTTCAGGTTGGTGGCGGTGTATGAAGCGCCGATGCGGCATGTGATTTATGAGGTGGGCGGGGGCGGCGCGTAAAGATCATGTGTGGACGTGATGTGGGCTGGAAGAAGGGAGCGAAAAGAATAACCCGCGTGCGGTATTGCCGCGACGCGGGTTTGGATGAGTGCATTGTTGGACGAGATCAGGATTGAACGCTGGGGCCGACGTACTTCGCGTTGCTGAAACCCAAGATGGGGACAAAGATAGGGCTGAGGAAGGCCAAGCCAAGGCCATAGATCACATCTTTACCGAAGGATTTTGCCAAGTCGAGGCAAAGGATAACGTAGACAACGTAGCCGAAGAGGGGAATCAAGGTAAGCAAACCCCACCAAGCGGGACGGCCAACGATTTCGGCCAACACCATGAAGTTGTAAAAAGGGATAAGGGCCGCCCAGCCGGGCTTGCCAGCCTTGACGAAGATTTTCCAGCAACCAGCCGCCATCACGCCCACCATAATGATGAGAATGAAGCAGGCGCAGCACATGCCACCGAGAGCGCCCGCTGCGCCGGAATTGTCGCTTGATTGAGCAAGAATGGTATGGAGCATGTTTGTCTTTCCCTGGAGTGGTGAGAAATGCGATTTACCCAAAGTGGGTGTTTATAAGAGGCCTATTGTAGTGACATTCCATCATTATGGAATCAGGGATGGACGGATATAGAGGGACTGGGGTGTAGTTCAAGTTTCGGGGAGGTCGTTTCGGGGAACCAAGTCGGCGCGTGCAAGGCACGCTCACGCGGACGAGACCATGGCACAATTCCAAGAAATCATGGCTCCACTACATGCGACTTGCCAAGTTTGAGGGCGCGGCTAGAATGCTTGCATGACAATGGCCAGCCAGATTATTGGGATTATTATTGGAAACCCCGTACCTCGGTAGGGCCGATTGTTGTCTAAACACCGCAACACGAACCCTGCCGACAGGCGGGGTTTTTTGTTGGCCCGTCTGGTGGCGGGCAACTCCGCGTGTCAGGTCAGGTGAGAATTGGTTGTCAGCATTCAGGAGTCTCCAATGTCTGTAAAGTCACAGTCCAAGCGCGTTGAAATCTATGACACAACCCTGCGTGACGGCACACAGGGGGAAGGCGTGGCCCTGAGCCTGGTGGACAAGCTCAAGATCACCGAAGTGCTGGATGCGCTGGGTGTGGATTTCATCGAAGGCGGGTATCCGCTGTCGAACCCCAAGGACGTGGCGTACTTCCAGGATGTGAAGAAGCTGAACCTGAAGCACGCGAAGGTGTGCGCGTTCGGCATGACGCGGCGTAAGGGGATCCTGGCGAAGGATGATCCGGGGATGCAGGCGCTGGTGGGTGCGACATCGCCGGTGGTGACGATCGTGGGCAAGACATCGGCGCTGCATGTGGATGAAGTGCTGCAGATCTCGCGGGAAGAAAACCTGGCGATGATCACGGACTCACTGGCGTTTGTGGGGTCGGCGGCGCACAAGCCGGAAGTGTTTTACGATGCCGAGCACTTTTTTGATGGGTACAAGCTCAACCCGGAGTATGCGTTTGAGACGATCCTGGCGGCGATCAAGGGCGGGGCGCGGCGGGTGATCCTTTGCGACACCAACGGCGGGTCATTGCCGGGGTTTGTGACGAAGATCGTGCTGGAATTGACGGCGAAGCTGGAGAAGGCGCTGACGACGATGCCGCACAAGTTCGAGGGATTCGGCATTCATTGCCACAATGACTCGGGTCTGGCTGTGGCCAATTCGCTGGCGGCAGTTGAAGCGGGTGCGGTTCAGGTGCAGGGGACGATCAACGGCATCGGCGAGCGGTGCGGAAACGTGGACTTGACGACTGTTGCGGCGAACCTGGCCCTGAAGATGGGTTATGAAGTTCTGCAACCGGGAAGCGTGGCGAAGCTGACCAACGTGAGCCGGTATGTGTATGAGCGGGCGAACCTGAATCTGATCTCCAACCAGCCGTACGTGGGGGCGAGCGCCTTTGCGCACAAGGGAGGAATGCATGTGCACGCGGTGCAGAAGCTGGCGAGCAGCTATGAGCATGTGAACCCGGAACTGGTGGGTAACAGCCGCAAGATATTGGTGAGCGAGCTTTCGGGCGTGAGCAACATCAATTCAACGCTGGGCGCGAAGTTCAAGATCGAAGACAAGGGCGTGCAGCGCAAGGTGCTGGAGCGGGTGCAGGATCTTGAGCATCAGGGATTCCAGTTTGAAGCGGCTAATGCGAGCCTGGAACTGCTGGTGCATGATGTGCTGGGAACCCGGCCGCGGTATTGGGAACTGGACCATTACCGGGTGACGATCTCCAAGCGCAATGGGGACGCGCCGGGGACGGAGGCGACGGTAAAGATGCAGGTGAACGGCAAGCCGCGCCATGAGGTGAGCGAGGGTGATGGGCCGGTGAACGCGCTGGATGGGGCGCTGAGGCGGTGCCTGAGCGGTGCGTATCCCCAGATCAATCGGTTGCACCTGCGCGACTTTAAGGTGCGGGTGGTGAACCCGACTGCGGAGAGCGCGGCGAAGGTGCGCGTGGTGGTGGATTTTGCGGTGACCGGGGATGAAGCCGGCGCGGGTGCGGACCAGCCGATCACGCGTTATTTCTCAACCATCGGGGTGAATGAGAACGTGGTGGAGGCGTCTTGGCAGGCGCTGACGGACGCGATTTCGTATCACCTGATTGAGCTGAAGTAAGAGAGAAGGGTTTGGGGTCCAGGGTCTGGGGTCTGGTCAGAAGCAGAATTGAGCGCCAGCGCCGTGGATCGGTTGATCCGTGGCGCTGGCTTGTTTATCGAGGAAGAATTTAGGTGCGCGGTTTGTCTATGCGGTTTCGAGGAGGAATTGGTCAGTGGGAGGGTAGGGGCTGTATGATGATTGATTCCCAACTATGAGGTCTACGGTGCCCAATACGTTTATTCAGAAGAAGTTGTCCAACGGTCTGACGATTCTTTTCGAGCCGGACCCGACTGCGCATACCAGCGCGGTGGGTTTTTTCGTGAAAGCGGGGACGCGCGATGAGGACAAGAAACTCATGGGGGTGAGCCACTTTCTTGAACACATGATGTTCAAGACGACCACACGCGGGCGCAGCGGAGACGACATCAACCGTGAATTTGACGACATGGGGGCCAATTACAATGCGTACACCAGTCAGGAGATGACGGTTTATTACGCGCATGTGCTGCCGGAATTTCAGTTCAAAGCGATGGATCTGCTTGCGGACATGCTGCAGCCGGCTCTGACGGACAAGGATTTCGGGATGGAGCGGCCGGTGATCCTGGAAGAGATCGGTATGTATGACGACAGGCCGCAGTGGCGCCTGAATGACCTGGCGAATGAGAAGTTTTTCGGCAAACACTCGATGGGGTATCGGGTGCTGGGGACGGCGCAGACGATCAAGGCAATGACCGCCAAGCAGATGCGGCAGTATTTCAAGGGCCACTACGGGCCGGATGCGGTCACATTTGTGGCAACGGGGAATATCGACCTGGATCAACTGACGGCGGATTTGGAAAAGTTCACCAAGGATTGGAAACCATCCGGATCAAACCGGAAGTATGACAAGCCGAAACACGGCTTTGGACGACTGGACATTAAAGACCCGAAGGTGAATCGGCATTATGCCGAGGTCCTGTCTGTGGCGCCTAGTTCGCAGGATCCAGACCGTTATGCGGCGCGGGTGTTGTCTGATGTGCTGGGGGACTCGGAAGGCTCGCGGCTTTACTGGGCGCTGGTGGACCCGGGCATCGCGGAGGAAGCGTCGTTCGGGTATGACCCGCAGGACCAGGCGGGCATGTTCGTGGCGACGCTGGTGTGTGATCCGGAGCGGGCCAAGGAAGCCGAGGCGTTGCTGTTGAAGACGTTGGATAGCTATGCCGCGAGCATTGACGAAGAAGAACTCAAACGCGCCAAGAGCAAGATCGCCACCCAGGCGATGCTGGCGGGGGAATCGACGATGGGGC
>CAZGOM010000031.1:0-44524 GCA_964527265.1 uncultured Phycisphaeraceae bacterium | reverse complement strand
AGATGAAGCCGATGGCGAGGTAGAAGGTGGAATAGAGGGTGACGCCGCCGAGATCGAAGAGGATGAATTTGCCGAGGGGGTCGCCGGAGGCGCCGGACATGGGGGCCGAGAGGGTGGAGAGTCCTGGGACGAAGCGGGAGAAGAGCATGGATTTGACGCCGAATCTCTGGAAGGTGACTTGTGTTCGGCGGACGCAGGAGTTGGATTCGAGTGAGAGTTTGCAGACGGAGCGGAGGATGCTTACGCCGTAGATGCGTCCGAGGTAGAACCAGGCGATGTCGCCGAGGGAGAGCATGACGGGCGGGATGACGGCGCCGGCGACGGGGTGTACCTTTGCGCCTGCAAGCCCTGCTCCAATAAGGAGTAAGAGCGGTGCGAGAGGCACCGGGAGGCCGAGGCCGGCGAGGAAGATGAGGGCGTATACGAAGATGCCGCCGGAGGAGATGAGCTCAGTAAGAACGCTCATAGGTGGGCTTTCGAGGGAGCCGGGTGGGTGTTGACATTGTATGAGGGTGAGGCGGGGAAGAGAAGGCGAGTGAGAGGGGGATTTGGAGGGGTCTGGAGGCGACCTAGGTTGTATTTTTGACTTTTGTGAAACACGTTGACGTACATGATGTGTGTGGGTTTGCGGGAATGGGGTTTTGGGGCTGTTTTCCGGGGGTCGTGAAAACCGCAGGAATGCGAAAGCGATGGGATTGGGGCAGCGCGGGGAGAATGGCGTATGGGAGGCGCGGGTTAGCGTACGAGATGGTTTTGAGGCAGGCGTAAGTTGTTTGGCGATAGAGGGATAGAGTGTTGATTGAATGGTGGGTGAAAGCGGTGCGGGGGTTCGTTTTCCAGGTGGGGATGGGATGTTTTTTATTGCCGCGTTTTTAGCACTAATCAATGATTAGATAAAGGGTGGCGTGAGGAACGCTTTTTGGTGGCGATGCAGCCAATCGGAGCGGGCACAGATGCCCATGTCGCGGGTACTCATTATTTCAGAGTTGCTGAAAATATCAGCAACCTTTAGCGTCTAATGATTTCAGTTCGAAGGTGTAGTCGGCCAACTACTGGTCTTTCAAGTGAAAAATGATGGATGGAAGAAGCAGAAAAGACATGCTCACGCGGACGAGAGCATGGCACACAGAAAAGCAGATCCGTCAATTGACATTTGAAAGACCACTACCCCCCTGCCGGTTTGATGGCGGCGAAGGAGCAAAAATGAGCGGGAAGCGATTGAGCAAGAAGGTGAGGCTGGCGGATGTGGCGGCGGCGGCGAAGGTGTCGCAGTCGACGGTGTCGATGGCGCTGAGGGACAGCGAGGAGATCGGGGCGGCGACGCGGGAGAAGATAAAGCGGATCTGCGCGAGCATGGGGTATGTGGGGCCACACGTGCGGACGCAGGAGGTGAGGGCGGCAAGCAGGCGGTATGGATTGCTGGCGCTGCAGATTCATGACAACGCATATATCGAGTCCGTGCTGGACGGGCTGACGCAGGGCGCGGTGGACCGGGCGGGACGGGTGGAAGTGCATGTGATGAGCAATACGGGCGACCGGGAGAAGGTGCTTGAGCGGAGCTTGACGTTCGCGGCGGATCTGGATGGGGTGATCTTGATCGGGTGGGCGGAGCGGTACCTGCTGGAGGCGCTGGATGCGCAGTCGATTCCGTTTGTGACGGTGGGCGCGTTTCATGAGGACCCCAATGCGATCCCGGCGCGGCTGAACCGCGCGGTGATGTTCAACTCGACGGCGATGGGAAGGCAGGCGACGGAGCATCTGCTGGGTCAGGGACATACGCGGGTGGGGTTTGTGGTGGAGCAGATGCCGCGGCACATGTACAACGCGGGGTGGTATGACGGGTACCGCCTGGCGTGCCTGAATGCGGGGAACCGATATGACGCATCGCATGTGTATGTGGGGGACGGAACGGGGACGGCGGACCAGGTGGCGCATCTGGTGCTGAAGCAGAAGGTGCGGCCGACGGGGTATGTGATTTCGTCGGCATCGACGGCGGCGCTGTTCATGCGGACGCTGGCGACGCATGGGGTGACGCTGGATAAACGTGATGTGGTGGTGTGCGGGGATGAACATGTGCTGGCGGAGCACAAGCTGACGGAGCACCCGGCGATTGTGCGGTCGATGCGGGACCTGGCGCGGGCGGGAATGGCGCGGCTGCATGAGACGGTGGTGACGGGGAAGGTGAGTTATGGGGTGTGGATGATGCCGTTTGAGAAGCGGCATTTTGTGGCGGGGGAATGAGGGTTGAGGGGAGGAGGGATTGGGGTTGATCGTTTACCACCAAGACACTAAGACACGAAGGTTAGATAAGGGCGGAGAAGAATATGCCGAGTCGTTGGGTTTCTGGAGGAGCGTTTTGGAGGAAGATTTACAAGATTTTGAAATCACATTGACGAAGATGCTGGAACAGAGAGGGAATGTCGTGGGGATGCAGGTGGTGGGTTGCAAGGTGCTTTAGAAGCGCCTTGCGGGGAAAGTTTTTTAACAGGATTGACAAGATGATCAAGATTGACGCGATGGTTTTTGAAAACCGGCGGATGAGGGTGTTGGCGGGGGTTTGAAATGTGATTGGGTATGGGTGTGTTAAAATCCGTTGCGTGTCGATGGGTGGAACCGGGTCATTTCAATTCAGGGGACTAAGCATGGATCAAGTGAATAAGCCGTTGGTGGTGGCGACGATTCCCGTGGGTGCGGCAGAGGGGGAGGAGAAGCGCGGGTATGCGGTATATGGGCCGGCGTATTCGCTGGAGATGCAGATCGACAATGAGTGGCATGTGGAGCTTGTGCTGCTGACGGTGCCTGATCAATTGATGGTGGTGACGGAAAACACGGAGATGACGAGCGATGAGCCGTCCATTGTTTCGGCTGGGGCGATGGATGTGGAGATGAAGGGCGGCAAGCCGCGTTTGGAGGTGATTGACGACGAGAAGAACAACTGGCTGCTGCTGGGGGCACCGGGGTCGAAGGATACCGAGGAAGTGATACGGGTTAAGCGGGACGGGGCAATGGAGGGGGGATGCCGCGTGATTGTGTGCTTCTGGGATTTGGAGGGCGGGCAACTGGGCAAGCGGGTGCAAGGGGTGGATGCAGAGGATTTTGGGCGCGTGGTGGCTGCGTACACGGGAGCGGAAGCAAATGCGGGCCTAGCGGCGGCACATGCGCGGAAGGTGTTTGGCGATGGATTCGGCACGGAGAGCGGAGCGCGGCTGGTTGTGCTTTGCCGCGCAGCGGCGGATGCGGCAGCGTTGACGGAAGTGGATGGCGTGGCGGGCGTGGCGCTGATGCCGGAAGACTCCCTGGAGGCCGGAGATGCGCTGGAAGTGCTGCGGGCGCTGAACGAGGCTTACGGGGAGTGAAGCGGATGATTACGCTTTTGGGGGCGAGAGGGTGATCAAAAGGGCTTATCTTGGGGGTTTGCTTGAGATGAAAGCGTGATGGAATGGCGGATCGAATATTGGTGATAGCGCGGATGCTGGTATTGATTTTTTGTGCTGTTGCGTGCGTGTTCATGGTGGTGTTGCAGGTGAATATTTTCGTGAGCAAGAATGTTTGGCCGACGCTGCTGCCGGGGGTGCTGGCGGTGTTTTTCGGGGCAGTGGGCTTTGGGGTTTTTCTGATGAAGCCCGGCGAGAATTCAGGGGTAAGGGTGGTTAAGCGGATGGGGTTGGGGGTTGGTTGGCGAGGTCGTTCACTTATGTCGGGGGAGGGAGGCAATTGGGAGCCGGCGGGACGCCGGCGCTCCCGGTGCGCACCCTGTGCACGGCGGAGGCTGTTTTACTTTCATGTGAAGATCAGTAGATTATTAAGTGACAGATGGTGATATCTCCAAACACTCCGAAAGGCATGAGCAATGGCGATTGAAATTCTCTGGGATAAGACGATTTACCGTGATGATCAGCAGTATGTGATCGCGCCGGGTGTGGGGCGGGCGCATGATGGGACCCTGCTGGTGGGGTTCCGGCGGAATCCGAATCGGCGGAAGCAGAATTCGGGGAATCTGCATATCGATGCAGACAGCCATGTGGCGGTGATCCGGTCGTTTGATGATGGGAAGACGTGGACGGATGCGGAGCAGTTTTCGCACCCGAACATCGGGGTGACGGGGTTGCAGGCGGCGGATTTCACGGTGCTTAAGTCGGGGCGGATTTTGATGCCGACGTTTGAATGGACGCACCACAAGGGGAAGACGGTGGAGGACGTGGGCGGGCCGCACTATTTCACCAGGTCGTACCAGAAGTGGACGAAGAATTTTCCGTATCCGGATGCGTTTGAGATGACGGGGGCGCTGATCTGCCATTCGGATGACAATGGGAAGACGTTTACGCCGTGGCGGAAGGTGGGGGTGGCGGCGGCGCCCAACCACGAGGGGAAGTTTGCGTTGCAGGGGACGGGAGCGCAGTTGCCGGACGGGACGGTGCTGATGCCGGGGTATGGGCAGATTTTCAAGGCGTCGGGGGGCGGCGGGCCGAAGCTGTGCGCGTATACGGCGATTGCGATGGCGTCGAAGGATGAGGGCTTGACGTGGGAGTATTACAGCCAGGTGACGCACAACACGGACCCACGCGGGCAGGGATTTGATGAGCACTCCTTTTTGTATCACCCGACGGGCGAACTGATGAGCCTGCAGCGGGCGACGTTTGACCCGGATGACAGCCCGTGGGTGGCGCGGTCAAAGGACCTGGGGAAGACGTGGAAGATGGAACGGCTTAACGGCGTGGTGGGACACCCGACCAAGGGGACGGTGCTGGCGGATGGGCGGACGGTGATTGTGTACGGGTATCGGCATGAGCCCAACGGGGGCGTGCGGTTCCGCGTGTTGCCGAAGGGATCGACGGATATTGCCGCGGCGAAGGAAGAGATTTTGTGCGGCAACGCGATGCTGCCTGCGCTGCGGCCGCCGGAAGCGGGCGGCGGGGATTTTGGTTATCCGGGCGTGGTGGAGGTTTCGCCGGGCGTGGTGTTCTTCACGTATTACTACCCGGATACGGTGGCGGATACGCAGGTGCGGGGGGCGCTGGTGAGGGTGTGAGGGGGATGTTGCGGGTACAGGGTACAGGGTACAGAGTACAGAGTCGTAGAGAAGAGTTGTTTTAGGATTCCATGTTTGGGTTGTGGTTATCGCGTTGTTTATGGGATCTTGCGGATATCTGTGGCCGCAAGAGCCAGATTCAGGTTGACGCGCTTCGTCATGTGGCGATGGGGATGAAGTCATTGAGAGATATGGGAGTGCGGTGGTGGGCTTCTCACCCGAAAGGGACTCAGCCCACCCTACCTGGCTGGCGGTGCAGTTCACTTATGTCGGGATTGAACGGTGATTGGGAGCCGGCGGGACGCCGGCGCTCCCGGTGCTGAAGTATTTAGCTGGATTGGGGGTTTAATGGGGGGATCACATAAGGAGTTGCACCATGGATTACAAAGCGATTGCGGCGAAGTTCTGGGAAGACGGGTTTGTGGTTGTGCCGGGGTTTTTTGATGCGAGGCAACTGGGAGAGATCGAGGGGAAATTGGCGGGGTATATCCGGGAGACTGTGCCGAGCTTGAAGACGGGGGAAGTGTTCTATGAGAACCCCCCTTCCCGTGCGATCAAGAGCTTGTTTGGGATGCACCGGCATAACGCATGGTTTGCGGGGCTGGGGCAAGATGCGCGGCTGCTGGAGTTGATGAGGACGATTTTTCCGGGAGGCGAGGTGATGTGCCAGGATGTGGGATTTTTTGGGAAAGCGGCGCGGGATGGGTCAGTGACGCCAGCGCACCAGGACAATGGGTTCAGCTACCTGGAGCCGGCATGGTGCCTGAAGGCGTCGATCGGACTGGATGAGGCGACGCTGGAGAATGGGGTGATGTTCTGCCAGAAGGGATCGCACCGGCTGGGCTTGCAGCCGCACGAAGCGTCGGGGGTGCTGGGGTTCAGCCAGAAGCTGACGAGCGCGGTGGACAAGGGGGCGTATCCGGAAGTGCCGTGCTTCATGAAGCCGGGGGATCTGACGCTGCATCACACGGACACGGTGCACCGGAGCGAGGGGAATGCATCGGAGAAGTCGCGGCGGATGCTGAGCATGATCTTCAGGAGCTCGCTGGCAGTGCGGAATCAGGTTCTGTACGACAAGGTGGAGGCGGATCGGAAGGCGCTTTACGCGGCGAAGGGGTGAGGTTGCGTAGAGAGGTGCGGGGTTAATCGCTTACCACAAAGACACTAAGACACTAAGGTCGGATAAGGGGCGGAAAAGAGCGGAGTTTTACCGCGAAGGCGCGAAGACGCGAAGGTTGGAAAAGGAAGAGAATAACGCGGTTGGATTTGCTGAGGCATTTAGGTTTTGACGGTTAATCGCCCGAGAGCCAGGTGAGGGTGCCATCCGCACAGGCATCGCGGTGCTGTTGGCCGGTGAGGCGTTTGAGGCTGCCGTCGAGCATGCCCATGTTGGCGGCGCCTTTGCGTGCGACTAAACCGGCCGAGTCGGTGTCGTCGAAGTGGAAAAAGCGGGGATTGCCTTCGTATGAAAACGCAGACCAATAGGCAGAGGTGCCCAGGGGGTCTTCATCAAAATAATTGCGGATGGAATCGCCGTATACCGTGGATGGAGTTTCATAAACGGCGAAAACACGGGAGGGATTTCGAACGGACGAGAGGCGTTTGCCGTTGAGATATCCCTTGCCGTTGGTGCGGACCAGCAAGCCGGAAAGGCGATAGTTTGCCGTCATCGAATAGAACCAGCGGCCGCGAATTTCCTTGATATTGCTGTGCGCCAGGTTTGGAGTCACGCTGGGGCAACGCAATGGGCCGTTCACCCAGCCGAACTCAGAGGAGTATCCCCCGCCGGTGGCGGCTGTTCGCAAGACTGACCCGGAGCCGGAGTTGTAATACCTGCCGAGGAAAGTGGTGAGGAATTCGACATTCCAGTTGGAAGAGGAACTGGATGAGTTACTGGGGAAGCGGTTTTGGAAGTCAATGGCGTATAGCTGGCACATCAGGGAGAGTTGGGCGATTTTTGAGCCGCAGATCGTCGCCCGTGCGGATTCGCGCGACTTGGACAAAACCGGGATGAGGAGCGCCACAAGCACTGCGATGACCGCTACGGCCACCATCAACTCGACAATTGAAAAGGCACGCCCTCGGCTGAAATGCGACATGTCTGGCCCCGTTCAAGATGGTGAAGAATGCAACCTAATAAATGAGTGGGCCACAATAACCGTTTTAAAGCGTGGGGTAAATAGGATTTCTATTGTTAAATGAAGGTAGCTGTCTCAACTATGGGGACAAGGCCAACGGAATCAGGCAGGCGCATGAAAGACACATTGCAGGCGCGGACGCGTGCAATGCGCCACCTATGCACTGAAAAGCGTCGATTCGAGAAGATTGGGTTGGTATTGATGGAGAAATCGTCTTGGTGCGCCGGGTGGTAAGATTTCGTGGACCGGCACCGGCGATTTCTTTGATTTTTGTCGAAGGATGCCTGCCGGAGGATGGGTTTATGACTTCCACGAATGGATCGAAGAAACCGGAGTTGAAAGCGCGCGGGGAGATGGCGGATCGGGTGCGGGTGTTTGATTGGGGGAAGACGTCGCTTGGGCCGTACGAGACGTGGCCGCAGAGTTTGAGGACGGCGGTGGATATTGCGCTCAACAGCCGGTTTCCAACGATGATTTTCTGGGGGCCGGAGTTGATCAACATCTACAACGATGCGCATGCACCGATGCTGGGCAAGCGGCATCCGGAGGCACTGGGGATGCCGGGGAAGGAAGTCTGGGCGGATGTGTGGCCGGTGATTGCCGAGCAGGTGGATGGGGTGATGAAGCGCGGGGAATCGACATGGAACAGGCGCGGGGGCTTGGTGGTGGAGCGCAATGGGGCGCCGGAGCATGCGTGGTTCAGTTGGAGCTACAGCCCGATCCATGATGAAAATGGGGAGGTGATGGGGCTGTGGAATGTGGCGATGGAGGAGACGGATGAGGTCGAAGGGGAATTGGAGCGGGAGCGACTTGCCAAGGAGATGCTGCGGCAGGCACGGGTGTTTGACACGACACTGTCCTCGATCACGGATTTTGCGTACATCCTGGACCGGGATGCGCGGTTTGTCTATGTAAATAAGGCGCTTTTGGACCTGTGGGGGCTGAAGCTGGAAGATGCCGTGGGGAAGGACTTTTTTGATTTGAAGTATCCGGTTGAACTGGCGGCGCGGCTGGCGGCGGAGGTGCGGGAGGTGTTTGAGACGGGGAAGACGCTGCAGCGAGAGACCCCCTACGAGAGCCCTTCGGGTCAGGCAGGGTATTACGAATACATTTTTTCGCCGGTGATGGGGCCGGACGGAAAAGTGGAAGTGATCGCCGGATCGACGCGCGACATCACCGAGCGCAAGCGGCTGGAAGTGGAACGTGAAAGGCTGGTGCGGACGCTGGATGCGGAACGGGCGAACCTGGCGTCGATCATTGAGCAATCGCCGTCGTTTATCGTGGCGATGAGCGGACCGGAGCACGTGGTGGAGCTGGCCAACGAGGGGTATTACAAGTTGATCGGGCGAAAGGGAATCGTGGGCAAGACGATCCGGGAAGCGCAGCCGGAAGTTTCCGGGCAGGGATTTTTCGAACTGCTGGACAATGTTTACCGCACGGGAGAGCCGTATGTGGGGAATGAAGTGCTGGTGGTGCTGGGGCCGGGCGTCGAGGGGCAGCGGTATGTGAACTTTGTGTATCAGGCAGTGCGGGGCGCAGACGGGAAAGTGTCCGGCGTGTTTTGCCATGGGGTGGATGTAACGGCGCTGGTGCGGTCACGGGAAAAGGTGGAGGCGAGCGAGAAACAGCGAAGGCTGGCGCTGGACGCGGCGGAACTGGGAGCATGGCACTGGGACCCGGCGACGAACGCGTTTGCGGCGGATGCACGATTCCATGCGATTTTCGGTGTGCCGGATAAGACGCTTGGGTATGAACAGGCGGTGGCGATGATCCACCCCGCCGACCGGGAGCGGACCCTGGCGGTGGTGACGCGGGCGATACGGGATATGGAGGTTGGAACCTATTCCATCGAGCATCGGGTGGTGCGTCCGGATGGATCAGCGCGCTGGGTGCAGGGCAAAGGACGGGCGAACTTTGAGCTGGGTGAAAAGAGACTGGTGCTGACGAGCTTCGACGGGACGCTGGCGGACATCACCGAGCGCAAGCACATCGAAGAGGAGCGGGAGGCGCTGCTGGCGAGCGAACAGGCGGCGCGGTCGCAGGTGGAGCGCGTAAGCCGCATGAAGGATGAATTTCTGGTGACGCTGAGCCACGAGATCCGCACGCCGCTGACGGCGATCCTGGGGTGGTCGCAGATCATTAGAAAGTCCGCGAAGCCGGAAGATCTGGGCAAGGGGCTGGATGTGATCGAGCGGAATGCGCGGTCGCAGTCAAAGATCATCGAAGACCTGCTGGATATGAGCCGGATCATCAGCGGGAAGGTGCGGCTGGATGTGAAGCGGCTGGATCTGGCGGGGCTGGTGGCGGCGTCGGTGGAGACGGCACGGCCGACGGCGGAGGCCAAAGGGGTGAAGCTGGAAGCGGCGATTGATCCATTGACGGAACTGACGGTAAGCGGGGATGCGGGGCGGGTGCAGCAGGTGATGTGGAATCTGATCAGCAATGCGGTGAAATTCACGCCGCGCGGCGGGCGAATCGGCGTGGCGCTGGAGCGGAGGGGATCTCACCTGGAGATCCGGGTGACGGATACGGGGGAAGGGATTTCGGAGGAGTTTTTGCCGTACGTGTTCGACCGTTTCCGCCAGGCGGATGCTTCGACGACACGAAAGCACGGAGGGCTGGGGCTGGGGCTTTCGATCGTGAAGCAGTTAGTGGAGCTGCATGGAGGGTGGATCGATGTCACGAGCGCGGGCGCGGGGAAGGGATCAACGTTCAGAGTGAGGCTGCCGCTGGAAGGCGCGCATGAAGAGACGGAGCCATCGGAAATGGCGCGAAAGGCGCGGGCGGAAGCCAGCGCCGCCACGACACAGGCGGACGGGCACAAAGCCATCGCGGGGGTGCGGGTGCTGGTGCTGGATGATGAGGTGGATACGCGTGACCTGGTGAAGCGGCTGCTGGAAGATGGCGGAGCGGTGGTGACGCTGGCGAGGTCGGTGGATGAGGCGATCAAAGGGGTGGAGACGGGGATGTTCGACGTGCTGGTGAGCGATATCGGCATGCCGGGGGAAGATGGTTATTCATTGATGCGGCGCGTGCGAACGCTTGGGAAGGAACGCTGCGGAGACATCCCGGCGATTGCGCTGACGGCGTATGCGCGGGCGGAAGACCGGGTGAAAGCGGTTTCGGCAGGGTTCACGGCGCATGTCTCCAAGCCGGTGGAGTCGGGTGAACTGGTGACGGTGGTGGCGGGCGTGGTGAAGCGGTGAAGCGGTGAAGAAAGTCGCGGGTCGAGAGTTCCGAGTCCTGCGTCAAAAGAGAAGATCAGAGCGGGGAGAGGAGTTGGCGGAGTTGATCGGGGTGGTCGGTGGTGATGGCGTCGACGCCGGCATCGATGGCGGCTTGCATGGATTGAGGGGAGTTGGCGGTCCAGACCCAGACATGGCCGCCGAGGGTGTGGATTTCGCGAACCGTTTCGGGGGTGGCGAGGGTGTGTTTGAGGTCGAGGATGGATGTGCCGAGCGCACGGGCGCGGGCAAGCATCTGGCGGGCGTTTTCGAGGGGGTTGTTTTCGATGATGTTTTTGGAGAGGAGCAGCGCGGTGTCGAGGGCGGGTTGGGCTTCATGGGCGAGAGCGAGGGCTTCGGGGGCGAAGGATAGGATGACAGCCTGGTTAATGCGGCCCATCTCCCTGAGGAGTTGAACGGCGGGGAGCGCAGCTTCCACTGCTTTGATTTCGATGAGGACGCGCGTGGAAGGCGGGATGGCGTCGAGGGCCTGGCGAAGGGTGGGGACAGGTTCAAAGGGGTGAGCGGGAAAGAGCGCGGCGGCGTTGGCCTGCTGGATTTGAGAGGCGGGAAGGGAGGCGATGATGCCGGGGGTGTGGGTGGTGCGGTCGAGGGTGGTGTCGTGGATGACGATGACTTGGCCGTCGGCGGAGAGGTGGACGTCAAGCTCGATGGCGTAGGGTTGTTCTTTAAGGGCGAGGCGAAAGGCAGCGAGGGTGTTTTCCGGTGCGCGGGCGGAGAAGCCGCGATGGGCGATGATGAGGGGTGAGAGGGGCATGGGGTTCCTGATTTAAATGGCTCAACGCAGGTAACGAATCAGCACCCACCATAACCCTGATTAAGGGCGTAACCAGCCCCAACAATCGTTGCGTTTAGCACCCACCAGAGCACCGCGAGCCCAAGCATAGTCCAACCGACATAATCCGGCTCCTTGCTCGGTTTAAACAGATCCGGCGGGATCTGGAGAGGTTCTGATTGACCCAAGGGCAAAAATGGAGCCAACAGCAAAGCTTGAAATAACAAAGCTGGGAAACCAAAAAAGCATGCAGCCATTTCACCGTACCCATGGGGGTGGGTAAGCCCCTGGTGCAAAATGCCGCTGCCAAACCATGTTACAACCGCAGAAACAAGACTGTAGATCAGGTATCCGAGAACTCTGACGATTCCCATTTTGCTCACTGGCAATCCCCCATGGTGCAATCATCAATCGGGAGTTGGTTTCGGACAAATTCCGGGGCAACCGCGGACGGTAGCCCCAGCCACCCATCACTCCCCTACCGATTTACTTGAGGTCGACGTAGAGCTTTTTGACGTCGGGCATGGTTTTGATGACGCCGAGGTCGAGGAGTTGCTTGGCGGTGCGGGTCCAGTCTTCGTCTGTCATGCAGCCGATGCCTTTTTCCTTGGTGACGTCGGTCATGATGAGCTGCTTTTCAAGCTCGGCGACTTCTTTGAAAGCCTTGGGGGTCATGCTGGTGTTTTCCTTGGACATGACATCGTTGGCCTTGGTGGGATCGGCTTCGTAGCTGGTCCAGCCTTCGCGGGTGGCTTTGACGAAGCGGGTGACGAGGTCGCGGTTCTTTTCGAGATAGTCGCGGCGGCAGACGAGGATGGACATGTAGGGGTTGAAGCCGGATTCGGAGACGAGGAAGACCTGGGGGTCTTTGCCCTGGTTGCGAGCGGAGACGGGTTCGGAGGTGAAGAAGCACTGCTGGGCGTAGTCCGGGCCGTTCAAGTAGGCCAGGCCGCCGCTATAAGGGACTTGCTTGACGTTGTCGAGGCCGAATTTCTTATCGAGGAATTTGAGAAAGGTGGAGCCGGGCTCGACAATGAGGGTGCCGGACTTGAAGACTTCGTCGATGGTTTTTAAGCCGCGCTCTTTGGAGGTCATGATGGCGCGGGGAGAGGTCTGATAGAGGGCGAAGAGGGCGACGACATCCACACCCTTTTCCTGGAGGATGAGGACTTCCTCGCCGGAGGTGACGCCGAATTCAAAGGTGCCGGAGGAGACGGCCTGGATGGTGGGCGCACCGGAGCCGCCCTTGACGATGGTGACGTTAAGGTTGTTTTTGGCGAAAGCGCCATCGGCCTGGGCTTGATACCAGCCGCCGAACTGGGGTTCGGGTACCCAGTTCAAGGCGATCTTGACGGCGTCTGGACCATTTGCGGCAGGCTTGGTGGTAGCGGTGGACTTATCGCAGCCTGGAAGGACGGCCAAGAGAAAGGAGGCGAGCAGGGTGAAGGCGGATTTGGTGAACGTCATCATGACCTCGATAAAAAAGATGGAGGGAGGAACAGGGAATATATCGCGTGGAAGCGGTCAGTGGCTAGAGGGGAAAGGCTGAGTGGAAGAAAAAGAAGGGAATGCTCACCCTCAAGCGGGCATGAGCAAGATACAGGCTAGTGGTCTTTCAATTGAAAAATGATGGATGGAAGAAGCAGAAAAGACATGCTCACGCGGACGAGAGCATGGCACACAGAAAAGTCGATCCGTCAATTGGCATTTGAAAGACCAGTAATCGCAATCCAACCTCTTCTACGGCACTCAGGAGGAAATGAGCCCCCCTACCGCGTCAGGCTTTTTTGGGCGGGGCTTTCCAGTCGGTGTCGGGGTCTTTGTCGAAGGCGGTGGCGGCCTGGCGGATGCAGGGGCGGCAGATGATGGCTGCGGGATTGGCGGATTTGGCGCGCTGTGCAGGGATGTAGGAGGGTGTGGTGATGCCAAAGCGCATGAGGCACATGGTGCAATGGTATTCGGCTGCAGGCGGGGCGATGTGCTGGAGGGCGAGTTCAAGACATGGGAGGCAGATGACTGAGCCGTGGTGGCCCTCGACCATGGGGATGACTTCATCCCAGTCGGTGCCGCAAAAGTCGCAGACGATGACGATGCCTTCGGGGTCGGTGCGCTGCATGAGGGTTCCGGGAGTGGCTGGTGGCTTGTGGTCAATGGCGTACAGGACGTGGCATACTATCCGGCTATGGCAATTGCGACCAATAAGGCGTTGAAGTTTCTGATCGTGACATTCGGCAGCGCGGGGGATGTGCATCCGTTTATCGGAATCGGGCGTGCGCTTAAGGCGAGGGGGCACGAGGTGCATCTGGCAACCAACGACTACTTTCAAGAGGTGATTCAGCGGGCGGGGCTGGGGTTTCACGCGATTGGAACGCGGGAGGAATTTTTAAAGTCAATGTTGAACCCGGATTTATGGCACCCGACACGGGGCGTGCAGTTTGTGGTGAAAGAGTGCATGGCGCCGGTGATGGAGCCGACGTACGAATGGATCAAGCGGGAATATGAGCCGGGGCGGACGGTGGTGGTGGCCAGTTCGCTGGCGATCGGGGCGCGCTGCGCGCACCAGAAGCTGGGTGTGCCTTACGCGACGGCGCATCTTTCACCGTCGATATTCAGGAGTTATGTTGAGCCGGTGGTGCTTCCGGCGGCGCCGATCCACAGGTTGCCTGCGTGGGGCGTGCGGGCGATGTACTGGGTGGCGGACAGGATGATCATCGATCCGGCAGTGGCACCGGTGTACAACGCATTTCGGAAACGGTTGGGGCTGGAGGGTGAATCGCGGATTTTCCGGGACACGATGCATTCGCCGCTTCTGACGCTGGGGCTGTTTCCGGATTGGTTTTGCGGGGTGGCGCCGGAGTGGCCCAAACAGGCGCTGCTGACGGGTTTCCCGATGTTCGACGGGCATGGGTCTGAACCGGATGCGGAGGATGTGGCGCGGTATCTGGATGAGGGTGAAGCGCCGGTGGTGTTCACGGCGGGAAGCGCGATGCGCCAGGGGGAGGAATTTTTCAAGGCGGCAGTGGGCGCGGCGGCGCGGCTCAAACACCGATGCGTGATGCTGACGCGTTTTCCCGAGCAATTGCCGCGGGAGTTGCCGGGGAATGTGAGGCATTTCGGGTATGTGCCGTTTGGGCAGGTTTTGCCGCGTGCGGCGGCGTTTGTGCATCATGGGGGCGTGGGGTCGACGGCACAGGGTTTTGCGGCGGGCGTGCCGCAGGTGATCGTGCATTTCAGCCATGACCAGCCGGACAACGCGGCACGGGTGGCCCGGCTGGGGGTGGGCGAAGGGTTGTTTGTGAAAACGTTCAACGAAAAAAGCGGTGCGGCCGTGCTGGAAAAAGTGCTTTCGGACGGGAGGTATCGGGAACGAGCCAAGGCGGTGGCGGCGCGATGCGACAAAGCGGGGTGGATGGATGCGACTTGCCGCGCGTTGGAGGCCCTTGGAAAGTGAAGCCGCGCAGGTCTACCTCATGCGGGCGCGGAGGGTGTCCCATTGTGATTTGGTGAGGGTGATGACGACGGGGTCTTTGGGAGAGACATCAGGAGCCTGATATTCGACGAGAAGATTTGCATCGTTGAGGTGGCGGCTGCCAAGATAGAGCGTGGATTTGCGTGAGGCAGGAAGCAACAGGGTGATGAGGCCCTGAGGATCGGTTTTGAGGTCGAATATCCATTTGAAGTCGGGGTTCTGGGCGATGAACCAGCCAACCATGAGCAGGTCAATGGGCTTGCCGTCGGGGGTGAGGACTTTGAAGGTGACGGGGATCTGCTTGACACGCTTGAACTTGAGGGTGGTTTCTTCGCCGGGTTTGAAGGTGACGGGCTTGTCAGAGACGGTTTCCCAGGCGGGGTAGTCGACGCCGGGTTTGGGCGGGTCGTTGGAGTAATAGGTATTGAGGAAAAGGCGGACGGGCACGTCGGCGGGGAGAGAAACAGTGCGATTGGCGGATTTGACGTTGTAGGGAAGATCCATCTGCAAATGCAGCGGGCGGCCCATCTGATTTTGAGGTTCGAGGGTGATGTCGCTGGGAAACTGGAAGTGGATGTGGGCGGTGGCATTCTTGTCCGGAAATGCTGAGACTGGAGGATAATCATCAAGCTGAAGAGTGACGGAGGCGGCGGGAAAAAGCTTGACGGGCGGGAAATCAAACGTGTTTCCTTTTTTGTTGAGTTTACTGGTTTCAAAGTACGGGATCATCGGAAGGAAGCCCTTGGCCATGACGTACATGGAAACATGACCAGCGGAAGAGACATCGTTGGAGTCCTTGGCCTTGGGGAGGAGAAAGAGGCCCTTGGCGTCGGTGCGGGTGCCGGTGCTGGCACGGGTGTCAATGATGAACTCGCGGGAGAATTCCCGGTCCGCATTAAAGGGGGTGGGGAGTTTGGAGACGTTCAACCAGAAATCGGGAGGGAGGGGCCGTTCCTGTCCGGTGCTCTGCATCCAACTGGTGCCGATGACCAGGGCATCAGGGATGGGTTTGCCCGTGAGGTAATCGACGATTGAGCCGGAGACAAAAGTGGCGCCGACGACGGGGCGATTGAGGGGAACAATGTCAGGGGTTAAGCCATCGATGACAAGAGGGGTAAAGCCGCCGTCGAGGGTGTATGTGCCGTAGGCGAGCGGGATGGGCTTGGTGGAGGAAAAGTAGCCTTGAGGGAGAAGGTATGGGGTTTCCTGGGAGGTGGGCTTGAAGGTGACGCGTTTACCGCTGAGGCTGGGCCGGCGGCCATCGACTTCAGGGATTTGGAGTGTGTAGGCTTTTTTGGCGCGGATGATGGTGATGGTCTGGGATTCGCCGATTTTTGCGGGGCCGTTGTAGCCGAAGATCCAGGGGTCTTCGGAGGAGACGGCGATGTTGGCATTTTCAAAATTGGATGCGCGGACTTTGGCGATGGTTTCGGGCTGGAGGTTGATGCAGAGGGGATAGACGGCGAAAGTGCCGTCGGCAGCGGTGATGGGCTGAATGGCCTCGTCGCGGAGGGAATAGTAGGCGTGTGCAGAGGTGAACCAGGGAACGCCCGCCATGACGCGAAGATTGGACATGGGGTGACCGTCGGAATCAATGACTTTGCCGGAGGAGAGAAAGGCTTTATCGGCGGTTTTCCTGTCGGCCAGTGGCACGGGCTGGGGCCGCTTCCACTCGATGGAGCCGTAATACTGATCATTGATGACGGCGGAGCCGCAGTCCGGATGGGAAATGATGAGGCCGTTTTCAAAAAACTTGGCGAAGGTGGAACCGGGAATGGAACCTTTATCGTCAAGGACTGCGGTGCTGGGGACTGAGCGACCGCCAGGGAGGGAGAAGGCGGTGCCTTTGGGCATGGGTTTGCCGAAGGCGTCGGTGAAGGTGATGGCGGGAATTTGACTGAGGCGGGAGATGAGTTCAAGCCGCGTGCGCTGGATATCGAATTTAACGGTGGCGAAGTTGGTCTGCGTGTCTTTATCGAGGGTGAATTTGGCTTGGTAAAGGGGCGTTTCAGCGGGAGCCTGCCAGGGGGCGAGAAAGCCGAAGGTGTGGGTGCCGTAGCCTTCGAGCTCAACCCAGAATTCGCTGGATTGCGGGTCTGAGCCGACGGGCTTGAATTGACCGTCAGAGCGCTTCATAAAGATAGCGACACCCGGCAGGGAAGCGCCGTCGGAGTCGGCGAAACGCAGCGAGTATTTGATGCGGTGTGCGAAGGAGGGATCTTCCAGTTCTCTGACCTGTCCGGCGGCCAGATCAAGGACGGGGGATTGATAACCCTGGTTGCCTGGAGCGTGAATAGCGAAGGTCAGAGGGACACCCGCGGGAAGCAGAAGGCGGTTAACGACGTCGGCCTCTACATTCTGGATGGCCCAGGTGGATTGAGGAAACGCGGCCCTTATCTGGGGGGACGCATCGGGAGCAAGAGTGAGAGTGGTGTTGTACGGACTGCGATTGCGGCTGCGGGAAGCCTGACCGGCAGGACGAGGAGGCTTGACCAGAAGCGTGGCGATGGGAAAACGATAAAGCGTGGCGGTTTGAGGAAGGACGATTTCGTTTTCGGAAATACGCTGAGTGGAGATGCGGGTGAATAGCGGGTAATCGTCTTTGCCGAGGGTCATGGCATAGAGGGCATCCATGGCGCCACGGCGGGGAAGGTTGATATCGACAACGCCCTCGGAGGAAGTGGTGAGGACGGCAAAGGACTTATTGAGGTTTTCAAACCAGCGATAAGGTTCATCGCGAAGCAAGGCGACGTCCTCCGGGGATTTGACGGCGAGAACCTGCTGCCACTGAACGAGGGTGAGATAGGCGAAGAAGCTGGGATCAGAAAACTGGGTGGTGGCGACGATGATGGTTTTGCCGGCGGCGGGTTTGCCGGTGAGGCCGTCAAGGACGGTCAAACGGGTGAGGGCAGGTTTGGGGGCTTTGAGGATGAGATCGCCGGGTTTATCTGTGGTAAGAACAGCCGGTCCGAACTGGCCGACGGAAGAGTAAAGCGTGAATTTACCCGAAGGAAGAGGCAGCGAGTCAAGGGATTCAAGGGGAACGCGGACGGAGCCTTCAGCTTCGATGAGTGCGCTGGTTTGATGGTGGAGCGTCGCGTCTATGAGGGCAGCCGCGCAGGCGGCGGGAGAGAGCGGCTTGCCATCAAAATCAGCGAGGACGATGTTGCGGACGGGAGGCTTTTCCAGCGTGATGGTTTTAGGCGCGCCCATCTGGATGCGGGCGCGCTGGGGGATGGGGCCGGTGATGGAAGGCTCCAGCACATCGACGTGGAAGACGAGGTTTTTGGCAGCGGCAGGGTTGGATTTCAAGGTGGCCTGGGCGGAGAAGCCGAATGTGCCATCGGGGCGAGTGGAGAGCCATTTGAGGGAATAAGGGCTGGACCCCCCTCCTTCAAAGGTTGCACCTGCAATGCGGACCCTGGTGTTGGAAAGAGGTTTACCATCGGGGGCAAGTACGGTGCCGGTGACGTCGTTGGGTTTGTCGGGCGTGATGGAAAACGGGAGTTTGACCAAGCCGTCATTTTCAAACACCTCGGTCTGACCGGCCGGAAGCTGCATGGTGAAGGCATGATGGGTGAGGAGGATGGCTTGATAGCTTTCGCCCTGCATGCGCCATGTCTGGCCTTTGGCGTTGGTGATGAATTCAAGGGTTGGGCGGGCGTTTCTGATCAGGCGGATCTGGAGATTGGTGATGGGTGTGCCGGCGGAGTCTGTCCAGGTGAGGGCTTCACGCGCGGGGATGGCCTCGTCGCTGCTGCCTGCAGGGGCTCTGGGGGCAGGGTCTGGCCGATTCTGGGCCGATGAAAGCGTGGGGTGCGCCAGGAGAGAGAGAGCCAGTGCGCCAAGGAGCATGAGGAGAGAAGGATGTTTCATGAGGAGACTCCGGAATGCGGTAAAAAAAGTGGGGATGAGTTCAGGGATGGACTTCGGGTGAATTGGAAAGAACGGGGGAAAGCGACGGCTGAGCGGTCGGCAGCGTGGGAAGAATGCGCTTCCACTGCTCCGGCGTAAGCGTGACGACGGTGGGCTTGGTGGAAGGCGCGTCGGAAGCGTCCTGCTCGATGCGGGGAAAATCGGACCCAAGCTGGGATGCGGCGAGAGTGAGCGTGGTTTTGCGGTTGGCGGGAAGAAGAAGCGTGACGAGCCCCTGGGAGTTTGTCTCTTGCGAGGCAGGCCATTGCAGGTCGGGCTTAAGCGCGACGAACCAATTCACGTCAAGACCGACGATGGGTTTGCCCTCCGGGGAGATGAACTGGACGGTCACAGGAACCTGCTTGACGCGCTTGAGCTTGAGCGTGGCTTCTTCGCCTTGCTTGAGGGTAAGGGGCTCGCCGGTTTGTTCCCAGGCGGGGTAATAGATTCCGGGACGCGGAACATCGTTGCCGTAGGCGTAGAAGGAGTTGAGGAAAAATCGGGTGGAAACACCAGCGGGGATAAGGAAGGTTTTAGAAGATGTTTTGAGGGCTGAAGGAAGATCAAGGTCATTTTCCATTTTCGGCGTGAGAGCTTCGTTCCATTGGTAGACGATGCGCGCGGCATGCATGTCAGGCGGGAGAGCTGAAGCACCGGGGAACTCGTCAGGCTGAAGCGTGACGGTGGCGGCGGGGAAGAGTTGAATGGGCGGGAGCTGGAAGGTGTTTTTGTCCTTGGGAAGTTTGGCGAGTTCAAAGGTGGACGTCATGGGGACGTAGCCTTTGGCGAGGATGTAGAGAGAGACTTGTTCCGGGGGTCTGCGGTTTTCGGGGTCTGCGGGATAGGGAATGAGGAATATGCCGCGCGGGTCGGCGCGGGCGCCGGTACGGGCACCGATGGCGCCGACGAAGCCGCTGGGGAGCTCCTTGTGGACGTTGAAAGGCGTGGCGAGTGAGGCTATGGTTTGCCAGAATTCATCGTTGACAAAAGGGATGTCCTGGCCTGTGCGGGAGGGGTAGGAAACGCCGAGGACCAGTGCGCCGGGGACGGGCCTGCCGGTGAGGCGATCGGTGAGAGAACCGGAGACGAACATGGGATCAAGGGGCGGGCTTTGGCCAATGATGAGGTTTGCGGGGCTTTGTGCGTCGACAATGAGGGGTTGGAGTCCGACTGGTACGGTGTATGTGCCGTAGGCGAGGGGAATGGGCTTACCGGGATTGGAGAAAAAGTAGCCGAGATGGATTTCATCAGAGCCGGAAGCGGGTTTGAAGGTAATGCGCCAATTTGCGAGGTTGGCCGGCATTCCGTTTATGACCGGCGCGGTGACAGTGAAGGTTTTCTCGGCTTTGATGGCGGTGATGGTCTGGGGTTTACCGTAGGTGACGGGACCGGCATAGCCGAACACCCAGGGATCGGGCGATGAAACGGCGATGGAGCCAGTGGGGCCTGCTGCTCGGATCTCCGCAACGCGGGCAGGCGGAGTGGTTCCGATGATGGGGTGGAGGCGATAAGAGCCATCCTGGGCGGTGAGGGCCTGGATGGGCGCATTGCGCAGGGCGTGGCGTGATTGGATGGGCGCAAAGCCGGGGACACAAACCATGACACGGAGGCCTGGCATCGGTTTGCCGACAGAATCGACCACGGTTCCGGTGGCCAGAAAAGCGTTGTCGGTGGTTTTGCTGCTGACCTGGCTGCTGGCAAGAGGAAGCGCCTGGGGGAGATTCCAATTGATGGTCTGATAAAGCAGATCGTTGACGATGGCGCTGCCGTAATCGGGGTGGGAGATGACAAGGTTGTTATCAAAAACGCGGGCAAATTCCTTGCCGGAGAGGGAGCCTTTTCCATCCAGCGTGGCAGTGGGCGCGGCTTTGGCGGGAGAGGTCAAAAGAGTGCCCTTGGGCATGGGTGCGCCGAGGGCATCGGTGAAGGAGATGGTGGGGATGGCGCTAAGACGGGTGAGAAGAGCAAGGTGACCATAAGCGACATCGAAGCGGGGCCAGCAAGTTTTCGGATTGTCTTCTTTTTTGAGGTTGATTTGAGTCTGGTAGAAAGGCTCCTGCACCGGTGCTTTACCTGGTTGGCTGGGATATTCCTGCCAGGGAGCGTAAAAGCCGAGGGTGTATTGGCCGTAGCCATCAAACTCAATCCAGGGGGAAGATGTTTCGACGTTGTTGACCAGAGGCTTGAACGGACCATCGCCCTGCTTGACGAAAAGGGGCACCGGCGGGAGCGAACGTCCCTGGATATCGGAAATGGCAACCTGATATCCGACACGCTGAGTGATGGCAGGCTCACCAAGATCGAAGGTCTGGCCGGGGGTGAGCAATAAAGGAGGCGAGCGATAGGACATGTCGCCGCCTGCACGGATCTTGAGATAGAGAGGCACCCCTGCCGGAACGGTGAGGCGGTTGGTGACGCCGGATTCGACGCTGTTGATATCGAAGCGGAAATCAGAAAAGATTTTTTTGAGTTCAGCCGAGGCATCGGGAGCCAGCGTCACCTCCGCGGCGAAGCTGGCACGCGTGCCATAGGAAGAGGTCTTGCGTGCGGGCGTGACGAGCACGGAGGCGGTTGGATAGCGATAAAGGGTTGCGGCTTGAGGCAGCCCACCTTCGCTGAGGGCCTCGATGCGCACAGGGAGGGGAAAATCATCAGGCCCCAGAACGATGGCGTAAACGGAATCCATCACTTCCGGGCGATTGATTTTCAAATCGACCTGGCCCTTGGAATCGGTGGTGAAGACGGCAAATTCATCGCTGAGAGAGTTGAACCAATTGGCGGAGGGGCCTCGAAGCATTTTGACATCGGCACGGGTTTTTACGGCGAGGACTTCCTGCCATTGCTGGGGGGTGAGATAGCTGAAAAAGTCGGAATCTCGAAAGTAATGGGTGGAGGCGATGACGGTTTTGCCCGGGGCGGGCTTGCCGGTGGCGGCATCAATGACGGTGAGCAGCGTGGCGGTGGGCCTGGGCGCCTGAAGGATCAGGTCGCGTGGTTTCTCACCGGTCTTTTCAAGTGGCAGGGTTTGAGGGCCAAACTGAAGATCCGGGCCGCGAAGGGTGTAGGTGCCGGTGGGAAGCGGAACATTGGTGAGTGAGAAAAGCGATGCATGCGTCACCCCCTCGGTGCCGACGCCGGGGGTGGTTTCATGCTGGAGCCGGCAGGCATTCATAGCCACGGCTGCGGCAGTGGGAGTGAGCGGATGACCTTCAGCATCCAGAAGGATGATGTTGCGGAGCGGCCGAGTCTTCAGCTTGATGGTTTCGGGCTTGCCTGCTTGAACACGGACCCGCTGGGGAAGAGGACCGGTGAACTGGGGGGCCAGGACATCGACGTGGTAAACCTGGCCGGGCGGGATGAAATCAGGTCTTTCGACGGCCTGGTGAGCGAAAGCGAAGGTGCCGTCGGGCCGGGTGAAAAGCCATTTAAAGGAGTAAGGACTGGAACCGCCGCCGTCGAAGGTGGTGCAGGCAATGCGGACGCGGGCACCGGCAACAGGCCTTCCCGCAGGGTCGAGCACAGTGCCGGTGATTTCATTGACATGGCGGGGGGTGATGAAAAACGGAAGGATCGCATTACGTTCGCTGGGGAAAATTTCGTAGGAGTCGGGAGCGATTTCCATTTTGAACGTTGGATGAGTGAGGGTGAGCATGCGGTATCCCTCACCCTTTATGTGCCAAGATTTGCCGGCGGCGTTGGTGGTGTATTCCAAGTCGGGCTTGGCATCGCGGTGAAGACTGATATGAAGGCCGACCAGGGGCTTACCGGCAGCGTCAGTCCAGGTGAGGGATTGATCGTCAGGAATTACTTCGACGGGCTTGGAGGCGGGCTGAGTGACGGGGACGTCTGCAGCAATGAGAGGAACCAATGCAAACAATGAGCAGAGAAGGACAAGCGAGACTTTCAACATGACTGGCTCCCGAAAGATTTGGAACTACAGTTTAACCGAAGGGATTCTGAAAAGTTCGGAGCGTCATGCCGTTTATATCTTCGACGTGCGGTGGAAGTGGTCTGGCGGTTGGGGAATAATGAGTACTCCCCTACCGAAAAAGGAAACTCCAGATGAGCGCATCCACCCAGCGGCGTTTTTTAGGTAAGTCCGGCTTGAGCGTGCATCCCATTGGGCTTGGTTGCATGGGGATGTCGTGGGCGTATGGGGCGGGAGATGAGGCGCAGGGGCTGGCTGTGATGGCGCGGTTTGTGGAGCTGGGCGGAAACTTTCTAGACACGGCGGAGATTTACGGGCCGTTTGATAATGAACTGCTGGTCGGGAAATTTTTGAAGACGGCCAAGCGCGACAAACTAGTAGTGGCGACGAAATTCGGGTTCAAGATCGATGGAAAGACGCGGCAGATATCGGGGGCGGACAGCTCACCGGAGAACATTGCGAAAGTATGCGAAGAGAGTTTGAAGCGGCTGGGGGTGGATGTGATTGATGTGTTTTATCAACATCGGGTTGACCCGAAAGTGCCGATTGAGGATGCCGTGGAAGCGATGGGGAAATTGGTGAAGGCGGGGAAGGTGCGGGCGCTGGGGTTGTCGGAGGCGGGGCCGGAGACGATCCGGCGGGCGGCCAAGACGCATCCGATTGCGGTGCTGCAGACGGAATATTCACTGTGGACGCGGGATGTGGAGAGCAATGGGGTGCTGGCGGCGTGTCGGGAGTTGGGGATTGGGTTTGTGCCGTACAGCCCGCTGGGGAGAGGCTTTTTGACGGGTGCGATCACCAAGCCGGAGGACATGGCCAAGGATGACTGGCGGCATACGAATCCGCGGTTTCAGGGTGAAGCATTTGAGAAAAACCTGGCGCTGGCGGGACATGTGAAGCGATTGGCGGCGGCCAAGGGGTGCTCGCCCGCGCAGCTTGCGCTGGGATGGGTGCTGTCACGCGGGGAGGATATGACGCCGATCCCAGGAACGAAGAAGGTGAAGTATCTGGAGGACAACATGGGGGCGGCCGGGGTTGTGTTTACGAAGGCGGAACTGGCGGAGATCGATGCGTTGTTTCCGCCGGGCGTGGCGGAGGGTACGCGGTATGCGGCGGATGGGATGGCGATGGTGAATAAGTAGGGTTGGGGGGTTTGCAAAGTGCTTAAGGGTGCGTGGTGAGGACAGATTTTTAACACGATTTACAGGATTTCCAAGATTTACATGATGCACAAGGCGGCTGACCCATTACCCGCAAAAGCCTGAGATGAGATTTTTATGTCCATCCGACGGACTGAGGCATACGGGAATTCCGGAAAACGATGAAATTTCAACAGTGACACATAAAAAAGAAGCCGGCGATGACGTGATGTCACCGCCGGCTGTGGTTCTTTTTTGATTTGGCTGAGTTGGTTCAGCCTTGTGGTTTAGTAACGGTCGCCGCCGCGGTCACCGCCGCGTCCGCCACCGCCGCCGCCGTAGCCACCGCGGTCACCGCCGCGCCCGCCACCGCCGCCGCCGTAGCCGCCGCGGTCACCGCCGCGCCCGCCACCGCCGCCGCCGCCGTAGCCACCGCGGTCGCCGCCACGGTCACCACCGTAGCCGCCACCACCACCGTAACCACCGCCGTTGCCGCCACGATCACCACCACGACCGCCGCCGCCGTAACCACCACCGCCACCGCCGCCGCCACCGTTTTCGCGGGGCTGGGCTTCGTTGACTTTGAGGGGGCGGCCGTTCAAGGGTTTGCCGTTCAGGGCTTCAATGGCTGCGAGACCTTCGTCATGGTTGGCCATTTCGACGAAGGAGAAGCCGCGTGAGCGGTTGGTTTCACGGTCGATAATAAGGCTGACGCGAACGATTTCGCCGAATTGGGAGAAAAGATCGTGAAGTTCTTCTTGCGTGGTGGTGTAGGGGAGGTTGCCAACGTAGATGTTCACAGACACGTTCCTGATTCCCGATAAACTGTCGGCGGCACCCCGGGAAGCGGCGTCGCCCAAACCCCCATAACTCAACCCGCGACTCTGCGGACCGGACAGGGATAGAAGACTATAACTTATCCAGCATACTGCATGAATCAAGGGGCGGCAAGGCGTTTTTCGACTTTGCATTAAATTTCCCCAAAGAGCGGACCAAATAGGGAGTTATAGTAATCTGCGTATATGGAAAGCCCGATTGTCGACGAGCTTAGGGTGTTGTTTATCCTCCCCGCGTTTAACGAGGTGGGTTCGGTTGCGCGCGTGGTGGACAATCTGCGGGCGAATATGCCGGGCGCGGGGATCGTGGTGATTGATGATGGGTCGACGGATGGGACGGCGGGTGCGGTGCCGGGCCATGCGGTGTGCCTGAGGCTGCCGTTTAACCTGGGTATCGGTGGCGCTGTGCAGACGGGATATCGGTACGCGTTCCAGAACGGGTATGACATTGCGATTCAAGTGGATGCCGATGGGCAGCATCCAGCGGACCAGGTGCCGTTGCTGCTTGAAACGATGAAGCGGGAGAACGCGGATCTGGTGATCGGAACGCGGTTTTATCCCGGAGGGACGTATCGGCAGTCACCAAGCCGCATGACGGGGATCGTCATCCTGAGGAATTTGATCAGGGTGCTGACGGGCGTGCGTGTGAGCGACTGCACATCGGGATTCCGCGCAGCCAACCGGCGGGTGATCGAAGCGTTTGCGCATTGGTATCCAGAGGATTACCCGGAGCCGGAGGTATCGCTGCTGGTGATACGGCATGGGTTTAAGCTGGTGGAACAGCCTGTGCATATGGACCAGCGGACGACGGGAACAACGAGCATATCGACCTTTGCGGGCGTGCTGTATGTCATCAAGGTGGGTGCGGCATTGCTGCTGGATATGGTGCGGTCGCCGTGGCCAATACGGAGGGCAACACCATGATCAGAACCATCATCCTGCTGGTGTTCGGCGGGCTGCTTTTGTGGAAGGCGATCCGGAACCTGCGGAGGCAGAAGCTCAAGGAAAAGTATGCGCTGCTGTTTGCCGGGTGCGCTTTGCCGTTTGTGACGCTGGCGGTTTGGCCTGACGGGATTGTGGCAGTGTCGGATTTTCTGGGGATTGAGAAGAGCACGCTGCTGGTGATGGCGCTGAGCATCTTCGCGCTCCTGATGATTTTCGAGTTGCTCAAGATTGTGAGCGTGCAGGATAGGAAGATTACGCGCCTGGCGCAGGAAACGGCGCTTTTGCGGGAGGAGTTGAAGAAGAGCAAGGCGGGGAAGGAAGAGAAGGAAGAAGGGTCTGGGGTCTAGGGTCTGAGGTCTGGTCAGAGGCAGAAAAAGAACGAGGGCGAGAGGCGCGATTGAAACCTTTGGTTTGCATTTTGATCGTGGGATACAACGGGCGGGGGCTGATCGGGGATTGTCTGGATTCGATTGCGCGGTTTGCGGATGCAGGGATCGACGCGCGGGTGATGGTGGTGGACAATGCGTCCAAGGATGGGACGGCGGAGTTTGTGGCCGGCGCTTACCCAGCGGTGACGCTGGTGAAATCGGAAACCAATCTGGGATTTGCCGGGGGGAATGACCTGGGATGGAGCCAGGCCCAGCGCATGTGGCCGGAGTTGGATTACCTGGTGATGCTCAACCAGGACACGGTGGTGCAGCGCGGTTGGCTGACGGAACTGGTGAAATTCATGAACGGCAATGCGGAAGCCGGGATGGCGCAGGCGAAAATCCTGCTGAATCCGGAGACGCACCTGATCAACACCGATGGAAACGAGAGCCATTTTCTGGGGTTTGGATTCCCAGGGCGGTATCGACAGGTGGATTCAACGGTTGAGCACCCCCCTTTCGAAGTTGGATTTGCCTCCGGGGCGTGTGCGATTGTGCGCGTGTCGCTCATCAAGAAATTTGAGACGCTTTTTCCCACGCATTTTTTTCTCTATCTGGAAGACACGCATCTTTCGTGGCGGCTGCGGATGGCGGGGCACGCGAGCTGGAGCGTGCCCAGCGCACGGGTGGAACACAAATACACTTTCACGGCAATCGATAAGCAGTACTTCCACCTGGAGAAAAACCGGTTGTGGATGCTGTTGACGTTTTATAAAAAACGGACGCTGATCGTGATTCTCCCGGCATTCCTCTTCATGGAGGCAGGGCAATGGGTGTTTGCCCTGGCCAAGGGACTGTTGGGCCAGCGCATGAAGGCGTATCAGTATGTACTGGGGGCGCCGGGAAAGATTGCGCAGGAGCGGCGGCGATTGCGCTCAGAGCGACGGGTGAGCGATTCGTGGTTCACCGATGTGTTTGTGGGGGAGATCAAAACGGAGCAGTTGAAATCGCCTTTGATCAAGTATGTGGCGAGCCCGGTGCTCTGGGCGTACTGGGCGGTGGCGCGGCATTTTTTGTGGTGGTGAGGAGGAAAAAGTCCCGCGTCCAGGGTCCTGGGTCCAGCGTCGAAAGAGCAGATGTCAGGGGAAGTCATTGCGCCAGTTTTCTACGTGTTTGCGGAGCATGGCCATGGCTTGGTGCTCAGCCTGGGCACCGGTTTTATCGATGGATATTTGGAGCTTGGCGTATTCAGCCAACACGGGCTGAGGGCCGGTGAGGTGGAGACGGGTGGCGAGGATGGCGGCTTCCAGAACAGCATGGCGGGCGCGGTTGAAACCCCAGAAATCGCGCAGTTGTTCAACGTGGACGGGGTGGGCGAGGATGGTGGTGCGATCTTCCCTGTCGTCAATGGAATCGACTTTGAGTTCGTAGGCGCGACAGGCGGAGGTGAGGATTAAGCCGCGGATTTGGGAGGCGGAGCGGGTGTCGACGGTGTCGAGGGGGATTTTGCTGATGGCGGCGCGAGCGATCATGGCGGCGTCATCGGTGATATGGAAGACGCCCTGGCCGATGGCCTTGAGGTTTTTGTAGGTGGAGGAGGTTTTAAAGGGGCGAAAGGTAAAGCGGGAGAAGTCAGGCGTGACGATGGGGCCCATGGGGGCGAGGTTGCCGGATTGGGAGGAAGGATCAACCGATGACAGGGTGAGCATGAGGCCTTCGACCAGCATTTCATCGGGGGCGTGGGGTGGGAGCATGAGGAGTTTGGGTTGTGGGTTGTGGGTTCTGGGTTCTGGAAGAAGCAGAAGGCGAGGCCCCGAATGCTTTACCGACTGGGCGCGGGGATTTGAAAAAGCATATCGTTTATGGAGTTATGGCGCTATAATTCCGTCCGAACATGGGCGTGATCATCCGTACACCTGCGCGTCTGCACTTTGGCTTGCTGGCTTACACCCGCGACGGCGCGAGACAATTCGGCGGCGCCGGGTTGATGGTGAATTGGCCTGAGACGGTGGTAACGGTGCGGGAGATGGGGAGTGCGGGGTTGATTGAAGCCGTGGGCCGGATGGGGGACAAGGCTGGGGAATACGCGCGAATGACGGTGGAGCGGCTGGCGGAATACTACAAATTGCCTCGGCTTGGACTGCGGGTGGATGTGACGCGCGTGCCACGGCCACATACGGGGCTGGGATCGGGAACGCAGTTGGCGATGGCGGTGGCTAAAGGGGTTTGCACGGTTTATGGGCAAAAGGGGCACAGTGTGCCGACTGCGGGACCAGATCTCCTGGCGCGGCTGACTGGGCGGGGAAAGCGTTCAGGGATCGGTGTGCATGGCTTTTTTCAGGGCGGGTTTCTGGTGGATGGGGGTAAGACGATGGAGGATGCGCTGGCGCCCGTGGTGATCCGGCAAGCGTTTCCTCAGGATTGGCGAATTGTGCTGATCAGGCCGCGCGCTCTGGATGGATTGGCAGGTCAGCGTGAGGTGCAGGCGTTTAAGGAGATGCCGGATTTTCCGGCGAGTGTGACGGACCAGATGTGCCGATTGGTGCTGATGGGCCTTGCGCCGGGAATCGCGGAGCGGGATATCAAGCATTTCGGGCAGAGCTTGTTTGAATTGCAGCAGCTTGCGGGACAGTGCTATGCCAAGGCGCAAGGCGGGGTGTATGCCAGCCCTCTCTTGCAGGAGATCGTGGATTATGCGCGGGGGCAGGGAATCGCGGGTGTGGGGCAGAGCTCGTGGGGGCCATCGCTGTATGCGTTCGTGTCGGACGAGGATCGAGCAGACGCGCTGGCGGGACAGATCGAAAAGCGGTTCGGGCTGGGCGGGCGAGGCGAGGTGGTGGTGATCAGTGCGGACAACGCAGGGGCGACGACGACGGCGATCGAGCGGACGGTGGCTTGAGGTTTCATAAGCACATGCGCCCGGGTTATCGGGGTGTCGGGTTGTCGGGAGGCTTCAAACAAGTCAATTTCAGTTAACAGTAAATGCCCTTTTGAGGCACGGGCATGTTTCATTGCGAGGCATGGATACGCGATAACCCGGACACTCGATCAAGTCTGAGCCAGATCATTTAGCGGCGAGCGGCGCTTGCCTGGCGATGCGGGTGGCGCCCCAAAGCACCAGGGCAAGGATGCCCGCGAAAGCCAAGGTGGTGAGCGCAGCGTGGAGAAATTCCTGCGCGGGCCAGAGGCTAACGAGGGTTTGCTGCAGGTTTTGCGCAGCTTGGGCAGGGGCAGAGGAGGATTCAATCATGGCGCCCAGACCCGCGGCATGGGCGGCGGCTTCATAACCATCCTTAAGCTGAGAACCCACGGGGACCAGCGCAATGAGAGCCAGTGTGAGGCCAGCGAAGGCGAAAGCGCCTGAGCGGGTGGCCTGACCTTCGCGGGAGACGAAAGCGCGGACCAGAGCGAGAGCAGCGCAGGCGAGAACGGCTTCGATGATGGCGATGAACGCATGGCTGGAGATCATTTGGGAAGCAAACTGGCTGAGGCTGCCGCCGTGGGTGTCGGCGCGGAAGAGGGCGACCTCCCCTACCAGGGCTGCCGCGCCGATAAGGGTTGCGACTGCGGAGGCGAGGGCGAGACCTGCGTATTCACCGAAAGCAGACCTGGTGAAAGCCAGGCGTTTGACGGCCGTGACGGCGAGCGCAGGGAGAACGGCCATGTTGAGGATGTTTGCGCCGAGCGACATAAGGCCGCCATCGCCGAGGCAGAGGGCCTGGGTGGCCAAAACCGTGGCCATGGTGAGAAGGCCGACGGCGGGGCCGAGCGCCCAGGCCAGGAGCGCACCGCCGATGAGATGGGCGCTGGAAAGGCCGGAAACGGGAAAGTTGATCATCTGGCCGACGAAGACGGCGCTGCCGAGCGTGACGGCGAGCGGGAGGTTTTTGAATGGCTGGGTTTCGCGGCGGAGGACGAGAGCCGCGGCGGAGACCGCGAGGGTGCTGATGCCGAAGGAGATGGCCGCGCAAGCGGGGGTGACGGCGCCGTTTTCAAGATGCATGGTGAGGTTCCTTGGTTGAAGGAATGAATGATAACCGAGGCAGGTATTTGCGCTTGTGTTACAGCCTCCTGCCGCGCCAGCCGAAGAAAAACAGGCTACCATCGCATGCGTCCGGGTGAAGTTCCTGCATCACTTATTTGAAGGATTAGCGCATGAGCCTGGACGCCACCGATTCACTGCTGGCCAATACGCCGTTTGACCGGATCACGCGGGAGTTTGATGTGTGCGTGGTGGGAGGCGGGATGGCTGGGCTGTGCGCAGCGGTGGCGGCAACGCGAAATGGAGCCAGGACGGTGCTGGTCCATGACCGGCCGGTGCTGGGGGGCAATGCGTCTTCGGAAGTGCGCATGTGGATCGGCGGGGCACACGGGAAGAACATGAAGGAAACGGGGATCCTGGAAGAAATTCAGCTTGAAAATTGCTATCGAAACCCGACGCAGGTGTATTCCATCTGGGACAGCGTGCTGTATGAAAAAGCGGCGTTCTGCCCGGGATTGACGCTGCTGTTGAATGCTTCGTGCTGCGCGGGCCGCATGGCCAGGGGAAGACTGGAGAGCATCACGGCATGGCACCTGACGAGCCAGACATGGCACACGATTGCTGCGAAGTATTTCATCGATTGCTCAGGCGACAGCGTGCTGGCGCCCATCACCGGGGCGCAGGTGCGCTGGGGCCGCGAAGCGCGGGCGGAGTTTGATGAAGACATCGAACCGACCAAGGCGGACAACAAGACGATGGGGAATTCGCTTCTGATCCAGATGCGTGAGACCGAGGAGCCGCAACCGTTTATCGCCCCCAAATGGGCTTATAAATTCCACACCGAAGCCGACCTGCCCAACCGGGAAACAGGCGGCGGCGGGAACTTCTGGTGGCTGGAGCTGGGCGGACTGAACAACACAATCCGCGATACCGATAAGATCACCCATGAGCTGATGTGCGTGGGGTACGGGGTGTGGGATTACATCAAAAACCGCGGGCCCAAACGGCAAAGCCTGGAAAATTGGGGGCTGGAGTGGATGGGGTCGCTGCCGGGAAAACGGGAGAACAGGCGCTATGTGGGCGGGCATACCCTGACACAGAACGATGTGCGCGGAGGAGGCGCGTTTACGGACATCATCGCCTACGGCGGATGGACGATGGACGACCACCATCCGGCGGGGCTTTTGTATCCCGGGAAGCCAACACTGTTTCACCCGGCGCCCTCGCCGTACGGCATCCCCTACCGATGTTTATATTCGATCAATGTCCCGAACCTGATGATGGCGGGACGCAACATTTCCGTGACGCATGCGGCGCTTTCGAGCACGCGGGTGATGGCCACGACGAGCATCCTGGGGCAGGCGGCGGGAACGGCGGCAGCGTTATGCACACGCTACGGATGCGACCCGGCGTCGCTGTACCCCTCGCGGATCGCAGAGCTTCAGCGGACGCTGATGGATGACGACATCTGGCTGCCGGGGCTGGCGCGGGAAGGGTCGTTACTAACGCGGGCTGCGAAGTTGAGTTCATACGGGGATGACACGGGAAACCTGGTGGATGGGCATGAACGAATGATCGGATCGCAATCGCACTTATGGAAAGGGCCGCTGGGAAGCCCGGTGACGATCACATGGGAGCAGGCGGTGAATGTGGAGGGATTGCGGCTGGTGCTGGACAGCAATATGAGTCTGGCGAAGGTGATGCCGTGCCGGTTTCCCAAGAAGGGAAACAAGGCACTGGTGCCCTCCACCGTGCTTCGCGCGTATCGCGTGGAGGCGATGAATGGCGAGGGAAATTGGGAGGCGGTGTTTGAGGAGGCGAATAACTACCAGCGGCTGGTGCGTGTCGCTTTGCCCGTGAGAACCAAGGGACTGCGGATCATTCCCCTGACAACATGGGGAAGCGAAGCCGCGCATGTCTTCAGCATGGATGTGCTGGAGAAATATGAGGCCAAGGGCGGCCCCACGCCCGAGGGCCGTGCGTGGTCGGTGGTGGTGGCGGATGTCCCTGCGGAGGATCTTTTGCCGCCGGAGTCAGGGCTTGAGGCAAAGGTGGGGAGAACTGTGGGGGCGTGACGACGCAGACAGCTATGGACGATTCTGGGGTTATTTGACTCGGGTAATTTCGCGAAAGTACGGGCTGTTGGTGTCGACAGGGACGGCTTGCATGGGGACGCCTTCCCAGCCGCCGCCCATGGCTTTGTAGAGGGCTACGACTTGGGTGAGGCGAGCCTGCTGGGTGGCGACGCGTGCATCGCGGGCGACGTTGAGGCTTTGCTGGGCGTTGATGACGGAGAGGTAGTCGGCAATGCCGCGCTCGTATTGGATGCGAGAAATCTGGACGGCGGCTTCGGCGGCTTCGACGGCTTCGGTGAGCTGGCCTTCGCGGTCGGTCTGAGCCTTGATGGCGCCGATGGCCGATTCGACTTCCTGAACGGCGACGATGATGGTTTTCTCGTAGGTAATAGCGGCCTGCTTGACGCGGGCGTCTGAGACGAGAATCTCCTGGCGGATGCGTTCACGGTCGAAAATACGGGCGCGTATGTCAGGGGTGATGGAGTAGTAGCGACTGCTCATATTGAACAGATCGGTGAAGCTGATGCCCTGAAAGCCGAATACACCGGTGATCGTGAGGCGTGGATAAAGCTCGGCGGCGGAGACGCCGAGATTGGCGGTAGCGGCGGCGAGGTTTTGCACGGAGGCGCGCACGTCCGGACGGCGGCGCAGCACATCGGCCGGAACGCCAAGGCCGATGATGCGTCTTGGATCAGGCAGGACGGGCGGATTTTCCAAGAGATGCTGAGTGGACACGGGCTGCTTGCCAAGGAGCGTGGCGATGCGGAGCGAGGCCTGGCGGGCTTCGTCGTCCAAAACGGGGATACCGGCCTGAGCCTGTGCGGCCTGGGCCTGGGCCTGCTTGGCGTCGAGCTCGCTGACGAGCCCCGCGTCGTACTTGGCCTGGGCGAGGCCCTGAAAATCACGCAGGAGAGCGACGTTTTCACGAGCAACCTTAGCGCGCGCCTGCGCGCCGCGGAGCTCGACATAATTGCGGGCGAGGTCGCCGAGCAGAGTGACGATAACGTCATTGCGGGTTTCTTCTTCGACCTGAAGCTGGGCATCGGCGGATTCGATGCCGCGGCGGACGCGGCCCCAGACGTCAAGCTCCCAGGAAGCGTCAAAATTGGCGGACCAGTTGTTCTGGTCAACAGGATTGCCGGGGAAATTCTGGTTGGTGCTGAGGCTGCGGTGGCTGTGGGTGTAAGCACCACCGGCATTTACCGTGGGATAAAGGCCGGAATCAAGGGCTTTCCGCTGGGCGCGGGCTTCCAAAACGCGCTGCTCGGCACGTTTGAGGTCGAGGTTGGATTCAATGGCCTGGGTGACCAAGCCGGTCAGGACTGGGTCATCCATGGCTTCCCACCAGCGGGTGATCTGCGCGGCCGAATCAGGCTGCGTGGTGGGTTGAGTGGAAGTTGGCTGGGTGGTGGCCGCACCGATGGTGGATGGGTCCATGGTCCAGCTGTTTGCGGTCTCGATGGGAGGCTGGGTGAAATCCGGACCGGTCCTGCAGCCGGCGAGAGTGGTAAGGGACAACGCCATGGCGGCGAGACCTGCGGACCGGGAAATCGGGAAGCGGCTGAGGGTCATTGAACGCCTGCCTTCTGCGTGGCGGGTGCGTGCTGCGCAGCGGATGCAGGCTCACCTGCGGGGACCGCTTCGATGAAGAGATCGACCTGCTGGCCGACGTAGAGATTCACCTTGGCGGGATCAAAGGCGTAAAGGACCTGGAGGACGCGGGTATCGACCCGTTCGGTGGATTCGCCGGTGAGGGATTTTTTGGGGACGACAAGCGGCTCGGTGTAAACGTAGGCCAGAGGCGTGGAGATGGTGCGATTACCACGGGCGTAGCCGATGGCCTTGGCGTCCTTGCTGAAGCGCCATGCATCGTTTTCGTCAATATCAGCGCGGACATGGAGAACAGCGGTGCCGCCCATGACGACGAGCGGCTTGGCGAGAAGGCCCGCGGAAGCAAATTCACCGGGGCGAATGTTGAGCTGGAGAATCTGCCCGTCCTTGGGAGCGTGGACGGTGAGGCGGTCGAGGCGGAGCTGGATGGCGGCAAGCTGGGCGTTTGCTGCATCCAGAGACGCCTGGGCGACCTTGATGTCTTCCTTCCAACTGCCGGCCTTCAAAAGCGCGAGATTGGCCTTGGCGGAGGCGACGCGAGCCTCGCCCATTTTCACCTGAGTGCGGCGGCGGGTGAGTTCTTCCTTGCTGACGGCGCGGGGGTCCTTGACGGCTTCCCACATTTCCAGAAGCGCGTTGATCTGGGCGAGATTGGCCTCCTCCTCCATCACGCGGGCTTCCAGCGGGGGGATTTCCTCAGCGCGGGGGCTGGATTTGAGCTTTTCAAGCTGGACCTGGGCGGCGTCGACCTGGGATTTCTGGCTGAGCATCTCGGCGCGAAGAGTGCGGTCATCAAGCTGAAACAGGATGTCGCCGGCTTTGACTTTATCGCCGACTTTAACGGCGACATTGGTGACGACATCCCCCACCGGCGAGCCGATGGCGATATTTTCGGTGCTGGCTTCGACCAGGCCGGAGGCGGCGATGAACTGGGTGTAGGGGGATTTTGGGGGGGGCTGGAGGGGGGCGGCGGGGACAACCTCGCGGGCGCCGCGGAAAACCATGAAGATTCCGAAGCATAAACCGGCGATTGCCAGCAGTGGGATGAGGTATCTGGTGATCATTGCTTGTCCGTTTCTACTTCCGTCTGGAGACTTTTGGTTGCTGCGGTTGAGGTGTTTTGAAATGGGTGTTTTTCAGTGGCCGTGGCTGTCGACGGCTTCCTTTGGACCGGGGCCGATGTCGACGATGCGGCCGTCATCCATGCGGGCGATGCGGTCGGCATAATGAAAGATGCGGGCGTCGTGGGTGACGACGATGAGGGAGCGATTACCTTTCAAGGCAATTTCACGCAAAAGACGCATGACGCGCTGACCGGTGTCATGGTCGAGGGCGGCGGTGGGCTCGTCGCAGACGACGAGCTTGGGTTCGTGAATAAGTGCGCGGGCGATGGCGACGCGCTGCTGCTGGCCGCCGGAGAGCTTGTTTGGGAAGCTTTCCATCTGGCGGGAGTTAAAACCGACTTCCGCGAGCAGATCGCGGGCCTTTGCGACGGCGCGGGAGCGCGATTCGCCGTTAATAATGAGCGGAACTGCGGCATTTTCTGCGCTGGTGAGTGCGGGAATGAGGTTGTAGGCCTGGAAAACGAAGCCAATATGCTGGCCGCGGAAGCGGGTGCGCTTGTGGCCGGGCATTTTCTGGACGTCTTCGCCGAAGATGCGGCAGTCGCCGGAATCGCGGTCGAGGATGCCGGCGACGGCGGAGATGAGGGTGGTTTTTCCGCAGCCGGAGGGGCCGACGAGCATGAGGAGTTCGCCGGAGTAGACGTCGAGATCTACGCCGCGCAGCGCGTAGACGGAGGTGGCGCCTGCGCCGTAGGTCTTGACGACCTGGCGGCACTGGACGGCGACGTTGCGGGCGGCGTCCGTGGCGGGCGGGGCTGATTGTTGTGGAGCGTCTGGGCTCATAAGGAGGAGATCCTTGGGGAAGTCTTGAGAGTGATACGCAAGAATCAACTTCTGAAGACGACGGCGGGTTCGAGGCGGATGACTTTGATCATGCTGATGAGGGCGGAGCCGGCACAGATGAGCATGACGGCGCCGAAGCTGATGACGAGCAGTTGCCAGGGAAGGAGGAAGGAGAGCTCGGTTTTACCCAGCAGATAGCCTTGGAGGGAGGCGATGCCGACGCCTAAGCCGTAGCCGATGAAGCCGACGGTGAGGGCCTGGAAGAGGATCATGCGCAAAAGGGTGGCGTCGGAAGTGCCCATGGCTTTGAGGGCGCCGAAATAGCGGAGGTTGTCCTGGGTGAAGTTGTAGAAGAGGAGTCCGGAGATGGCGGTGCCGACGACGAAGCCGAGGACGACGCCGATGCCGAAGTTGATGGGGATGCCGGTGTACTTCATGAAGTAATTGACGGTGAGGTCTTTGAAGGCCTGCTTGGGGTAGGCGGCCAGGCCGGTGTGCTCGTCAATGCGGCGGCAGAGATCGGGGATATCGACGCCGGGCTTGGCCTGCACAAGGATGAAGGACAGGAGGCGGCGCTCCTGGGGGGCAAAGCGGGTGGCGCGGTTGTAAGTGGTGTAGATGACGGGCTGGGACTGGAAAGTGCGTGTGGTTTCGCAGATGCCGACGACGATGGCGCGATAGTCATTTAATTCGAGGGTGTCGCCGACTTTGAGAGGAATGAGCTTGGTGGGGTCTTTGGGGTCGGGGTTGGCGAGCTTGGTGGTGGCGCCGACGATATCGACGATGACACTGTCAGCCTGGCGCAAATCGGCGAGGGTGCCTTCGATCATGATCGGGGGCCCGCCGACGAGAGTGGAATCGTCGATGCCGATGACGTTGCAGGTCTGGAAGTTGCCCGTTGGGAGGCGGGCTTTGAGGAGGCCTTTGTAAAGGGGGACGGCCCATTCGATGCCTTCAATGCCGCGCACGCGGTAGAGCATGGTGGATTGGAGGGGTTTAACGTCGTCGATGAACTGGACTTTTTTGTCCATGACCCAGATATCGGGTTGTCCCAAGTCGGTGATGAAGCCAAAGGTGCGGGACATGAGGCCGACGAAGATGGCGGCCTGCTGGGTAATGAGGAGCGAGGCGAAGGTGAGGCCCATGAGGATGCCGATGTACTTGGCTTTATCACCCATGAGCATGCGGATGGCGATGTAGATCATGGTTTGGTGGCTCCCTTGCGGGCGGCGTCTTTCTTGATGCCTTGCAGGCCGTGAAGGACGAATTGAGCGATGTGATCTGCGAGTTCAGGGAGACGTGCGGGGGCGTAGAAATCGCCCTCGGGAGTGGGAGCGGCAAGGCGCTGGATCATGGGCTTGCAATGATGATAAACGAGGCAGGCGCCGATGATGCTGGTGATACAGAGATCGAGCTTGGCTTCAGAGACATCGGGGCCGACGATGGAGCGGACGATGTCACGGACGATTTTGGCCTGGTGGCCAGCGTATTTATGGGCGATCTCGTCAAAGGCCGGCGAGGGCTCGACCATTTCACGGCTCATGATCTTGCCGAGCTGGGCACAGGGCATGTCGGAGATGGTGCGCTCAAGCATGGAAGCGATGAAGGCGCGGAGACGTATGGGCGCGGGCTGAGTTTCATCGCTGGCCTGCTGGAAGGAAGCCTGTTCAAACACTTTATCGCGGAGGATGCAGATGACTTCAGTGTATAAACCCTGCTTATCGCGGAAGTGATAGTTGATGGCGGCGACGTTTGCATTGGCTTTGTCGCAGATCTGGCGGACGGTGGCATCGGCATAGCCCTGCTCAGCGAAGACGTCAGCGGCGGCCTCGACGAGGCGAACGCGGGTGACTTCCGGCGACTCGGCGGCGTGCGGGGTTTTTTTAGAGAAGGCGGTACGGGGCACGGCTTGCTTTCGGAAGGCTTGAAGGCTCGGTTTCAAACAAGCATATCAAACAACTGTTTTAATCAGTCGATTGAGTGTACCGAGACTGTAGCATGTAAGCAAGAGATGGGATTTAAATACATGTGAACAAATCGCCGCAGGGGAAAGAGTTAAGCCGGATATTTCGCAGTCAGAAAAAGCTGATGGTGAATTGGCATGACAGCCGGAAAGGATTATTCAAAAGTCCCAATGGCAGAGACTGATGGTCGAGACGATTTCATGGGCCGACGATGCGCCGGACGTTTGGATCGGGGTCGGACTGGGCGGCCTGGAGGGCTTCTTTGGCGGCGATATCATTGGAATCGCTCAGGGCGATGAGGGCGGCGGCTCGCACTCCGGGATTGGTGTGTTTTGCGAGTTCAAGCGCAATGGGGAGCCATGCCTGCTCAGGGTAACGCCGGAGTGCTTGCATCGCGTTGGAGACGATGCCGGGATCGCTGGATTTGGAAAGTTCGATGAGCCGGGGAAGCGCCTGTGGGATGGATTTACCGCCAAGTGCGCAAATGCCGATCTTTTGCGCCGTTGGAAGCTCTTGATCGAGGAGCTTGATGATGACGGGGAGGTAGGTGTCCTGGTTTTCGCGAGATATTTTGACGAAATCGTCTTCGTAGAAAAAGCCGAATACGGCAGTTTGAATCTGAAGGTTATCGATGGCGGCGAGTTCAAGGATGGCAAGGGTGCGCTTGAGAGGGTCTTCGATGTCGTTGGCTTGTATTAGTTTTTTGGCGGCTTCGATGGAAATATTGATGTCGTAGGGGCGTTTCTTCTCAATGTTTGAGGCAAACGGCATGGTGGCGCGCGCCTGCCAGGGGAGGGTCAAAACGCCGGGGGCCTGGATGGATCCGAAAAAGATGTGCTGCTCGCCGACTTTGTGATCCAGGAAATTGAGAGCGCAATGGATCGTTTTGATTGGGGTGACGGTGAGGGTCTGAGCCTGGGTTTGGCCTTTGAGGGTCTGGATGACTTTGACGGTGGCGGCGTTGCCGGTTTCGTTAACGGCGGTGACTTCGCCGACAATGGCGATCGGGGATTCCCGAATCACCTGGTTGTAAGTGACCGGCGCGGCGCGGGCAAAGGCGGTGTTGCCCAGGCCCAAGAGAGCAGCGCTGAGGGTGATGAAAAGCACGAGCGTGGCAATACGGTTCATGGCGGTATCCCGGCTCCCGGGGTGTGGAGTCAATAACAGCTTAACAAAGCCGGCAGACGAGCAATTCTCACAGAGTGGGATTTAAACTGGGTGCTTGAGTCGTTATAGGCTGTCTGCATGGAAGATGGCGCGAGCAAGAGCCTATTCTTTGTTTTTCGCGGTGGTGTGGTGGGTACACATTCAACCACCGGTTAAATTCTGTCATCCCTCCAGGATGAAGACAAAGATATGGGGAAAGATCAGGTAACCCCAGCCAGCCACACTTTTAAATGCGTCGGCGCACTAATTGCAACCGAGGACGGTGCTGAGGAGTTCCTGGGCCCAGTCGAGGTCGCCGGTTGTGTCGCAGAGGGAGATGGGTTGGGCGTCGAAGCGGGTGATCTGGGCGGACATGGCGGGGTAGAAGGCGGGGGGCCGGCGAGGGATGGGAGGAGGATGGCTGCATTGCGGGCCTGCGCCCAGGCGAGGGCGGTATCAATGGCGTCATTGGAGAGGGCGTGGAGACCGGTAAGGGCTCGACCATTTCACGGCTCATGATCTTGCCGAGCTGAGCACAGGGCATGTCGGAGATGGTGCGCTCAAGCATGGAGGCGATGAAGGCGCGGAGACGTATGGGCGCGGGCTGAGTTTCATCGCTGGCCTGCTGGAAGGAAGCCTGTTCAAACACTTTATCGCGGAGGATGCAGATGACTTCAGTGTATAAACCCTGCTTATCGCGGAAGTGATAGTTGATGGCGGCGACGTTTGCATTGGCTTTGTCGCAGATCTGGCGGACGGTGGCATCGGCATAGCCCTGCTCAGCGAAGACGTCAGCGGCGGCCTCGACGAGGCGAAACGCGGGTGACTTCCGACGACTCGGGGGCGTGCGGGGTTTTTTTTATGGCGTGGTGCGGTGGAAAATGAGGTGGTGGATGATTTATCAGTTGTCTTTCAAGTGAAAACTGATGGATGGAAGAAGCAGAAAAGACATGCTCACGCGGACGAGAGCATGGCACGCAGAATAGTCGATCCGTCAATTGATAATTGAAACACCACAAGATCTTGCCGGGCATTTATTGTGCGTCGTAGTAGGACCAAAGGTTTGGAAGAGCGTTGTTGCCGGCGTAGGCATAGCCGGAGTTGGCGCCGGTGCTGGAGAGGGCTTGCACGAGTGTTCTGCCTTCGACAGTCATGGAGAAATAGACGTGGGGTTTGTAGCCGTTGATGTCTTTGGCGGCGAATTTAACGCCGCCATGGTTGGCGAGGATGTTGATGCCGTTGCCGTGCGGGTCGGAATAGTTGGTGACGCCGTCGTAAACGGTGCTGTAGAGTTGTTTTTCGCCATCGACGGCGACGGTGTGGTTTGGTTTGAGTCTGGAGACTTTGTTGCCGCCGTACCAGCCGCGGTGGATGTAGTTTCCGCCGCCGTGGGGCTGGCAATCCCAGCCTGCGCCTTCGGGGTTGACGATGGTGGAGGGGAACATGTCGCGTTTGGAGAGTTGAGTGGTGTAGGCGTAATTGTTGTTGTTATTGAGGTCGCGCCAAGCGCTTTCGGTGAGGCCATTGTTGTTGGCGGCGGAGGCGACGAAGCCGGGGAGGACATCGGGGCATTCCCATATGCCGCGCTTGACGCTTTTATTGCCGAACGGCGAGGCGTAGCCCATCCAGAAGAACCAGCCGAAACCTGTGGGCGTGACGCGGTTCCAGCCGAGTTGGATGCCTTCGGGGCAATCGGGGCCGTCGCCTTTTTCGCAGCGGAGATTGACGAAGGAAGCGCCGGCGATGAGGTAGCCTGCACCCTGGATCCATCGGTGGCGGACGCCAGGTTGGGGGACCCAGTCTTTGGTGTCCGAGGCGTACATGCCGAGCATCATGCCCTGCTGGCGCATGGCGCTGGCGCAGAGCGTACGTCTGGCGACGTCACGCGCACTTTTGAGGGAAGGGAGGAAGACGGAGAGGATGATGGCGGTGATGGCGATGACGACCAGGAGCTCAACAATGCTGAAAGCGGAGTTGGAATGGTGATGTTTTGGCATGGGTATAGTCGTGGGGCCCGGGTGAAAAAGTAGATGGCGGACACAGGAACGGGAAATGTTATTACATAATCCATTGTATGGAATGCTGGGATTGATTCAAGAGGAGTTTTTGAGAAGACAATGCAAGGATGGTAGTCGAGGTTTCGATGAGGCGGCACACGACCCTATGAAAGCGTGAGCAAGACATGCTCACGCGGACGAGAGCATGGCACGCCATCCCAGAAATTGGGGCTGTGGCGGTTATTTGTAGCGGATCCGAATGTTCAGATCGCTCCAGGTTTTTACGGGTGAACCGACGGCGGGCGTCAGGGTGATTGTGTTGCGAATGGATTTGAGTTGGTCGGGCTGCAATTCAAACTCCACCCAGCGGTCGGGAGAAACGAGTGATGTGCCATTTTTAATGGGAAAGTCGCGGTTTTGTAAGAGCGGATCGCCATTGACGACTTTTCCTTGCGTCATCGGGCGATCGTTGCAAAGGACGGTCACCTGGCCGGGATCGGTGATTTCCGGCAGGCGCAAACGCAAGGTGATGCGGGGTGTTTTTCCCTGGCTTTGAGCTGCGGCGAAATCTTCTCCCAAATAAATATCCACCGACGTTTTTTTTCCGGGTTTAAGCGCCAACGGGCTGCTGGGATTGAGCGTGGCCAAGCGCTGGAATGGCTGAGGCGGGTATGTCAAATTGGTTCCCACGCCGCGATAGCTGGCAAAGTAGTCTTTATCGAGGGTGATGAGTTTTTTCGGGTCGTCCAATTCCTGATACAGATTGGTGTTCATTTCAAAGTAATTGAACAGGTAGATGCCATCGACGCCCTGAGCCCAGGCGGCGGCGGCCCGGGCGCGATAAGCCGAATCTGACTGGCGGACCGCCAACGCTGCGGCGTCGGGGACGCGGCTGTCATCGAGCGAGGGATAAACCTTGACGCCGTATTTGTGCCCGAGGGCGACGCTGTATTCCCATGGATTGAGCTGGATGTAGCTGGTGGTGACGAGAATGTCGAGCAATCCTTCCTGCAGCCAGGTTTCCATGTCGAGGCCCACGGCTTTGGCGTACTCGATTGAATCAGGGAGGCGCATGGCGATTAAGATCGGCCGGCCGCGCTTTGCGCCTTCGGCATCGGCCATTTTACGGATGCGACGCACGAGATCGGTCATAGCCGCGAGTTCTTCAGTGGTGGCGGGAAGGCCTCGCGAGGGATTCTTAAAAAACATCATGTGGCGAAAGAAATCCAACTCGATGCCATCGACGGGGTAGTTCTGGCAGATTTCGGTGAAATAGCTGAGGGCGAGGTCGCGAATTTCGGGGCGGGCGTAATCGACGCCGGTCCAACCGCCGTATTTGGTGGGTTTTTCTTTCGTGCCGAGCAGCCAATCGGGGTGCTGGGTCTTGAGCCGGCTGTTACGGAGCATGATCGGGCCGTAGCGCTTAGGTTCTATGTCGTGAGTGTCGTTCATGCGCATGGAAAAGAAGAGTTCTTTTTTGTGCTCATGGAGGAAATTGTTGATGACCATGAATGGGTCGATGTTGGCCTTGAGGACCTGGGCCATGATATTTGTTGCATAGTGGCCTTCGGCGGCGGTGAAGACATCGCCGATTTTTGTCGGATAGGTGAACGTGCCGAACGGCGAACTGCGGGGGCAGAAAAAGACAGTGGAAACGGGGGTGTCTTTGAGCGGCAAGGTGCGGTATTTGAGGATTTCTTCCGCTGTGGGGGCTTGCAGGGAACCGGTGAGCTCGCCGCCATCGTTGTTAAAAATGAGCGGACGCGGCTTGGCCGCGGCGGCGCGGCGAGCAGCTGGCATGTCGGCTTCCTGAGCCCGGGCGCTGGTGAACGTGAGCCCCAGAATGGCTGCCGCGAGACAGACACGTGAAACGATTTTGATTGCGTTGCTTCTCATTTTTTCTTGGGAACCTGAAGGTGGTGAATAAGAGCGGTTAAATGTTATAACATAACAAAGATCCTTTGGATTTGGGGGAGAGGAAAATCATGGTGCAGCGTGATGAGATGTTGGTGGATTTTCGAGGGACTGAAGGCAGGGATTCGGAGTTCTTAGTAGAACCAAAGAGTCCCCCTTGTCTCTGCAGGACGAGCAGTATCGATTTTCTTAATCTCTTTGATGATGGGGGCGTTGCCGTTTTGTGAAATTAGATTGAAATGACATAAGTTGATGCGCAGTAAGGGCTTGGTGGGTTATGCCTGAGGTTTTCTGCCGAAAATGTATTTATCCCTCCGACTTGCTCTTACTTGCGACCCGACACCCCGGCCTCCCGACAGCTCGATAATCCGACAACCTGGATTTTCTGCAACCCGAAACCCGTGTCGCCAGGCCAACGACAGGTATGCTGAACGTCATGAAACAACACTTGGCTATGGTGTTCACGGCGCTGCTCATGTTGGCTGTGATCGCCAAGACTCCAGCGCACGCAGGTGAATCGGCACTGTGGGGACGCGACGGTGAGGCGTGGTCACCCCAGTCGCGGTTGCCTGACTATTCATGGGCGGGCTATCACTGCGGTGACCGGCCGATTCCCAAAGTTCCCGCGGCGACGCAGGCAGGGGACGTTGGCCTCACGGGTGACGGTGTGACGGATGATGCGCCGGCTTTGCAGAAAGCACTCGACACGACGCGAAACGGCGCGGTGGTTCTGCCTCCCGGTCGTTTTCTCATTAATAGCCCTGTCACCATTCGCCACGGAAACGTCGTGCTTCGCGGCTCGGGCAGCGGCAAGACGGTGCTGGTGATCCCACGTTCGCTGCAGCGGGTTCAAATGGCTGCCAAGCCGAAGGCTCCTAAAGTGACGTTTTCGTTTTCGGGCGGTTTCATCACGATTGAAGGTGAGGATCGCGGCCAAAAGCTAACCTCGGTGGCGCAGCCCGTGCCGCGCGGATCGCGTTTGATCACACTATCGGATGACATCACACTGAAGGTTGGTTCGCGCGTGCGCGTCGTGATGGGCGCCAGCAAGGAACTGGGACGGGAAATTCATGGTGGCGAAGATGCGGGTCCGCGCACGCTTGAGGAATTGAAGGAGTTTTTCAGCCAAATTGTGACCGTGGTGGCCGTGGACGGCAGACTCGTGACGGTCGATCAACCGATGCGAATTGCGGTCAAACCCGAATGGGGTGCGTCGTTGTGGTCGTTTGAGCCGACGGTCGAGGAGGTCGGGATTGAAGGCCTGACATTTGAATTTCCCGGCGTGCCTAAAAAGGCGCATCTGCTAGAGGAAGGTTTCAACGCGGTGTTCATGCGCGGGGTTAGCAACTGCTGGGTCAGCGACATCGAGACGATTGACGCCGACAACGGGGTGAATATGCAAAGGTCAAACTTCTGCACGGTTCGAAATGTCGTGTGTCGAGCCGTCAAACGTCCCAGTCCTTCGGGCCATCACGCGCTATGGTGCAAGGGCACGCAGGATTGCCTGTTCACTGACTTTGACATTCGCACGCTCTTCATTCACGACCTGAGTGTCGAGGGCCGGGCCATTGGCAACGTGTTCATGAAAGGCCGAGGCGAGTCGTTGTGCTTGGACCATCACCGCAACGCACCGTATGAAAATCTATTCACGCATTTGGACGTCGGCGACCCGAGTCGATTGTGGGAAAGCTCGGGCATGGCGGAGCGTGGCCCGCATACCGGCGTGCGTGAGACCTTTTGGAACATCCGCCACAACGGCTCGAAATTGCCTGTGCTGCCATCTTTCATGCAGGCCAACTTCATCGGCATCGCCGGTTATCAGGCGAGCGCTTCCAACAAGCGAGCGCAGTGGATCGAGCCCGTGCCCGACGGAATCGATCCGGCAAACCTCTACGAAGCCCAACTAGCCCGCCGCCTCGCGACGTCTGGATTGAAATGATGGTCTTGGCCTCTTTCCTTTGTCACTTATTGGATAAGTTCTTGAGCCGCTCCCAGATGGGGGCGTTGCCCATTTATGAAAGGCGATTGACGAGTCGTAGGTGTGACGGTGGAAGCTGGCGCAACGGGATGTCGGTTTGAGCGAAGACGCCAAACCGACAAGAACCTCACTTTACGTGTCGGGCTAATACTACAACGCTAGG